>JAHJJH010000034.1 GCA_018823105.1 Verrucomicrobiota bacterium | reverse complement strand
GCTCCTCGGAGTCGGTGCTGATGTACCCCACGAGCTCGCACCTGATGTTGCTCCGGCGGGTGAACTGGAGCATGAGGCGCAGCGCGTTCTGGTTGGTGCCGATGATGAGCAGCCGGGAGACGAAGTAGTCGTGCCCCAGGAAGGCGTTGATCAGGTATCGCATGAGCATGCGCCAGGCCATGATCACCGCGGCGGTGATGCCCCGGGCGGACGGGCCGGACGCACGAGGGGGCGAATTTTTCATTCCTCAATCAACTCGATGCGCTGGCGGTCCAAGCCCCGCCTTTGATAGACCCGCGAGGCCCGCGGCATCAGTTCGTCCGGGTGCATCTCCCGTGGCGGAGAAACCAGCAGAAGGACCACATCCGCCGTCCACGCAAACCCGCCCCGCGCCACGGACTCGCCGGCGCCCACCAGCGTGTACGTGAAGCTTACCTCGTACTTGCCGGCCGCCCGCCGATGGGCTTCCCAGCGCGGGAACAGGACATCCTGGTCCACGGATTCCACTTTCCGCTGAACCCAGTCTTCGTTGGTGCCCTCCCCGTCCGGGGCACTCGCCTCCCGGGTCAGGCGCATAGCCAGGTTTTCTTCCTCGGCGCCCTCCAGGACGCGCCCGCCGGATTCCGGGATGGCCGGCGGCAAATCATCCGTGTACCCGTAGGGCGCGGCAGGGTCTTCCCCGCACCCCCCGCCACAGATCAGCCCTATCCAGAGTAACAGCAGGCCCGGCCGGAATCGTGGTTCTGTTTTCATGTTTCGTGAACCGAGGTATACACTATCAAAGCCCGCCGCAGGACAATAATTTCCTTTGACGCCGACACGGCAACCTCATAGTCTTCATTTGAGAACAAACGCCTGAATCTTTGGATGCAGGGCGTCGGAACGACGTCTTTTCCCGTTTGGGCGAATTCGGCACGAGATGGAGGAACCGGCCATGGCGGAAAACGTTCCTGAAGACAACTCGGGTGAAACACCGATCCCGCCCCGCATCAAGCTGAACGGCAACGGAAAGCCTGCGCCTCCGCCAGTCGCGCCTGCGCCTCCACCAGTCGCGCCTGCGCCTCCGCCGGTCGCGCCTGCGCCTCCACCGAGCCTCCCCATCCAACCCAAGCCGGCCGGCAAGTCCGAGACCTCCCGGATCGAATTGTCCGAAGCGCGACCGGCGAATGCCGCGGACCTGGCGAAGAAAACCACGGCACGCATCGAATCTCCAGCGCCTCCCGTCCGGGTGGTGAGCGAAGTCGAGCGTATGAGGGCAGCGGCCAAGGGGCCGGCCCAGAAGGCCAAGAGCGCCACCGCGCCGATCCCGAAAATATCCATTCCCGACCTCGACGCGGCCAAGAAACAGACGGCGCGCATTGATTTGAAAGAGGTGCTGGGCGGCGATGAAGACATTTTCAAGCGCCGGACCGCCATCCTGGATCCCAGCAAGATCCAGGCGGCCGAAGCCGCCGCCGCGCCCAAGACCATCCGCATCAAGCGCCCGGAAGGGGCGGCCACGGGGCTCATCAAGCCGGTTTCCGAACCGATGACCCCGTCCGAGCCCATCGCCGCCGAGGCGAGAAAGAGCGAAACGGCCCGCATTGAGCTGCCGCAGGAAGTGGCCGAGGCGACGGGCGCCGAGGCGCCCACCCGGCGCAAAACCATCCGTATCAAGCGCCCGGAAGGCGGCCCGCCCACGGCCCGGCCGCTGGTCGTCAGCAAGCCGTCGGTGGCCGTATCGCGGGCCGAACCCGGCGCGCCCACCGGGGCGCCGACGGAAGAAGAAGCCGGCACCGTGTTCTCTATCGTCGCCCTCGCGGCCGTCCTGGTGGCTTGCGTGCTGATTTATGTCCTGGCCGCGCAGGTGGGGACGCTGGACACCCTGATCCCCCCCCACATGCCGTTCCCGGGCGGAGTTTGACCCGCAGCCGCTGGATTTGCCGGAGGTTCACCCATGAAGCTGGAAGACTTGGCCTATGCCATCGCCCAGAAGGTGTTCTGGGAACTCGAGCACACCCATCATTTCGTGGTGCCCGAACCCATCCGTAAAGAAGTCCTGACCACAATCCGTTCGCAGCTCAATTCCCTGATCAAATGATCCGCGACCCCGGAAGGAGAAAGCGTCATGACCGCGGCAGGCATCGTTCAAGTGAACGCGGATAACTGGAAAAAGGAAGTGACGGATTCCGCGCTTCCCGTGCTGGTGGATTTCTGGGCCGAGTGGTGCGGGCCCTGCCGCGTCATCGCGCCGGTGCTGGACGAGATGAGCACCGAGTTGGCCGGCCGCCTGAAGATCGCCAAGGTCAACGTGGACGAAAGTCCAGAGCTGGCCGGAGAGTACGGTGTTCGCTCCATTCCCACCCTGCTCCTGTTCAAGGGGGGGGTGGTGCAGCAGCAGATGGTGGGGGCCATGAGCAAGGCGGCCCTGAAGTCGCGCCTTGAAACGGATCTGGCCTGACGTGCCCGCACGGCAGAGCCGGCTTCATCGAAACCGGCTACAGGCCTCGTGGTCGCGGTCAGGATCGGCAGGGCGCCACAACATCCCGCGGCGCCGGCCTCACTCGGCCTTGCCCTTGTGCAGGAGGGCCGACGGCGGAAGCAGCGCTTTCAGTTCGCCCTTGAGCAGTTGGTTGATCTCGACCTCGGCGCAGGCCGCCTTTTTGAATTCGACCCGCAACGTTCCAGCCCCGGCCATGTGGGCCAGGATGCGGGACAGGTCGGGCTCATGCCCTACTATGGCCACGCAGGACGGCTGTTTCGGAAGATCCGCAAGGGCCCGCCCCAGATCCTTGATGTCGCAGCCGGGATTCAGCCGTTCGGAGTGCAGCAGCTTCGCCTTTTTTCCGCCTTGAGCCAGAATTTCCCCGGTTTCCACGGCGCGTCGCGCACACGACGTGAGGATGACCTCCAGTTCCGGATACAGCGCGGACAGCACCTTGACTACCCGCCGGGCTTTCTTCTTCCCTTCCGCCGTCAGGGGACGCTCCAGATCGGGACCGGGAAAGGCGGCAGGCTCCACGGCGGCCGCGTGTCGCACCAGTAAAAGCTTCATTCCTTGCCCCTCCAACGGCCCGCGCTACCCTTTCTTTAGACTCGACTCGTGCCGCCCGGTCGTTGTAAGTGTCGGTCCCATTGCCCGATGGTGTAATGGTAGCACAACTGACTCTGGATCAGTTTGTCTAGGTTCGAATCCTAGTCGGGCAGCCACCCCCCCTGCCGACGGCGCCCTCTTCAGTTCAGCCGGATGGGCATCAGCACGTAGAGGAAGGGCAGATCGCACTTCAACACGCCCGGACTCAAATCGTCCGTCAGTTCCATGACCACCTCGTCGCACACCAGGTTCTTCAGCGGGTCTATGACGAAGGCCGGATTGAACGCGACCGCAATCTGCTTTCCGGCGTAGTTGATCGCCAGCGTCTCGCGCGCTTCCCCCACCTCGGGAGAAATGGCCGAGACCTCGAGCTTGTTTTTGGAAAAAGTCAGCCGGACCGAATTGGATCCCTCGCTCGCGATCAACGCCACGCGCCGGACCACCGTCAGCAGCGCTTCGCGCTCGATCTTCACCCGCTCCTCGCTCTGGGCGGGGATCACCTGCCGGAAGTTCGGATACGTTCCCTCCATCAGCTTCGACACCACCAGCAGGTCATTGAATTCAAAAGCGGCCTGCCGGTTCGCCGCATGAATTTTCAGGCTGCCCTCGGTGCCCAGCGTCCGGGAGAGCTCGGCAACGGTCTTTGCGGGGACGATCAGTTCAGCCTCCGCGTCCTTGGGGAATTCCATTTCCTGCTCGTAGAGCGCCATGCGCCGCCCGTCGGTAGCGACCACGCTCAATTTGTCGCCCTTGAAGCTCAACAACACGCCGTTCAGGGTCAGACGGCTTTCGTCGGTGGACGCGGCATATCCGACGTTCAGGAGCATGTCCCGGAACACCCGCTGGTCCAAGGTGTACGTCTTCCCACCGTCGAACTTCGGCAGAGGCGGGAATTCGTCCTCCGAAAGGCCGATGATCTTGAAGAAAGCCCCCCCGCTGCGGATGGAGGTCTGGTCCTTGTCATCGGTCTCCACCTCGATATCGCCGGCCGGCAATTCCTTGAAGATGCCGGCCGCGCGCCGGGCCGGCAGGGTCGTGGCGCCCACTTTCGACACCTCGGCCGGAACCCCCGCCCGGACGCTCAGATCCAAATCCGTCGCGGACAGCCACAGCTTTTCCTTGTCCGTCTTGAAAAGGATGTTCTGCAGGATGGGCAGCGTCGTGCGGGCACTGACCACGGGTTGAACTTTTTGCAGACCCTCCAGCAGCGCATCCTTGGCGATCTTAAGTTTCATGGCTCGACCTCGCTTTTCTCCACAGCTGTTTCTAAGAATAGACTAATCTATTTTCAATCTCTTACTACTATTATGTCCTGTTCATATGTGGAAGATCAAGAATGGATGACAGCCGCGCGGCCGTTTCCCGCGGCCGCCCTGTGAGCAGACCTGTGGACAAGAGTGCAGCAACCGTACAGGATTGTGGAGAAGGCCGACTTGTCCACATCGCTGATTCTTTCTCCCTCCGCCTGTCCCCAGGGTTGTTGACAGGCACGCGCTCGAGTTCATCCGGAAAGGCGCCCATGGTTCAACCGCGCATGAGACGCTGTTTCAGTACGCCGACGGTCTGGCGGAGTGCCGTGTCGGTCTTCATCTTCTCGGCCACTTGCCGGCAGGAGTAAATCACGGTCGCGTGATTGCGCCCGAACCGCTCGCCGATCGTGGGCAGCGACTGGTTGGTCAAGGTGCGGCAGAGATACATGGCCACCTGGCGCGGCAGGGCAATGCTCTGCGAGCGCTGGCGTCCGGTCATGTCGCCGAGGCGGATGTCGTAGTGGTCCGCGACGGCCCGCTGGATGGCCTCGGCGCTCAACGTTTCCTTCTGCGCCTGGTCAATCTTGTCGCGGAGCAGGTATTCCACCGTCTCCAGCGTCACCTGTTTCTGCGTCAGGGAGGCATAGGAGACCACGCGGGTCAGGGCGCCCTCCAGGCTGCGGATGTTCGACCGGATGATCTCGGCGATGAAATGGATGATCTCGTCCGGCAACTGGAGGCTGCATTGCAATTGTTTCTGGCGGAGGATGGCGATGCGCGTCTCGACGTCGGGGGGCTCGAGTTCGGCCACCATGCCCCATTCGAAGCGCGTCACCAGCCGGTGCTCGATGGCGGGGATTTCGTTGGCCGGCCGGTCGCAGGTCAGGACGATCTGTTTCCGGCTTTCATACAGCGCGTTGAACGTGTGGAAAAACTCCTCCTGCAGGCCTTCCTTGCCGGCCAGGAAGTGGACATCGTCGATCAGCAGCACGTCGTAGCCGCGGAAACGCTTGCGGAAATCCACCAGCGCCTTCCTCTGGAGCGCGTCAATGTAGGAATTCGTGAACGCCTCGCAGGAGGTGTAAAACACGGAAAGGCGGGAGCGCGGAACCACGTGATTCCCGATGGCCTGCATCAGGTGTGTTTTGCCCAGCCCGGTCCCGCCGTAAAGGAACAGCGGGTTGTAGGCGTGGGCGGGTGAATCGGCGACGGCCAGGGAGGCCGCGTGGCCGAGGCTGTTCGACGAACCCACGATGAAATTCTCGAACGTGTAAGCCGCATTCAGATTGGGCGAAGCCGACGCCGGTCCCGTCGGCTTGCGGCGAGGAGCTTTCTCGACCGGTCGAGCCGGGAGGCTCGATCGCGTGGCGTCTACCGTCAATTGGATCTGCATCGGCAAGCCGCAGACCGCGCTTACCGCCTTGCGGATCAGCGGGAGATAATTTTCCTCCAACCATGTCTGGTAGAAGTCGTTGGCAACACTCAAGACCATCGTGTCGGCCGAAAGACTCTCCGGCTGAATGACCGCAATCCACCGCTCAAAAACGTCCCTGGGCAACGTTTCCGAGAGTTGCTCGCGGGCTTTGGACCATACGAGCGAAACCTGCATTTCCACAGATCACCCCTCCGTGTTTCGGACGACCATCAAATCTATAAACAACCTACGGCGTCCTCATTCACGGACAAAGACCACTTGAATACCCTGCGGTCCGCGCTACTGCGGACCTTTCCCGTGGAAAGCTCAAGCCCCCGCCAAACCGATTGCAGAACGAACAACCTTATTCTTGACTTCCCGGCGCCACCTGCCAGTGATAATTAGCCAAGCTTTTCAAAACAGTTACATCAGAATCTAAGGACTTGTTCCGCAGCTTATCCACAGCTTATTAACAGCATTCAGTGTTTGTCCGTGTGCCTGTACGACTGCAACCTTAGGCTGGAAAAACAGAAGCACAAGACAAATGATTTGAAAAATGTTAAAAAAAACGAGGCACACAATGAATGGTGGTGAGTTTTTTCCAGCCTACGAAATGTTGGATTTTTTTGAGGCAGCTTTGCTGGACGACTGAAACGATTTATGCTGGAGCAATGCGGTCTGTTCATGAAATGAAATAGACTTTTTTACCCATAAGAAAGGTGTTCCGAGCCGTTTCCTAAGGGCTGCAGAATGAAAAAGTTAACAGGGTCCGTTTTAATCGTGGGCGCACCCGAATCCGTGCCTGATTTGGTATACGCCACGGGCTTTTCCGCCGTGGACCCCGTGGCGTATCTGAAAACCTCCGGGCACCGTTTCCTGGTCGTGCCTTCCCTGGAGGCCGGGCGGGCCACTCGGCAGGTGAAAAAAGGCATCCGCGTGTTGACGCCCGCCGACTTGGTTCATGGCCGTTCCACCAGGAGGAAACGCAAGCAGTGGATTATCGCGCTGCTTCGGAAAATGCAGCGGCGAAGCCTTGTGGTGCCGGCCGAGTTCCCCGTCGGGCTGGCCCGACACATCGAGCGGGCGGGCTTTCGAGTGAAGGTGGCGACGGCCGCGATATTTCCCGGACGCCTGGTGAAAAACGGCGATGAAATCCTGCGGATGCAACGCGTACAGCGGGCGGCCGTGCGGGCCATGCGCAGGGCGGTGGCCCTGATCCGCCGCGCGCAAATCCGTTCCGACGGCGTGCTGCACATCGCGGGGCGCGTGCTCACCTCCGAGCGCGTGCGGCGCGAAATAGACCAGGCCCTCCTGGAACAGGATTGCGCCGCGACGGACACGATCGCCGCCGGCGGAACCCAGGGCGCCGATCCGCACGAGCGCGGCAGCGGACCGCTCCGCGCCGGTGAGCCGATCGTTCTGGATATTTTCCCGAGGAGCCGGACGGATGGCTACTGGGGGGACCTGACTCGGACCGTCGTGCGTGGGCGCGCCACCCCCGAGGTGCGGCGGATGTATCGCGCCGTGAAACGCGCGCAGGCGGCCGCGCTGCGGAAGGTCCGGGCGGGCGCGGCGGTTTCCGTCATCCATCGT
>JAHJJH010000033.1 GCA_018823105.1 Verrucomicrobiota bacterium | reverse complement strand
GGGGTCGAGCTCGAAGCTCGGATCGTTGGAGATGCAGGCGAGGTGGATGACGGCATCCACGCCCCGCATGGCCTCCTTCATCGCCGCGGTGTCGCGGATGTCTTTCCCGATGCGGGTCAGGGCCGGGTGGGCGTTGCAGTCGCCGAAGACCTGCTCGCCGTACCAGAAGGTGTCCACCACCTTCACCTTGTGGCCCTGTTTCAGCAGGGCCGGCACGAGGGCGCTGCCCACGTATCCGCCCCCGCCGGTCATCAGTATGTTCGGGAACATCTGCGCTTGGCTCATTCGTCGGCTCCTGTCGGGTTTCCCGCGTCGGCAGAGAGAACGTGCCCGTCTACAGGGAAAAAATCAAGCCGCGTCATGAGGGATTCTCACCCTGCCGGATTGTGGTACACTGGGTTTACGGAGAATCGAAGCGATGTCCCTGCAAGTCTGCGTGCTGGCCAGCGGAAGTTCCGGCAACTGCATCTATGTCGGATCCGAGCGGACCGGCCTCTTGGTGGACGCCGGCTTGAGCGCGAAGGAAACCTTCCGGCGGATGGAACTGCTGCAACTGTCCCCCGCGCGGATCCGGGCGGTCTGTGTCAGCCACGAACATAACGACCACACGGCGGGGCTTCGCACGCTGCAACGCCGGCATGGCCTTCCGCTGTACGCGAACGCGGGGACCATCGAGGCCCTCAACCGCAACCCGGAGATGCAGGGCGTCGCCTGGCAGGTGTTCACCACGGGCTCCCCCTTCCCCATCGGGGACCTGACGATAGAGCCTTTCGCGGTGCCGCATGACGCCTTCGAACCGGTGGGCTTCGTCATCGGCACGGGCCGGGACCGCGTGGGGATTGCCACGGACATCGGCGTGGCGACCGGACTGGTGCGCGAACGCCTCAAGGGGTGCCGGGTCCTGATCGTGGAGTCCAACCACGACGAGCGGTTATTGCAGGAGGCCCGGCGCCCGTGGCACCTCAAGCAGCGGATCGCGGGGCGGCAGGGGCACCTCTCCAACACGTCGGCGGCCAGGCTCGTCTGCGAACTCGCCGGGCCGGAACTGGAACGTGTTTTCCTCGTGCACTTGAGCGCGGAGTGCAACCGTCACGACCTGGCGATGCAGACGGCACAGCAGATCCTCGCGGAGGCCGGTCATGGACGCATCCGGATCAGCCTGACCTACTCCGACCGCATCAGCGACGTGTGGTGCGGCTGATCTCATCTTGAACCCGGTGTCCATGGCTGGGTACCGTCGCACCCCTGTCTCACACTTTATAAAGTGTGAGACGGGACCGAGGGAGTCATTTGACAGCTGACGGTCCGCCTTCTACATTGTGCCGTCATGATCCTGGCCCCAACCATGCTGCCGGCCGACTACCACACCCACACGCGGCTGTGCAAACACGCCGCCGGCGAGCCGCTGGACTATGTCCGCGCCGCGCGACGCCGGGGCCTCCCCGGGATCGCCGTGACGGATCACGGTCCCACCCCGTTGGAGTACGACGGCCGGCACCGCATGGAGATGGACGAGTTCCCCGACTACCTCCGCGGGGTCGAAACCGCCCGGCAGGAGGATCCGTCTGTCCTGCTGGGCATCGAGGCCGACTACTTCGAGGGGTGTGAGTCTTTCATGGAAGGCTGGCTGGCCGCGCATCCTTTTGACCTGGTACTGGGGTCCATTCACTACCTCGAACCGCCGCCCCGGGAGAAGAACGAGCTCCGGCACCTCTGGGACTTCGGCGCCATTCGGGCCGCTTGGAAGCGCTACTTCGAACTGGTCGGGCGCATGGCTGACAGCGGCCTCTACGACGTCGTCGCGCACCTGGACATGCTCAAACGCAACGGCTCCCGCCCCTTGGACAGCGACCTGCGGGACTGGGCGTTGCCGGCGCTCGACCGGATCGCCCGCGCCGGCATGGCCATCGAGGTCAACTCGTCCGGGCTTCGCCACGCCGTCCGGGAAGTCTATCCTTCTCCGCAGTTGTTGCGCTGGGCGCGCGAACGTGAAATCCCGATTGTCTTCGGTTCCGACGCGCATGAGCCGGAGCAAGTGGGATTCAAATTCGATCTCGCCGCGCAACAGGCCCGGGAGTGCGGCTATACCCAGGCCCTCCTTTTTAAACGCCGAATCGGTTCGCCTGTTTCCATTGACGGGAGCACGCCTACAGGCCGTCCACTGGCGAGCTCGGGATCACGAATATGATGAAGACCATGCGATGGCTCGTTCCGGTGTTCGCCGGGCTCGTTTTATTCACGGGCGCTCTTTGCGCTTCGGCGGAAAACGGACCCTTCACCCGCCTCGCGGGCGCCGTGCTGGTGGCGCAGGCCGGCAACGACGGGGACAGCTTCCTGATCGAGGCGGAAGGCCGTCGGATTCGCATCCGCCTGTACTTCGTGGACACGCCCGAACTTGAGGCGTCCTGGGACGTGGACGTCCGCCGCGTGCGGGAACAGATGCGGTACTTCGGGCTGCCCAATGAGCGCAAGGTGATCGGGTACGGGCAGCAGGCGGCGGCCTTCGTGCGCGGCCGGCTGGCCGCGCCCTTCGAAGTGTACACCTCGTTCGCCTCCGCGCTCGGGCGCTCGCCGGACAACCGGGTCTATGCCTTCGTGCGCACGGCGGACGGCCGGGACCTGGGCGAGTGGCTGGTGCAGGAGGGCCTGGCCCGCGCATACGGCGTCGGCCGCGAAATGCCGGACGGGACCAGCCGCGACGAGATGCGCGCGCACCTGGCCGACCTCGAGGCGACGGCGATGCTCAAGCGCGCCGGCATCTGGGCCTCCACCGATTCGGAACGCCTGGCCGTGTTGCGCGCGGAGCAGCGCAAGGAGGACGGCGAGTTGAGGGCCGTCCGCCTGGACCTGCATGGGGCCGGACAGCCGTCTTTCCCCCTGGACATCAACACGTGCACGGTCAAGGAACTCGAGTCGGTGCGGGGCATCGGTCCTACGCTGGCCCGGCGCATCGTGGAAGCGCGACCGCACTCGACACTCGAGAACCTCCTGAAAATCCGGGGTATTCGGCCCGCCCAGTTGCAGACCTGGCGCGAATTCCTGGTGGCGAACTAGCCCTCGCCGCCAGACGACCCGCCACCGCCCTGGCTCGTCGAAGCGGCGTGGAGCGGCGCGCCGCGGCTACCGCATCTTCTCATAACCCATTCCGCCGGGCTTCCTTTTTCGATTTGAAGGACGCGTATTCTCGCGTATTTTATGGGCGTGCCGCGCCGCACGGCGCGCCGTCTTCTCCCTGGGATATGGCGACAAAGGAAACAGGACATGAACAAGCCCGACGCCCTCAATCCGGCGGCCCTCGACTTGGAAACCCGCGACTGGATTGAGTCTTTCAACGATCTGCTGGAGCGCACCGGTCCGGAGGGCGCGCAGAAAATTCTCCGCGAGGTGCAGGTTCACGCGCAGCGCTCGGGCGTCCAGATGCCGTTCTCGGCCAACACGCCGTATATCAACACCATTTCGGCGGCCGAGCAGCCCCCCTACCCCGGCCATCGCGAGATCGAACGGCGGATCAAGAGCATCATCCGCTGGAACGCCATGGCCATGGTCGTACGCGCCAATCGAGAAGAAGCCGGGATCGGCGGCCACATCTCCACCTACGCCTCCGCCGCCACGCTCTACGAGGTGGGCTTCAACCACTTCTTCCGCGCCCGCGGCGATCAGCACCCGGGCGACCTGGTGTATTTCCAGGGTCACGCCTCGCCGGGCATCTACGCGCGCGCCTTTCTCGAGGGCCGCCTGTCGCTGGACCGCGTGGATAATTTCCGGCACGAGTTGCACCGCAAGCCCGGACTGTCGTCGTACCCGCATCCCTGGCTGATGCCCGACTTCTGGCAGTTCCCGACGGTCTCGATGGGCCTGGGCCCGATCACGGCCATTTACCATGCGCGGTTCATCCGCTACCTGGAGGACCGCGGGCTGAAGGAAGCGTCGGACCAGAAGGTCTGGGCCTTCCTCGGCGACGGCGAGACGGACGAGCCGGAGACACTCGGCGCCCTCACCCTGGCCTCCCGCGAAAAGCTCGACAACCTGATCTTTGTCATCAACTGCAACCTGCAGCGGCTCGACGGGCCCGTGCGCGGCAACGGCAAGATCATCCAGGAGCTCGAGGCCGCGTTCCGCGGCGCCGGCTGGAACGTCATCAAGGTCATCTGGGGCGCGGACTGGGATTCGCTGCTGGAGAAGGACCAGGACGGCCTGCTGGTCCGTCGCATGGGCGAGGCGGTGGACGGCGAATACCAGAAATACGTCGTGTCGAGCGGCGAATACATTCGCCGGCATTTCTTCGGCAAGTATCCCGAGTTGCTCGAGATGGCCGCGCACCTGTCGGACGAACAATTGCAGAAGATGCGGCGCGGGGGGCACGATCCGGAAAAGGTCTATGCCGCCTACAAGGCCGCCGTGGAAACCCGCGGGGTTCCCTCGGTGATCCTGGCCAAGACCATCAAGGGGTACGGCCTGGGGGAAAGCGGCGAGGGCAAGAACATCACGCACCAGCAGAAAAAACTCAACGAGGAGGAGCTGCGCGAGTTCCGGTCCCGCTTCGGGATCCCTATCTCCGACGCCGAGATCGCGAAGGTCCCGTTCTATCGCCCGCCGGAGGACAGCCCGGAGATACGGTACCTCCAAGAGCGGCGGAAGGCGCTGGGGGGCTACCTGCCCGAACGCCGGCCGACGACGGTCTCACTTGGCGCTCCGGACAAAGACGTATTCCAGGAATTCCTCGAAGGTACCGGCGACCGGGAGGTGTCCACGACCATGGCCTTCGTGCGCCTATTGTCCAAGCTGCTGCGGGATCCGAAGCTGGGAAAATACATCGTGCCCATCGTGCCGGACGAGGCGCGCACCTTCGGCATGGAGACGCTCTTCCGCCAGTGCGGGATTTATTCGCACGCGGGCCAGCTCTACGAACCGGTGGACGCCGACAGCCTGCTCTACTACAAGGAGGCGCGCGACGGGCAGATCCTCGAGGAGGGCATCAACGAGGCCGGCTCGATGTCATCGTTCATCGCCGCGGGCACGGCCTATGCCAACCACGGGATCAGCATGATCCCGTTCTTCATTTATTACTCCATGTTCGGCTTCCAGCGGATCGGCGACCTGGCCTGGCTGGCGGGGGACTCGCGCTGCCGGGGCTTCCTGCTCGGCGGGACGGCGGGCCGTACCACGCTGGCGGGCGAGGGGTTGCAGCACCAGGACGGACATAGCCACCTGCTGGCCTTTCCCGTGCCCAACCTGCTGGCCTTCGACCCGGCCTATGCCTACGAGCTGGCCGTGATCATCCAGGACGGCATCCGGCGGATGTATGAGAACCACGAGGACATCTTCTATTACCTGACGGTCATGAACGAGAATTACGCCCAACCGGCCATGCCGGAGGGCGCGCGCGAGGGGATCCTGCGCGGGCTGTATAAATTCAAATCCGCGCCCATCGCCAAGGGCCACCCGGCGCAGATCCTGGGCAGCGGCGCGATTCTCAACGAGGCGCTGAAGGCGCAGGCGATCCTGGCGGAAAAATACGGCGTTGCCGCGGACGTGTGGTCCGTGACCAGCTATAAGGAACTGCATCGCGAGGCCCTGGAGACCGAGCGCTGGAACATCCGGCATCCGAAAGCGGCGCCGAAGGTTCCGTATGTCGCGCAATGCCTGGGCGGCGCGCCCGGCCCGATCGTCGCGGCCTCCGACTACGTCAAGGCCCTGCCCGACTCGATCTGCCGATGGTTGCCGCGCAAGCTGCTGGCCCTGGGCACGGACGGCTTCGGCCGCAGCGACGGGCGGGAGGCGCTGCGCGATTTCTTCGAGGTGGACGCCCGCCACATCGCGCTGGCGACCCTGGCCTACCTGGCATGGGAAAAGACCCTCCCTGTGGGCACGGTCGAACAGGCGATGAAGGACCTAGCGATCGACCCGGACCGCGCCAGCCCGATGATGACGTAAACGCCGGGGGTAGAGTTCCGGCTGCAACGGTTGTGGGCTATCCTTCTCGCTTATTCTGGCGGCGTCACGAGAACGCGGAAGAAACGCTGCGATGCCGTTCCCAACGAGGCCCCCAGGACATTCGTTCCGGAATCATGGCCGACAACGGTGGCGTAGCAGTTCGTCAAGGGGCCACGAAGATCATCGCCGTATTCCAGCGTGAACCCCAGGCCCGCGCCGCCCAGCCAGATCAGGGAGACATTGTCGTTGGCCAGTGAAACGGCCTCGACGATTTTGAAACAGGAGTCCGAATCGGCCGGGTCCGTGCCGGCCCGGACCTCGTCCCCGTCGCCCAGCCCATCCCCATCGGTATCGAATACGAAGGGATCGGCGACGTGGCCGCGTTCGTCGTAATCGGTCAGCCCATCGTCGTCGCTGTCGAAGTACGGGCCGAGCAGCCACGACAGGCTGCCGCTGGGCCGGTGCTCCCAGGCGTACTTGCGCCACGGCGAGACCCGGAAAGCCGGCAGCCCATATTCCGGCCCGGCCGGGCGCAGCCACCAATCCACGTCCAATTCGTAGGTCCGATAGATGTTGGTGGCCATGGCGAAAAGCGACCCGTCCGGTACGCCCGTTTTTTCCGAGAAATAATGGCTCCAGGCCAGGGAGGCCACGGTTTCGAGGGAATGCTCGGTGGTGTCCTCTTCGGGATTGCCGTTCTGCCCGTCATAGAGCATGGCATACATGCCGATGTGCATCGGGTCGCCATGAATGTCATCCATGGTGGTGGTGGCCGCGCGCAGGAAATTCCCGAGGCGGCGCGCCCAGCTTTCCAGTTCCGGATCCGCCGTCAAGGCATAGGCGCGGAGCACTGCGTCCAGCAGCAGGGCGCTCATCCAGGGCGATGCGCCAAATTCGTTGTCGTCCCAGTCCGAATCATGCTGCCGGCCGTAATGATACAAGCCGCCGTCCACCCGGGCTTCCGGGATCGCGCCGTCCGCGCCATCCTGGTGCCAGATCACGTCCGCCACGATCGAGGTCACGGTGGTGCTGTATTGCGGGTCTCCGAACAGCTCAAAGGCCACGCTGTTCGCCAGCAGCTTGAAGGCTGTGTGCCGCTCGGTCCAGAAGTTCATCGAGTCCGACCAGCGCGTCTGCACGTCCGCCAACGCGTTGGTGGTCATCCGCGGGATTTTCTGCGCCGAGGCCTCATCGCCCAGCAGCCAGCAGCAATAAGCCAGGCCTTCCGGATAGACATACTTGGCATCCGGCGTCTCCTTGAGATCGAAGAAACCGTCCTCGCCAATGTGTGCATTGTAGAATTGCGCGGCACGCACCGCCTCCCGCAGGGGCCGGAGGAAGCCGCTGCGGAAATACAGGACGAACAACGCGGAGGCCCGGTCGTACAGCCAGGTATCGTAGACGGTTTTGTACGGACAGAGATTGGTCCCGGCCACGGCCGGATCGTCCTCGTTGATGATCGTGAAGAAGTTGTTCTTCTGCGCGTGCTCCTGCGTCAACGTGCCCGGCCGATAGATAGTTTCCTTCATCTCTTCCGGATCGGAACGCGCCGCCGCCACCGACGCATGAAATGGAAACATCCGGGTCGGCTTCAGGAGGCCTTTGCACAAGTGCTCTTTCGGCAGCACGGCATACACGTCGGGCTCGGAGATCCCGTCCGCGACCTCGAAGGTGCCGGACGAGACCACATGCCAACCGAGCCGCGGATCCTGAACCCCGGGGACGTCCAGCAACCGATCCGCACGCCCCCACTCCACGCGAACAGTTTCCGTGGTCGGCGAAGGGCCCGAAAATGTGTGCTGGAACTGAATGCGGGCCACGCGGACATACGCGGCCGGATTGGTATCCGCCAGCGAGTACCAGGGGGTCAGGCCGTGCACGCAGGCCGGGATTTCCTCGCCGGCGGCATCCAGTACTCGTATGCGGTTCACTTCATTCGTCCGCAGGGATTCGCGTGGTAGGGGCAGCCCGAACGTCACGAGCATCGGCGCCCCCGGCGCCACGAGTTCCGTGGGATACAGCGCCACGGCCACCTCTCCGGCGGGTTCCGCCGCGGCAGTGAACGCCGGCTCCAGCTCCTGTTCCGTTATGCGGACGCGCCGGGAAGACGGCAGTCGGGTCCGCGCGACCCTTTTGCCGGACGGGAAAAGGACCTCCACGTCATGGAGACAAACCGTGCTCACCCCGAAGTGCTGCCGCAGCGGCTCGTTGTTCCGCACGCCGGCCGTAACCTGCCGATATCCTTCCAGGTGGGCGACGTCGCCCAGGTGGCCACCCTGATAAATACGGATCTTCGCGCCCACGGCGGAGGGATTGATCACGTCTCCCCTTGCCTCAACCTCCAACCAGCCGCCGGCCGTGGAATCGTTGCGCCAGAGGCCGGAGGGCGAGATCAAATCCAGGTCCCCATCGTCATCGAGGTCGGCGGCGGTCCACCGGCCTCCGCTCCCGCCGGGAATCGCGCAGTCCGCGCTGAATTCCCCGGTCCCGTCGTTGACATAAACCGTGTCGCGAATGACCAGGTCCAGGCTGCCATCGAGGTTGAAATCGCCGTGGACAATGACCTTGTCGGTCGTTGGGGACACGGCTTCAAGACCCGACCCGGCCGTTACCTCGGCAAACGCCCCGGCCCCATTGTTCCGGAACAAACGCAGGCCGGCGCGACCGTCAGCCAAGACGTCGAGGTCGGCGTCGTTGTCCATGTCGAAGAAGTTGAGGACCCCGACATCCCACGGGATCCCGCATCGGCCGCTCACGTTGGTGAAACTGCCGGGAACCGGATCGGCATAGTACAGCGTGGCCAGGTCATGCGCCCAGACATCGGAACGAAACTCCGAATAATACACATCCGACCGGCCGTCCTCGTTCAAATCCAGGATCAGCACGCTGGACGCCCCGTTGCTCAAGGCGGCCAGCCGACCCGTCAATTCGTCGTCGTACTGGAAAACCAGGTTGGAACTCCCCTGATAGATCCGGTCGGCATAGCTCGGATGATGATGGCCCGCGAAGAGGTCGAGCCGGCCATCGCCGTTCAGATCCCCCAGCGCGCCAGCGGCCGCATAATGCCAACCGGGTCCTTCCAGGTTGGTGTAGGTCAGAGAGAAGCCGAATTCCGAACTTCGCCGGGCGAGATACGCATAGACGCCGATCTGGTCGGCCGACACGACGATATCCTCCAACCCGTTGCCGTCCACATCCAGGGGGAACGCGCCATTTCCCGACCGCGTGTCCAAAAGCACGTTGGTCGTGATGTCCGTGAACTGCAGACCGCCGTCATTCCGAAAGACGAGGTTCACGCGGGTCGGGTCATGCCCCTCATAGTAATGGCCCATGACAAACACGTCCTGGTCCCCATCCGCGTCGCAGTCCGCCGGCACCACGTACCAGTAGCTGGCCTCAAAGTCCGTGTTGTAGCCCGACCCCGCGGTTACATTGGTGAATTCAATCGCGCCGTAAACCGGTCCGGCCTGCCGGATGGAAAGGAAAAGGCCGAGCAGAAACGCCCGGCTTCCGTTCCGCAGGCGAACTCCGAGCTCTTCCTTCATATCAACATGGATACCGGCAAAGTAGCGGGCGCGATAGAGAGCGGGAGCGCGGAATCTTGAAGTGGAAATAGGCTGCCATCACAACTTACGCACAGGACGTATATTAGGGCGCCAGCCGGACCCGGATGCCGTAGAAGTCGAATTCCGAGGGCGTGGCGTTGGTGAAACTCATCACGCCGTTGAAACCGGGCTGATCCACGTAGGCCGGGAGGTTGGTCATCTCCTGCTCCAGATCACTGGTCGCACGGACGGTATACAGCCGGCCCACAAAACCCGTCCAGTAAAACACGGGCGCGGAAGCTCCGGAGGACGCCATCCGAGTGATAAAAAAGAAGCTGTCGCGGTCCAGAGGATTGAATCCGGCCACGATCTCTTCCCCATCCGACTGCGCGTCGCCGTCCGTGTCCCACGTCACAAGGCTTGTTCCTACCGCGTACAACTCGTTCGAATCGCTCAAGCCGTCCTCATCGGTGTCGGCCAAATCATTGACAAACTCATAGGCCCCCATGTCCGCCACGGCGGAACCGTCGTCGTTGCCATCCAGCGGGCGGGGGATGCCGTCGAGCGCGATCACCGGGCTGCCGCCGCCCAGGGCGACGTCCACGCAGGGCGAGGCGCCATCCAGGTGAAAATCCCCGCCCCCCAGGTCAACAAAAAGCGGGTCATTCGTGATGCTGCCGGTCCCGGCGGGATCCGGCCGTGTGCACGTGTACGTGCAGATGCTGTTGAAGAATTCCGGCCAACTGCTTAAAGCGGTGTTGTGATACACCACGCTGTTCCGGACCGTGGAACGATAAACCCCGCCGCCGGAGACCGCCGCCGTGTTTCGCGCAATCGTGCAGTGCGCGTTCGTGCTCAAGGCCGTGCCGCCTCCGTATTGCGCCTGGTTATCCATCACCAGGCAGTTCTGAAGCGTTCCGCCATACGCCCCGCCACCATTGCTGACCACGGTATTGCCCACCAGCACGCCGTCATATAAAGAGCTTCCCGCCATGCCGCCGCCGTGCATGGCGGAATTCGTGGACAGCGTGCAGTTGTGCAACACGCCGCCCCAAGCGCCTCCACCCAGGCCGTAGGCCGAATTGCCGGTGATCACGCAATTGGACACGACCCCGTTGCCCGCCACCAGGATTCCGCCTCCATTCACCCTGTTTTCCGCAAGGCCGCTGCCGGCATGCGTGTGCCCGTTGATCAGCGTGAAGCCCTCCAGCCGGGAATTACCGCCGACATAGGCGCACCTCACCGCATCCGCGCCGTTCGGTCCCTGCCCCATCACGATCGCCGCCGAGGGCCCATGGAGGCTACGCATCGTCACGCCGTTGGTCAGGACCACGCGATTGGTCAAATCACCCAGCACCACGGCGCCGTCGCTGTCGTACACGCCGTCGTCCACCACCACCATGCCGCCGGGGATGTTGGCGGCCACGGCCGCTTGAAGCGTCGTGGCCGCCGCCGGCCAGTTGGTGTAGGGGAAGGCGTGACCTCCCGACAACGACACGTAGTTCGTGTAGCCGCTAAATACCTGAACGGTGGTGGTCGCACTCGCCGTGCCGTCCCCATTCCAGGCGGTGAGAATCGCGTCGTAAATGCCCGGGATTCCGAACGCATGCGTTACGGCGAGAGTATTGGAAACGATCTGCCCATCACCGAAATTGAGCCGGAATTCTTCCGCCTTGCCCTCAATGGCAACGCCAAAGGCGACGGTAAACCCGACAACCGCCCGGTCGAAATCCGCGCTCAAGGCCACGGAAAGCGCGCCGGTCAAGCCGGGAGGATAGTACTCGTCACACCCGATATCCACGCCCTCACCCCAGATCCGGGGTTCGCCGTCAAAATCCAAGTCTCCGAGGGCCAGGGCCATGCTCCCGGCATCAATGCACGGCGAGACGGCCGCGATGTGAGGATTCGAGGGACCGAGCAGGCCTGGTTCCGCGACAAGATTCCCGGAACCTCCCGGCGAGGGCGTCGTGCAGGAATACAAGAAGGACCCGCCGTAGTAGTTGGCTCCCTGGATAATTGCTTCGTTATTGTAGACAATGCTGTTCTGAATTAGGCCCCAGACCGTGCCGCCGCCATTGCTCGCCGTATTCCCGACGATCGTGCAGTTCTGCGCCTTGCTGCTCGTCTGATAAAGGAAATAAACGCCGCCGCCATAGTCGCCAGCGTGATTGCCGCTGATGTAACAGTTTTCCATGACCCCCGCCGACAAGTAGACCCCCCCGCCCCAAAGAGTCGCGCGATTGTCCACGACGAGCGAGTTGCGAATCCTGGGTTGTTAATCGCCTCGCAAGTAGACGCCCCCGCCGTTGTCCGCCGTATTGCGACGAATGGTGCATCGACTCAACACGGCGCCCGATGAAGCATCGCTGGCGGTCTTGAAGGAATCCGCCACGCCGCCGCCGCGCCCGCCCACGTTGTCCTCGATGAGGCAGTCTTCTATGAGAATGGGAATCACCGGATTGGCCGGGTCGTAATAATAGACCCCCAGCGCGACGCCGCTGTTGCTGTTGCTCGATATAAGGGACGCCCGCAGTACGAAGTTGCTGACCCTCGGGATTTGTATGGCGCCGGCGCCGGCGGCATCATTCTGGCGCAGATAGACCCCGGACGATCCGGATTCCGTGATGATGCAATCGCTTATGCGGGTATTGACAGCGCACGTGAAGATCCCATTGGTGCCGCTCTTCCGGACGATTGTGTTGGTGACGAAGAGGCTGGAGTTTGTGACAAGACGGGGTGTGGTATAGCTGTCAATGCCCACAGACGCCGAGTGAGTAATGAGGCAGTTGTAGACCGCTCCATACTCACTTTTCACTCCGTGACGACCGGCATTGCTGATCGTCAACCCGTCGAGGACGCCGAAATTCAACAATACCGCATCCGATCCAAGGATTGGGGCGTTTCCGTTGATCAGCACGGCCTGCCGGCCGTTCTCGGATCTCAGTGTCACATCATTCGTGACGTTCAACGTCGAGGTCAGAACATACACACCGTCCGTAATCACAACCGCGTCTCCGAACTGGCAAGCGTTGATCGCCATCTGGATATTGGTCGCGGCGTCTACCCAGTTCGTGAACGGGGTGAGGTGCAGGCCCGAGGGGGATACGTAGTGCGTCGCGGCGAAGACGGGTCGGCCTAAAGATAGAACCGCCAGCAGAGCAAGGCGCAGCCGACAGTCCTGACCTGAAATACTGCTCTTCACTTTTTTTAGTATACCGAAAACGCCATATAAAAGCAAGGCGGTGGAACCTCGTAAAGCGGGGCGGCGACGAGCAGGCCGTCGGCCCGTTCACGGACCGGGCGGACGACACAGGGAGCCGACGAACTCGTACAGGCAACGCAACCGGACGGTCCATTCCAGGTGCTGTTCCGCGAACTCCCTCATCCGGCGTGACAGTCCTGCCTTTCCGGAGACCTCCCGGGAGAAATCCACCACCCGCTGAATATCAATCGGCGAGTCGTCGCTTGGGAACCGCCGCGTGAACGGCTCGTCATTCGGAATATCGGGATCCTCATAGGAGGCAATAAACGGTAGCCCGCGAGCCATGTATTCCCTGGCTTTCAGCGGGCAGGCCTGTCGCATGGACATGCGATGGAGCCCCAAGGTGCTCACCGCCAATCCGGCGGCTCCATAGTGCTGCTCCAGGGGCTGGTCGAACACCGTACCTCCCAACCGAACACAGGCGTGATCCCCCGCGTTGACGGCGTGGATCGCCCGGCGATACCGGGGCGCCACCTCTCCCACCAGGTCGAGTTGGACCCGGACAGCTCCGCGGTAGCGGATCAGCCCCTCGAGGAGGCGATCCAATCCCCGGTAGGACGGGTAGAAAGACGAAACAAAAAGTAACCGCAGGAGGCGCCCGTCGAACGGTCGGAACCCGGAAAAGGGAATCTCTTGAACCGAAATGCCGTTGCTGACCACGATGGACGGCTTGGGCCCGGCCTTTTGAAGCTCCACAGCGCGAATTTCCGGGGTGACCGCCACAATTCCCCTCACGGCACGCAGGATGCCCGGTCCCGCATGCCGCTCCAACATGGACAACCATCGGCCGGCCCAGGGACCGATGGCTTTTGCTTCGGCCTCTTCATTCGTGTGATGCTCGGTAATCAGCCGGTCCCCATAACGGCGGGTCAGGCCCGAATGGAACAGCGACCACTTGGGATACCGCACAACGACGCCGTCATATCGGCTCAACGCCACGCGGCGGGGGATAGTGTTCAACCGTGTCAGGAGGCGCCACGCCTCCCGGAGGCCGCCGGACGGATACGGGCGCCCTTCCGTCGCATGCGAGTCGTGCATGTGAGGTGAGCCAACACGAAGGATATGCAGGTTATCTTGCATGGCGCTGTCAAACAGCCGGCTGAACACGTAGAAATCCATGTTCAATCCGCTTTGGCGCGCCGCCCGGGCTTGTGAAAGAATCTTTTTGTGAGAGCCCGCATCAACGGCGTAGTTGATGTGCGCCACGCGTATTTCGTTCGTGGGCCCGGAAGTGATGTCGCATCTCCACCTGTGATGTATGGCCAGCGGGCGATGATAATGACAGGCGGCCGCTTTTCCATCAAGTCATGGCAAGCTGACGCCGGGCTCGACTTTCCGGTCGGCCTTTTTCATCATCCCTGATCATGTCCAATCCCTACCAGGATGCCCTGCGCGGCCTGAAGCTCGAGGACCCGGTCCGGGCGTTTTTCGACTGGTGCCGCGAAAGGGAAAGCATCCGGAAAAAACGCTCGCGCGGATGGCCCCCGCCGTGGAGCACGGACCCCATCTTCCAGCGCGGGCGGTTTCTGAACGTTTTCCGGGAGGATGACAAGGGATCCAAGGCGATTCTCCGATTTGTCCGCCGGGCCGGGCCATCCCTGCCGGAACTCCTGCACGCGCTGTTCTTCGCCCGCTGGTGCAATCTGCACTCGACGCTCGACGGACTCAAGCCCCGGCTCCTTCACCAACCGGAACAGCTGCGGAATTTCCTGTTGCATGAAACCGCCCAACCCTGGTTTTCCGAAGTCTATCCCGTAGTTGAGGCGCACTGGGAGGGCCGGACCTATGATCGCCTGGAGGCCTGCATCGAGCTGTTTCCGCACGGCCTGGCTTTTCTGGAGTCCTGTGTGCGCAACGCCCACGGCCATGTGGTGACGGCCACCGGATTGATCAACGAGCGATTGGCCATGAGTAACGATTTCCCCATCTTCATGGCCGTGGCCGATATCGCGTGGTTCGATCCTTCCCTGATCCGGCCGGACAGCCCGGTCCCGACGGGCATCGGCTCGGCGCCGTTCATGGATCTCCTGCAAAAGCACCTGGGCCTGCCCGACCACCAGGCGACGATGGAAAGGATGATCCGGCTCCAGGCCGACTACTGGCCGGAGGCGCGCCGAAAGTTTACGCCCATTGATATCGAGTATCTCTGCTGCGAGTGCCGGAAGTACTTCAGCTACGTCAACGGCACGAAGCGATTCGAAGGCCGGAACCTGTTCACGCCCAGCGTGTAACGCGTCACGGCAATCGCGGCAATTCGGCGTGCACGCCAAGATAGAGCCCCTGCTCCAACACCTGGCGCACCGTGTCGACCCACAGTTCCCGTACGGCCTCCGGGCCGGGCATGGGATTCAGCCGCTGGCCCTGGGTCAGGTTGTCGGTAATGATTCCTTTCCGGCGGAGGGTTGGCCGCGCGAAGCCCCCCGCGTCCTCTTCCCGGTACGGCCGACAGGGAAAGAAGCTGAACATGCCTTCATACGGCTGGTCGAAGGTGGCGCCGAGATACAGGCGAAAGGTCTGCGAAGAGGTCATATTTCTGATCTTCATTTCGTATGCAATAGGTTCGAGCGTCACATGGAAATACTCGGGCGGCACCACGTCTTTCAGACGCTCCCGGTAATTCGATAAATTCCAGTCCACGTAATCCGCGACCACGAACACAGTATCCAGGACGAACCGGGATCGACCCTTGCCGGACCCGAAAAGGATGACCGACCCCCGGGCCAGACGCTGCAGGGCGGTGGGCCCGCGACGATTGTTCTGCTTGCAAATGCTGTAGAAGAACCGGCCCCCGAAAACGAAGGGATCGGTATTCATGAGGGGCGGGTCACTCGGGCCGAAGGCTTTGAGTTCGGGAGCGAATAGGAGTCGCGGTTCATCCCTACCCGGATCCGCGTAGCGCTTCAACAACCGGGACGGCGGCTCAAATTCACCCCAGAAGACCAGGTCGGCGTCCACCGGCCGGCCCTCCAAGGCGGACAGGCAGCGGCCCGGTTGCTTGAGAAACTTGCGCCGGTGCGGCTCCGTATTCCACGAACGCCCGTACTCGGAATCCGGCTCGTGCTCCAGGCCCGGATGGATGAATTGCACGAAGCACAAACGGTCTTCCCGGGCGGGGGCCGTGAGGGCCGAAAACAAAAGCACTGCCGCTATTATCGCACGCGCGCCAAATCGCCCGGTGGGGGCACCGGGCCTACATCGCGCTTTTGTAGGCCGCGTGCCCTCACGCGGCGAAATATTCTCACCCTCTTGCTCACTCACGGGCTGGCCCGGAAATCCTGCAGGTTGAGTTGAAGTGTTTCGCGGCCCATCCAGGAATTGAGATCGAGCGTGAACGCGATATCGAGCGGCCCGTCCGGCAAAGGCTGCGCCGCCAGTCCGAAGCCGATGGCCTCCCGCTGCGCGCTGCCCGACACGACCCGCATTTTCAAATGCTTTTCCTTGAGGATTCGCGGTTG
>JAHJJH010000355.1 GCA_018823105.1 Verrucomicrobiota bacterium | reverse complement strand
TTCGATGGACGCAACCTGCACTTCGGCATTCGCGAACACGCCATGGGCGCGGTCCTCAACGGCATGGCCCTGCACGGCGGCTGGATCGTTTACGGCGCCACGTTCCTGGTCTTCTCCGATTACATGAAGCCCGCGATCCGGTTGGCCGCCATGAGCGAACTGCCCGTGATCTTTCTTTTCACGCACGACAGCATATTCCTCGGCGAGGACGGGCCGACCCACCAACCGATTGAGCAACTGGCCGCCCTGCGCGCGATCCCCAACCTGGTCGTGATCCGGCCGGCCGATCCGGCGGAGACGGCCGAGGCTTGGCGGCTGGCGCTGGCCCGTCGGCACGGGCCGACCGCCCTCGTCTTGAGCCGTCAAAGCGTCCCGCCTCTCGATCGCGTGGCCAGCATCGGCGGGGTGGAGCAGGGGGGCTATGTCCTGTGGCAGAGCGCGGGCGGCGATCCGGAAGTCGTCCTGATGGGGAGCGGCTCGGAGACGGTTGTGGCGCTGGAGGCCGGGCGGTTGCTGGCGGGCGAGGGGCGGCATGTCCGCGTGGTCAGCCTGCCCTCGTGGGAATTGTTCGAACGCCAGCCGGAGGCGGTAAGGGAAAGCGTTCTGCCGCGCGCCTGCGCTAGACGGCTGGCCGTGGAAGCCGGCTCGACGCTGGGCTGGGACCGCTATGTCGGGCCGCGGGGCCGGATCATCGGGCTGGCCCGGTTCGGCGCCTCAGCCCCGTACAAAATCCTCGCGTCGAAGTTCGGATTCACGGCCGAACAGGTGGCCCAGGTGGCGCGCGAGTTATGAAACAGTCCATAATAGAAAAGACGTTTCTGTAGGGCCTTCGCTTGCGAATGGCCGTTTGGCGGCTCGCCGCAAGCGGCGGCCCTACAACATACGCATCCAATGATGGACTGACTAATCAAGGATCGAGAATCATGATTGACCTGCATGCCCATTCGATATTTTCGGACGGTTCACTGACGCCCGAGGAGCTGATCGAGCAGGCCTGTGCCGCCGGGCTGCGCGCGGTCGCCCTGACGGATCACAACACCACGGCCGGCCTTTCGCGTTTCCTGGCCGCCGCCGAAGGGCGGCCGGTGCGCGCCATCCCCGGCGTGGAGATCAGCGCCGACTTCTCGCCGGGGACGATGCACATGCTGGGCTATTTCATCCGGCCAGCCGATCCTGCGCTGGAAGAGCGCCTCGTCTGGATCCGCGAAGGGCGCGACAAACGCAACGCGGAGATATTGGGCAAACTCAACGCTCTTGGTTTCTCCATCGCCTGGGACGAGGTCGCCCGGCATGCGGGCGCGGACGTGGTGGGTCGGCCGCATTTCGCGCAAGTCCTGCTCGAGCGCGACATCGTGAAGACGAAGGACGAGGCCTTCGACCGGTACCTGGGCAAAGGCAAGCCGGCGTACGCCGAGCGGCGCCGGTTCTCCATCGAGGATTCGATCGCGCTGATCCGCGCGGCGGGGGGGGTATCCGTGCTGGCGCATCCGTTCACACTGGGTCTGGATGACGCGAGGCTTCGCTTGCTGGTCGAACGGCTGGCCGGCCAGGGCCTGGGCGGCCTTGAAGTGTATTATTCCGAGCACTCGTCCGGTTTGCAGCAGGCGTATTCCCGGCTGGCCGCGGATTTCGGCCTCGTGGCGACCGGCGGCAGCGATTTTCACGGGGCCCTGACCCCCGACGTCAAACTGGGCAGCGGATTCGGCGGGCTTCGCGTGCCGGACGAGGTCGTGGAGAAACTCGAGGCACGGCGGCCGGGGCCGTAGATAATATAGAACCCATCTCTAATCGCGCCGCGTGAGGTCACGCGGCCTACAATCCTGTTGACAGGTCGGTTTTCCCTGTAGGCCCGGTCCCCTGACCGGGCGGGACGCCCGTGTTACAGGTAGTCCTCCGAGTGGAGCCGGTCGAGGAAGTCGTGGGGATCGGACAGCGGCGGGGGCTTGTAGTGGGGCTCGTTCTCCACCATGCGTTCCAGCTTCTGGCGCTTGATCCAGAAGTACGGCTGTTTTTCCGCCAGCGCGATGGTCTTGGCGTGCTTCACGATTCGGTCGTAGCAGGCCACGTACTCGCTGAAAAACATGCCGACGATCGGCGCGAATTCATGGGCGGCCAGTTGTTCCGTGAAGGAGGCCTTGGCATTGATGCTCTTTTCGACGTACTCGTCGCGTGCGCGCAGGATGGCCTGGGCCAGGGCCTGGAAGTCCTCGTTATCCGGATTCAGCGATTCGACCACCAACCGCAACACCCGCGCCACGCCCTCGTGCAGGCTGCAGAGCTTTTCCAGGGTTTCCCGGCTGAACCGCGCTTCCTTGCGGCTCCACCGCCGGGTGGAGATATCGCAAAGTTCATCAATATGGTCGCCGATACGTTCGATGTCCGCCATGCAACGGTTGAGATGCTGGATGATGATGGCCTGCCGCCGCGAGAGGTACCGCCGGGTGAGCACGCCGAGAAAATCCTTCATGGAGCGCTTGATTTCATCCACGACACTCTCGTTCAGCTTGATCGCCTGCACCTTCTTCCGTTCCGGATGAAACAGCACGTCGATGGTGAGGGCGAAGCTCTCCGCGCAGACTTTCATCACGCGCCGCAGTTCGCAGATGGCCGCGTAGATCGCCTTTTCCGGGAAGAGCATGAGCTTGCGGTCGAGGAAGGTCGGTTGCGGCGGCGGCTTTTTGGAGCGGAAGACCGCCGTGATGAACCGCGCGTACAGCGGGGCGATCGGCAGGAAGATCAGCACGCCCATCGTCATCACCCCGGTATGCACGTTGGCCACCTGGCTGACCAGGTCCTTCGACGTCAGCGGGATGAACTTGTAGAACAGGGGCGCCGCAAAAGCGGCCAGGGTCGAGTTGATGATGTTGAACACCAGGTGGGACAACGCCGATCGGCGCGCCTCGATATTGGTGCCGATACTGCCCAGCAGGCCGGTCGCGCAGGTGCCGATGTGGGCGCCGATGACAATAGGATACACCTGGTTCAAGTTGGTGAACACGCCGCTGGTAATCAGGGCGAAACACATGCCGACCACGGCGCCGCTGCTCTGGATGACTCCCGTGACCGCCGCGGAGATCAGCAGGCCCTTGAAGACGCCGCCCAGCGTGTCGCCATGGATTCCCTGGAGGAGCGTGGCAAACATCGCCCGGTGCGGTTTGATGGCATCGCTCATGATGTTCAGGCCCAGGAAGATGATGCCGAAGCCCAGCAGGACAGGTCCGAAACTACGGACCCGCGCGTTCGGCACCACAAACTGGAGGATGAAGCCGGCCGTGATGAGGAAAAAGCAATAGGCGCCGAGCTTGAAAGAGACCAACTGCATCGAGATTGTCGTGCCGATGTTCATGCCCAGCACGGCGGGGATCGCCTCGGACAGCGTCATCAAGCCCGCGTTAATAAAGCCGACGAGCATGACCGCCGTGGCGCTGCTCTGGATCAGCGTGCCGAGGGCGCCACCCAGCAGCAGTCCCGAGAAGCGGTTGCGCGTGGCGCCCGAGAGCAGGGTGCGCATGCTGCTGCCCGCGGCCTTGCGCAGGCCGTCCGACATCATGTTCATCCCCTGGATGAACAACACCAGCCCCCCCAGGATCATCGCGGTCAGGAAGAAGATGTCCCGGGCTTCCAGGGCCTGGATCGTCACTTCCGCGGCTTGGGCAGCGTCCATGATCTTTTCGCTCCTAACGAAAACAAAAGAACTTGCGATGAATTTTCCCGCTTGTCACTTAAAAAATGGATGGTCTACACGGCGCCGGCGGCCGGCCGGGCGAGGATTAGCTGGAGACGACTCGGCGGACATGCTACAGAAGGCATCCGGTCGAAGCATGATTGCATCCCGAACAGAAACTCCGCCCGAACCCGATTTTAATCTTCGGGCCGGCGTGGATGAGTTCTTCCGGTCCGGTGGACGGCTCGAGCAGGCCTGCGCGGGCGAACCTTTTCCCTACGAACCGCGGCCCCAGCAACGCGAAATGGCCCTGGCCGTGGCGGAGGCCGTCGAGACATCGCGACATTTGGCCGTGGAGGCGGGAACGGGGGTGGGCAAGAGTTTTGCCTACCTGGTGCCCATCCTGCACGCGGCGGTGAGCCGGAACATCCAGGTGGTTGTGTCCACCTATACCATTGCGCTCCAGGAACAGTTGATCAGCAAGGATCTCCCTTTCCTGCAGCAGCACCTCGACCTCCCCTTCAAGGCGGTGCTGGTCAAGGGGCGGGGCAACTACCTGTGTCTCCGCCGCCTGGCGCGCGCCCGGCGGATGGGGCCGGACCTGTTTGCCTCCCGGGGTCAGGACGAACTGGAAATCCTCCGGAACTGGGCCGATCACACGGCCGAGGGCAGCCTGCAGGACATGGCCCAGCAGTCGTCCGCGGAGGTCTGGAGCGCCGTGTGCGCGGAGCAGGGGAACTGCCTCGGGGTGAAATGCCGGGAATACCGCAAATGTTTCTTCATGAAGGCCCGAGCCCAGGTCCGCCACGCCCATCTGCTGGTCGTCAACCATCACCTGCTTTTTTCCGAGATGGCGCTGCGGACGCAGGGGGTCAGCTTCCTGCCGGATTTCCGGATCGTGGTGCTGGACGAGGCGCATATGACAGAGGCCGTCGCGTCCGAGCATCTCGGTATCCGGCTGTCGCACTTCGCCTTTGATCATTGGATGCGGCGGCTCTACGTCCCCGAGCAGACCAAGGGCCTGCTGGCCTATCTGCGCGAGGGCGATGCGGCCAACGGGGTGGCCCGGCTCGGGGAGGACGTGGAGGCTTTCTTCACTGCCGTTCGTCACTGGGCTGGATTTACAGAGATCGAGAACCAGCGGGTCGTATCCGGCCCGTTGGAGATTCCCGGCGCGCTCCTGGAATCGCTCCAGCGCATGGCGGGCCTGCTGCGGACCGTGATCGGAAAGGTGGAGGACGAGGAGATCAAGGCCGAGCTGCGCTCGGCCCAGCGGCGCGGGGCCGAAATGCGCGATATGCTCGAGGCTTTCCTGCGGCAGTCGCTGCCGGACCAGGTCTACTGGGTCGAGCGCGAAGGCCGGCGCCGCCGGCAGACCGTGCTCCATTCGGCACCGATCGAGGTGGGCCCCCTCCTGGCCGAGCGCCTCTTCGGCGCCAAGGACTGCGTGATCATGACCAGCGCCACCCTGGCCGTCTGCGGACAGCTCGATTATTTTACGCAGCGGGTGGGCGCCGGGGGATGCGATACGCTGCAACTCGGTTCGCCCTTCGATTTCAACCGCCAGATGCGGGTGCTCCTTCCGCGGCCCATGCCCGACCCGAACCAAGGGGAGCGCTTCAGCGAGGAGGCAGCCCGCGCGATTGAACAATTTGTCCGGCGCACCAAGGGCCGGGCGTTCGTCCTGTTCACCAGTTCGCAGCTCATGAGAGACGTCGCCGACCGGGTGCGCGATGCCCTGGAGGGGGCGGGATTGACGCTCCTGGTGCAGGGGACCGGCCTGCCCCGGCACGTGATGCTCGAGCGCTTCCGGAAGGAAAAAGGCGCCGTGCTCTTCGGGCTCGACAGTTTCTGGATGGGGGTGGACGTCCGGGGCGAGGCCTTGAGCAACGTCATCATCACCCGCCTCCCGTTCGCCGTGCCGGACCAGCCCCTGGTCAGAGCCCGCATGGACCGCATCCGGGAAAAGGGGGGCGATCCGTTCCGCGACTACTCCCTGCCCGAGGCCATCCTGAAGTTCCGCCAGGGCGTCGGCCGGCTGATCCGCACGGCGACCGACGAGGGGATCATCGTCGTTCTCGACAGCCGGATTCTCACCAAGTGGTACGGCAAGATGTTTCTCTCCTCGATCCCCGAATGCCCGGTGGAGATCGTAGAAGGGGAATAGGCTGTGGGGATTTAGGCTGTAGGGGGCTTACGGGATGGCGAGGCGGTAATAGACCGCCGCTTCCGGAGGTTGTGCCGTATAGACGTTCAGGGGCGGCGTGGCCGGGAGGCCGCTGGTGACCGGGCTGAAAGTGCTCCCCGGGTTCGTGGCGGACAGGATCGAGTAGGTCTTTCCCGTCACGCTGGACCATTGCAGAAGGATTTTGCCCGGCGAGGTGTCCGCGCCGGGCTCTCCCTTGAACACCGAGCCGGGATTCTGCGGATCGGTGCCGGCCCGGTATTCATCCAGGTTGTTTGCTCCATCCCCATCCGGATCGGCAGCGGAATCGTCACTGTCCGCATCCAGCCCGTGGAGGAATTCCCACGGGTCGGGGATGCCGTCTTCGTCGTCGTCCATCACCGGAGTCTGCGCCAGGAAGAAGTCCCACTGGGTCTGGTTTTTAGTTTTGTCCCACCCGTGATTCAGCTCGTTCGCCAAGGTGATGAATGTGTTCGTCTGGCCGCGCAGGTTCATCCGGGACTGCAGCAACTGGCTGCTGGAATAGGCCACGGTCCCGTCGCCCGGCGAATGGAGCAGGAGGCCGGGGATGGAGGGCGGCGGGGCGGAGACGTCCAGGGGCCAGTAAATGGTCACGAAGAGGATGGTATAGCTCATAAGGCCCCCGGAGTGCTCCGCGAACGCCTTGATCCGACCGTCCAGGCAGGCCGACACGTAGAAGCTGAAAAACGCCCCGTACGAATGGCCCGTGGTGAACACGTGCGTGGTCCGGATGGTGTAGTTCGTCTCCAGCCAGTCCAGGATCGCGCCCGTGAAATCCACGTCCTGCGAATCGGTGCGGTCGGGGTCCAGCACATGCGCGACGTCCCAGCGTTTGCCCGTGCCGTCATAGTCCTCGAAACCGGGGACATCCTTTCCTTCCGGCGACAGCGACTCGGGGAACACGACGATGAACCGGTTCGTGTCCGCGGTCGCTTGCCAGTCGTAGGTGGACGAGGCCGCCGCGGCGGCCGTGCTGCCCATCCCGTGGAACATCATCAGCACGGGAAAGGCCCGCGACCCGTCGTACGAAGGCGGGACATGAACAATGAATGTGCGGTTCGAGCCGCGCACGACCAGGCTGTGCGTGCTGTCGGCGAACACCTGCGCCATGGGGTGCAGGAGGAGACACAAGGCGAACACCGTGACCCTGCGGCCGGGGTGCCGCGCCTCCATGGACGCGCTCCGGCTCATTTCACTTATGTAGTATACCCGGATTCCCAGCGGAAATTCATGAATTCAGCGCGAGTTCCGCGAATTCAGCGGGCCCTGTTTTTTTCTTGTAAACTGAACTTTCGTTCAGTTATGGTGTAGGATGAAGGTGAAAGCAGGAGAAAGACCATGCCCAGGAAAATACAGATACACGAGAAAATCGAGGCCTTGCGCCGGTTTTACCGGCAGGAGGGGCGCGCGCCCGGCTACGCGGAGATGCTGGCGCTGTTCAAGTACCGGTCCAAGAACGCCGTGTACGGTCTGCTGAATAAACTGCAGGAGCACGGCCTGCTCCGGAAGTCCGCCTCCGGCAAGATCGCGTTCACCCCGCGCCTGACCGGTTCGGTGCGCCTGCTCGGCGCCGTCCAGGCCGGGTTCCCGTCGCCCGCGGAGGAGGAACTGGCGGACACCCTGACGCTGGACGAATTCCTCATCCGCCGGCCGGAGGCCACCTACATGCTGACCGTCACGGGGGATTCCATGACGGGCGCGGGCATCCTGCCCGGCGACATCGTGCTGGTCGAGCGGGGCGTCACGCCCAAGCCCAACGACGTGGTCGTAGCCCAGGTGGATGACGAGTGGACCCTGAAATATTTCGTCAAGGACCGGGTGGGGGTGCGGCTGGACCCGGCCAACCCGAAGTACCGGTTCATCCGCCCCAAGCGTTCCCTCACCATCGGCGGCATCGTCCGGGCCGTAATCCGGAAGTACGGATGAACAGAGAACCACGAAATACACGAAATACACGAAAGGGAGAGGAGATGAATCTGGTTTACGAAGATGAAAGTTATCAGATCATGGGGGCTTGTTTTGAGGTGTACAAGGAGAAGGGATGCGGATTTCTCGAATCAGTTTACCAGGAATGTCTCGAAATCGAACTGGGGCTGCGTGGCGCAACCTTCAAGGCGCAACCTTCTCTGGCGCTGATGTATAAAGGCGTGGCTCTCAAACATGCGTACATGCCTGATTTTATCTGTTTCGACAAAATCATCCTGGAGATCAAAGCGGTATCCGATTTGACGGACGAACACCGCGCCCAGATTTTCAACTATTTGAAAGCCACGGAATTCAAATTGGGCCTTCTGGTTAACTTCAACCACTTTCCCCAGGTCGAGTACGAACGGATCGTTCTCTAGTTTCGTGTCTTTCGTGTATTTCGTGGTTGCTTCGGAGGTGATATGGAAGCACCGCTCATATTGCATTCCTATCCCCGCGCGATCGTGCATTTCGACGGGGACGCGTTCTTCGCCTCCGTGGAACAGGCGGTCCACCCGGAGCTGAAAGGCCGGCCGGTGGTGACGGGCCAGGAGCGCGGCATCATCGCCTGCGCCAGCTACGAGGCCAAGGCGCGCGGCGTCGCCCGCGGCGTGACGCTCTCGGAGGCCCGGAAGAAATGCCCCGACCTCGTCGTCCTGCCCAGCGATTACGAGACCTACAGCCTGTACTCCAAGCGCATGTTCGACATCATGCGCCGCTATACGCCGGTGGTGGAGGAGTATTCCATCGACGAGGGCTTCGCGGACCTCTCCGGGCTGCGCCGGGTGTTCCACACGTCCTACAAAGAGATCGCCCGCCGGATGCAGCAGGCCGTCCGCGCCGAGCTCGACATCACCGTGTCGGTCGGGTTGAGCCTTTCCAGGGGGCTGGCCAAGCTGGCCTCGAAGTTCCGCAAGCCGGCGGGCTTCACCGCCGTGGCGGGCAACCACCTGCACCTGTTCCTGCCGCGCATCGCCCTCGAAAAGGTATGGGGCTTCGGCCCCAACACGGTGCAGCTGCTGAAAAAGCACGGCCTGCAGACCGCGTGGGACTACGTCCGCCGCCCCGAGGTCTGGGCGGAGCACCTGCTCGGTAAGATCGGACGCGAGATCTGGAACGAGCTGCGCGGGAACGCCGTGGTCCCGGTGGCGACGGAGGAGAAGTCCACCTATTACACCATCAGCAAGTGCAAGACCTTTGCCGAGCCCACCCGTGACCGGGACCAGGTCTTTGCGCGGCTGGTCCGCAACGTGGAATCGGCCTTCATCAAGCTGCGCCGCCACAAATTGCGCGCGCGGGAGATCCAGGTCACGCTGCGCTTCCAGGATTTCACGTACGAGGGCATCGAAGCCCGGCTCCATCGGCCGACCGGCGCCACGCAGGAGGTCATGCCGCTGGTCCGCGAATTGTTCGACCGCATCTGGCGGGACGGGGCCGAGTACCGCGCCACGATCGTCGTGTTGGCTCGGCTGGAGCCGGATCGGGGCGAGCAATACGAGTTGTTCGAGGACCGCGTCCGGATCGATAAGATGACCCGGATCTCCGGCGTGATTGACGCGGTCAACGAACGCTATGGGAAACACACCTTGAGCCTGGGGCCGTCCCTTTTCCTGGGCCGCCGGCCGACGACCGGCCGCGGGGCCCTGCCCTGGCGCAAACGCGACCTGCTGGGCGGGGAAACCTTCCGGCAGCGCCTGCGGATCCCGCGGCTGGGGATGCAGGTGTGAGGGTAGGGCGGCTTGGCTCAAGCCGCCGCGGCGCGCGGGGCCCGCGCGCCCTACCTTTCCATCATCCTCTTTCGGTGGGCACCGCCCTCGAGTTTCTTCAGCGCCTCGACCTGGGCCTCGGTGAGGAAGGCGGGGCGGCCGGCCAGCCGGGCGGCGACCAGGGCCTTGGCGGCATCCTCGGCGACTTCGCACCGGAAGAAGGCCTGGCGCATCGTGCGCCCGAGCGCCACGACCCCGTGATTGGCCATGAAGATCGTGTCATTCTCGCGCGCCGCGTCCGCGACGGCGTCCGCGAGCGCCTGGGTGGAGGTCATGAGATAGGGCACCAGCGCTACGCCGCCGAGGTCGTTGATCACTTCGGCGAACATCGGGCGAATGTCCTCGGTGGAGGAAATGACGCCCGACGCCCACGGGGAGTGTGTATGAAAAATGGCCTGCACGTCGGGCCGGGCGCGGTAGACGGCGAGGTGCATGGGGAGTTCGGACGTGGGACGGAGTTTGCCTTCGACCTGGCGGCCGGAAGCCAGGTCCACGGCGCACAGATCCGTACCTTTCAAATCGGCCATGGCCAGACCGCTGGGCTTGGCCCAGATCAGCCGGCCTTCGCGGGCGCTGATGTTGCCGCCCGCGCCGGCCGTCAAACCGGCCGCCGCGATCTTCCGCGCATATTCCGCGAGTTCCTGGCGTACCACGGGCATTCGGATTCCTTCACTCCATCGCACGGGATTCTATAGCATAACGCTCTGGTTGTAGGAAGCTTGCTTGCGGGGGGGGCTTCCCGGTAATCGGCGATAAGTTGCTTCCCCAGCGCCCGGGGTTATGGTAGAGAAGGCGCACTGGAAGAGCGCAGCTGGAGGCAAGCATGAGCACGATTCTAGCCTTGGTGGATTTTTCCGATGTGACCGCTGCCGTGGTGGAGCAGGCGGCCTCCATGGCCCGCGGGCTGGAGGCGGAAGTGGTGATTTTGCACGTGGCGGCGCCGGATCCCGATTTCGTCGGATACGAAGCCGGTCCCCAGACGGTGCGTGACACCGTGGCGGAACACCTGCGCAAAGAGCACCGGGATCTCCAGCAGTTGGAGGACAAGGTGAGGGCGCGGGGCGTGGCCGCGACAAGCCTGCTGGTCCAGGGGCCCACGATTGAGAAGTGCCTGGCCGAGGCGGCCCGGCTCCAGCCGCTGCTGGTGGTTCTCGGTTCGCATGGCCACGGCCTGTTGAGGGAATTGCTGGTCGGCAGCGTGACGGAAGGCGTCCTGCGCAAGGCCCCCTGCCCGGTCCTTGTCGTGCCGGCCCGCGTGGAGGACCAAGCGTCGCCAGCCCCTTGACTTGCCAAGGCCGGGCCGGGCCGGTATGGTTCCAAATGGCCGTGCTAGACGGGGAGGTAGCGGTGCCCTGAACCTGCAACCCGCTATAGCAGGGTGGAATTCCCGAGCCAGGCGGACGCGGGTAAGTTTAGCGTCCCGGCAATGGGCGATGACGGTCGGACCCTATGCGACGGAAAGCGGCGAACCCCGTGAGGACCGGAAGGTAGCAGCGGTAAACCGTGGCATTCCGGGCGCCGTAGGAACGCTGGCCCGAGCCCGGACCCGGAGTATGCGGCTTCCCGGGTTCCGTCGAACGAGGGTGCACGGCCCTGTAGAGGTTTCGGTATGGCATACGAAGTCCTAGCCCGGAAGTGGCGGCCGCAACAGTTCGATGACGTGGTCGGCCAGGGGCACGTCACGCAGACGCTGAAGAACGCGATCACGTCGAACCGCGTGGCGCATGCCTACCTCTTTGTCGGACCCCGCGGGGTCGGCAAGACCTCGACGGCCCGCATCCTGGCCAAGGCCATCAATTGTGAAAAGGGCCCCACGCCTGAACCGTGCGGCAAGTGCGCGGCGTGCCTCGAAATCGCGGCCGGGAACTGCCTGGACGTGCTGGAGATTGACGCGGCGTCCAACACGGGCGTGGATAACGTGCGCGACCTGCGCGAGAACGCCCGCTATGCCCCGGCCCGCTGCCCGTTCAAGGTGTACATCATCGACGAAGTGCACATGCTCTCCGTCCAGGCCTTCAACGCCCTGCTGAAAACGCTCGAGGAGCCTCCCGCGCACGTGAAGTTCATCTTCGCGACGACCGAGCCGCAGAAGGTGCCCGCCACCATCCTTTCGCGCTGCCAGCGCTTCGACCTGCGCCGCATCTCGACGCGCGACATCGTCGAGCGGCTTACCGAGATTGCGAAGACCGAGAAGGTGAACGTGGACCCGGATGCCCTGCTGGCCATTGCCCGGGGCGCGGAAGGCGGCCTGCGGGACGCCGAATCGGCGCTGGACCAGCTCATCGCGTTCCGGGGAAAAACCATCCGCGAGGAGGATGTCCTGGCCGTGTTCGGGCTGGTGGCCCGGCAGACGCTGGATGAACTCATGGAGGCGGTCCTGAAGGGCGACGTCGCCACCGCGGTCCGACGCGTGGGCGATCTGGATCGCAACGGGAAGGACCTGCAGCGGCTGGTCTTCGAACTGCTGGAACAGGCCCGCCACATCGTGATCTGCCAATACACGGGCGCGGATCCGGTCGGCCTCGAACTCACCGAGGCGCAGGTCGAGAGCATCCGCCGGCAGGCGGCCCTGTGCGACCCCGGCCGCGTCCTCCGGGTGGTGGACATCCTCACGGAAGTCGAAAGCCGGATTCGCTATGCCTTGTCCCGCCGTGCGCTGTTGGAAACGGCGCTGATCCGGAGCGGCCGCGCGACGACGTCCGTCACGCTGGACGAGCTTCTTGCCCGCCTGAATCAATTGAAGGCCGGACTGGGGCAGTCGTCGAAGGAGCCGTCCGGGCGCAAGAGTTCACCGGCGTCCAAGGAGTCTCCGGCCGCCGCGCCAGGCCGGGTCCGCGAGGCCGCCGGCGCGCAGGATGAGGTGGCCCTGCTCGCCGAGAGCTGGCTCGATATCGTGGAGCGCGTCAGTCACTCGGCGCCGCTGGCCAAGGCGTACCTACTCGACGCCAAGCCAGTCGACGTAGAGGGGGCGCGCGTCGTGGTGAGCTTCGATCCGGAATTCGCGGGCAACAAGGAAAAGATCGAGTATTCGCGCAATCTCAAGGTCATCAACAAGGTGATGAGCGAAATACTGAACCGCGAGGTCGCCGTCGAGTTTCGCGTGCTGGACGCCAAGGCCACCGTGCCGGGCGACATCAAGGTGAAGAACATGACTTCGCCGGAAACGGCGCCGGCGTCGGAGTCCGCCACGGAAAAACCGAAAGGGCGATCCCGCTCCACGCAGGACTGGGTCAAGAATCCGACGGTCAAGAAGGCGCTGGAACTTTTTAACGGCGATATCGTGGACGTGAGGGAATAGGGTGGGTGCCGGGCGGCCCGGATCCAGGAGAGAGCCATGGTCAATATCATGAAGATGATGAAGCAGGCGGCCTCCATGCAGAAGAACATGGGGGCTCTCCAGGCGGAACTGGCCGGCCGGACCGTCGAATTCAGCAGCGGCGGGGGCATGGTAACGGCCGTTGCGCGCGGTGACGGGACCCTCGCGGAGCTTAGCATCGATCCCAAGGTCGTGGATCCGGCCGACGTGGAAATGCTCCAGGACCTGGTGCTGGCTGCCGTGGACGGCGCGCTGAAGGCCGCCCGGGAACTGGCGGCCGCCGAGATGTCCAAATTGACATCCGGCCTGGGCCTTGAAATGCCGCCGATGTAAACCTGTCCCCGGGGAGAGTGTGATGCCTGCCAATGAACCCATGGCCCGACTTCAGGCGGCGCTCGGCAAATTACCCGGTGTTGGGAAGCGGTCGGCGGAACGCATGACCATGGCCCTGGTCCGCGAGGGGACCGGGTTGCTGCGCAGCCTGATCGTGGCGCTGCAGGACGTGGAAGCCCAGGTGCGGCTCTGTTCCCTGTGCGGAGGGCTTACGCTCAAGGACCAGGATCCATGCGCCCTCTGCCGCGATCCGCGGCGTGAGGCCCAGCTTCTGTGCGTGGTCGAAGGCCCATCGGACATTCTCCTGATCGAACGGGCCGGCGCCTTCCGCGGACGCTACCATGCGCTGTTGGGCCGGATCTCGCCGATGCAGGGAGAGGGAATCCCCGACCGTCGCGTCGAGGCCCTCGTGCGGAGGATCGAAAAAGAGGGGGTGCGCGAGGTCATCCTGGCCCTGGATACCGACGTCGAGAGCGACGCCACGGCCTCCTATCTGGCCGAGGTGCTGGGTCGGCAATCGGTCAAGGTTACCCGGCTGGCCCTGGGCATTCCGGCCGGCAGCGCGATCGCCTATTCCGATCCCGTCACACTGGCCCGCGCCCTGCAGGGCCGGGCTCCCCTGCGGCACGGCGAGACGTAGAAATCAGCAAGAGCAATCCCTGCCGGTTCGCGGTGTTGCGGGAAGGGCAAAGGTCTGCCGAGGGCACGCTTCATCCCCTGCGATTCACTACCAGCCCAGGAGGGGGCCCAGATGCCCGCGCGGATTGACCGGATCGGCATGTGGATATCGATGCCGGCCGCGGTTGTACTCCGCGGGATTGGTCTGATACTGCCGATAGGTTTGTTTGGCGTACTGGTAATCGTTATAGGTTATCGCCATGCCGCCATTCCACGTCAGACCGATGGGATTTCCCGGGTACTTCCGAATGAGTTCAACAACACCCTCGGCGGCCCTGGATCCCGGGTATTCATCTTTGGCGATCCGTGCTTTTACATGCGTGCTTTCATCCTGGATAAACGAATCCCACGGGACCAGAATCACTTTCGGGGTATTTGCGATCTTTCCCTTGATGGCTTCCACTTGGCCTTTCGGTATCCCGGCATAGACTGTGTAAGCCGCTTCCGTTCGGTCGATCAGGACAAAGTCATCAGCGGAAAGCGGAGCATCGGCGGATGAAACAGAGGCGCAACCCAGCATCACGATCAGAAGGGGTGTGCTGGACCAGAACCTGCTCATGGCGCCCTTCCCGGCGGCCTGTAAAATGCTCGCCCTGTCGACAGGGCGTCCCCGATCGCCCGGTGCGGGCAACAGGCCATGGAGACGTTTCTACTAAGTGCCGGTTCAATCCGCATAGCTTATTTCATCAACAACGAGTTTTACCTCGTGGTCGCTTTCTTCATCTACCAATGCCTTCCGGACGTTTTCCTTCATCGGCAAATAACGGAACAGGGTGAATTCTTTCATTTCCCCTGGTTTTATCGGAAACCCGTAGGTCACCCCGGTTGTATAGACAAGTTCATCGCCGCCTTTTTTATAAATACGGAAACCGGCAAGCAGGTTGGTTATTTCTTTTTCCGATACATTTTTAAGCTGGAGGGTGACGACCGGAGCCCCTTTCGCCTCCTTCACGCCGGAGTAAATGCAGGAAATCACATCGGGCTTGGTCGATATTTCCATGGTCTCTTCGCCGGTGTCCGCATAAAGATGAAATGCGCACGCCAGCCAGAGCACGGAGGCCGCGAACACCCTGAAGCCGCATCGAATCGTCATTATTTTCTCCTTCCCCGAAACGGGCGCCATCTCTCCTGAAAAATACTTACAAATCACTTCACGCGCGTGAAGTCTTTTATGATGCGGCAGGAAGGTGTGAGCCGAACGGTAAGCGCCTTCGGGATTGCCATTGAACTCGGAATGCGGCATGTTTTCACTGCTTTTGTGACCGCAGAAAGGTAAGCCCGTATGATGACTGCTGCCGAAATCAGACAATCGTTCCTGGATTTCTTCCGGGGCAAAGGGCACGCCATTGTGCCCAGTTCCCCCGTGGTACTGCCCTCCGATCCCACGCTGCTGTTCGTCAACGCGGGCATGAACCAGTTCAAGGAAATCTTCCTGGGCGCCCGCCGGAGCGAATCGCCCCGCGTGGCGAACACCCAGAAGTGCATCCGGGTTAGCGGCAAGCACAACGACCTCGAGGAGGTCGGCCGCGACACCTATCACCACACGTTTTTTGAGATGCTGGGCAACTGGTCGTTCGGCGACTATTACAAGCGCGAGGCCATCGCCTGGGCGTGGGAACTGCTCGTGGACGTCTGGAAGCTGCCGCCCGAACGGCTCTGGATCACCGTCTTCCGCGAGGACGACGAGGCGGAACGTATCTGGAAGGGAGTCCCGGGCGTCCGGCCGGATCATATCCTGCGCTTCGGCGAGAAGGACAACTTCTGGGAGATGGGGGAAATCGGACCCTGCGGCCCGTGCTCCGAGATCCATATGGACCGCACCCCCCGCGGCTGCGGATCGGAACTGGTCAACGCGGGCACGCCGGACGTCATGGAACTGTGGAACCTCGTCTTCATCCAGTATAACCGCCGGGGGGACGGCTCGCTGGAGGAACTGCCGGCCAAGCACGTGGACACGGGCATGGGCTTCGAGCGGCTGGTCTCGGTGCTCCAGGGCAAGGCCTCGAACTACGACACGGACCTGTTCCTCCCTCTTCTCGACCGCCTCGCCGCGCTCTCGGGGCAGTCCTATGAGGGCGACGCGGCGATGGCCATGCGGGTGATCGCCGACCACCTGCGCGCCCTGTCCTTCGCGATCGCCGATGGAGTCCTGCCCTCCAACGAGGGGCGGGGCTACGTCCTGCGCCGCCTGCTGCGGCGCGCGGCGCGGTTTGGACGCAACCTCGGGCTTCGTGACCCGTTCCTGGGGACCCTCTTCCCCGTGCTCGAAGGGATCATGGGGGAGACCTTCCCCGAACTGCGTCGCCAGCTGCAGGACATCCTGCGGGCGTTGAAGGCGGAGGAGGAAACCTTCGCCGCCGCGCTGGATCGCGGCACCGGCCTGTTCGACGAGGTCGTCAAGGATTTGAAGACGCGCGAGGAAAGCACGTTCCCCGGCGCCGAGGCGTTCAAGCTGTACGACACCTACGGCTTCCCCCTCGACCTGACGATCCTGATGGCCGAAGAGAAAGGGCTGGCCGTGGACCAGGAGCAATTCAACGAACTGATGGAACAGCAACGCGAACGCGCACGCTCCGCCCGGGAACAGCGCATGCTCAAAGAAGACGCGGACCTGGTCGCCGACCTGGTCAGGCGGGGAATGAAGTCCGATTTCACTGGCTACAAGACCCTGTCCGACGAATCGGAACTGCTGGCCTTGCTTTCGGACGGCAAGAGCTGCGCGGAGCTCACGGAGGGCATGGAAGGCGAGTTGCTGCTGGCCCGCACACCTTTTTACGCCGAGTCGGGCGGACAGATCGGCGACAAGGGCCTGATCCGCGGACCCGCCGGCGAGTTTGAAGTCTGGGACACGCAGCGCCCGGCCGAGGGCCTGATCCTGCATATCGGACGGGTGGTGCAGGGCCGCCTGGCGCGCGGCGAGCAGGTGGCCGCGCTCGTGGATGCCGAGCGGCGGAACCGGACCGCGCGCCATCACTCCGGGACGCACCTGCTGCACTATGCGCTGCGGGAACTGGTCAGTCCTTCCATCAAGCAGGCCGGCTCGTACGTGGCGCCCGATCGATTGCGTTTCGACATCAGCTACTTCGAGGCCCTGCCGGAGGACAAACTGGACGCCGTCGAGCGGCGGGTCAACGACCTGATCCTGGAAAACGTGCCGGTGACCACCTGCCAGATGCCTTTCAAGGACGTGGCCGGGTCCGGCATCATCGCGCTGTTCGACGAAAAATACGGCGACACGGTCCGCGTGGTGGAGATCAGCGGATACAGCCGCGAGCTGTGCGGCGGTACGCACGTGCGGGCGACCGGCGACCTGGGCCTGTTCCGCATCGTTTCCGAAAGCTCCGTGGCCGCCGGCGTGCGGCGCATCGAGGCCGTCTGCGGTCGTCCCGCGTACGAATGGACGCACAGGGAACATCGCCTGGTCCGAACCCTGTCCCGGCGCTTGAGCGCCTCGCCGGACGAGGTCTTTGCCCGTGTCGAGGCCCTGATGGAATCCACCCGCCGCCTGGAAAAGGAACTCAAGCAGCAGGCGACGGCTGGAGCGTTAGGCCGGGTGGACGAGTGGCTCGGCCGCGCAAAACAGGTCAACGGCATCCCCCTGATCGTCGAAGACGTGGGGGAGCAGTCGTTGGACGTGCTGCGCAGCGTGATGGATGCCCTGCGCGCCCGCTTCGCGTCGGGGGTGATCGTGCTGGGCAGTCGCTCCGAAGGCAAGGCCTGCTTCCTGGCCACCGTCAGCGAAGATCTGCTGGCCCGGGGGATTCACGCGGGACGGCTGGTCGGGCCGGTAGCCAAGGCCGCGGGCGGAGGCGGAGGCGGCCAGCCGGGCAAGGCCCAGGCGGGCGGGAAAGACGCGTCGAAGGTCGCCGAGGCGATCGCCTTGGTGGAAGAACTGCTGGCGAAGTGATCGCAGAAGGTAGGGCGGCTTCGCTGAAGCTGCGGTTTTCGGCGCTTTGGGGCAAAGCGCCCCACCATCTAAACCAATCAGAGCTCGTAGAAAAGGAGTCGATAGAAAAGGGGTCTGGCGTCTTTTCCAAAGCTCCCTGCAAAAAACTGCCGCTGTCTTTTCCACTTTATTCGCGCGAGCAGTGGATCACAGTTAATTAAGTGTGATTCGTTAGTATTTACGTGCAGAAGCTCGAATTGTCCTTGTTTAAAGCTGAAAATCTCTTGTTTTCCAACGACCGCGCAGATCACACTTAATTAACTGTGATCTGATCCTTTGGAGAAACCCATCGCCTGTGACAGCAGGAAAAGATTCAAAGCAGCCCATTAGGCTTGTAAAAACCGCGCGACCAGGTCGTAGTCCAGCGCCTCCGTGATTTCCACCTGACACCGATCGCCGGGCCGCGGCGCAGGGTGGGGCCGCGGCGGCACAATAAGCACGATGCCGTCCACTTCGGGGGCTTGCAGACGCGTTCGCCCGACGGCCCGCGCATTCCGGGGAAGACTGCCTTTTCGATCCGTCACCCCGTCCAGCATGACCTCCACGGTCCGGCCCACCCAGGACTGCCCCTTTTGCCGGGACACCTCGCGCTGCGCCTCCAGCAACTGGGCGCGTCGCCGCTCTTTTTCTCCGGGGGAGACGTCATCCGGCCATTCCGCGGCCGGAGTGCCGGGCTCGCACGAGTAGGTGAACACGCCCGCGTGCATAAACCAGCCGTCGCGGACCAGTTGCAGGAGTTGAGCGAAATGCGCGTCGGTTTCGCCGGGGAATCCCGCGATGAACGTAGTGCGCAGCGCGCCCTGCGGCATTTTGTTCCGGATGCGCTCGAGCAAATCCATCGTCTGGCGCGTGTTGATTTTACGGCCCATGGCCTCGAGGAGGGGATCCGCGATGTGCTGGAGCGGCAGGTCAATATACGGACAAAGATGCGGGCTGCCGGCCAGCTGCTCGATAACCTCGTCGGACAGGTGGGCGGGGTGGGCATACAGAAGGCGAAACCAGGCGGCGGCCTCCATGTCCCCGAGTTTTCGGAGAAGTTCCGGCAGGCGCGGCTCGCCATACAGATCCAGGCCGTAGCGGGTGGTATCCTGAGCCACAAGGTTGATTTCGCGGGCGCCATGCCGGATCAACTGGCCGGCCTCGGAGAGGATGTCCTCGATCGGCCGGCTCACCTGGCGGCCGCGGATCGCCGGAATCGCGCAGTAGCGGCATCGGTTGGAACAGCCCTCGGAAATCTTCAGGTAGGCGCTGTGCGCGCCGCCGATCCGGACTCGCGGCGATTTGAGAAAGGCCAGGAAATCACCGTCGCGCGCCGCGCTGGAACCCGGGCAACCCGGCGCGGAGTCGCGCCTCACCAACTCCCGGCAAATCTGCGGTAATTGCCGGTAGGCGTGAAAAGGCACGCGTGCGTCGGCCTGCGCAAGGAATGTGTGCATGCCGTGTGCCTGCCCGGCCCGCTCCACCAGGCAGCCGAGGGCGACGATTTTTCCCGGCCGGCCGCGTTTTCTCATCCGGGCCAGCCGCTCCAGTGTGTCGGCGGTTTCCCGCCGGGCCTCCTCGATGAAGCCGCAGGTGTTCACGAGGCAGATATCCGACTCGGCCGGGTCCTCGGCGATCAACAGGCCGCTTTGAACGAGTTCGCCGAGCAGGCACTCGGAGTCCACCGTGTTCTTGGAGCAGCCCAGGCTGATCAGGCTGACGATGGGCGGGGGCGCTGATAGTGTGCGTCTCACCGGTGGCCTAGCGCTCGGGTTTGAAACTGGACTGGCGGGCCAGTTGCTCGAAAAGTTCCCGCTCTTTTTCCGTCAGGTGGGAGGGCAGCACGATTCGCGTGACGACGATCAGGTCGCCGCGCTCCTCGCTGCGTCCGCGCGGAAGCCCCCGTGCGCGCAGGCGAAGGTGCTGCCCGCCGGAGGTCCCCGGCGGGATCGTCAGCGCCGCCGTTCCGTCCAGCGTGTGCACGTGGATCTTCGCCCCGAGGGCGGCCTCCCAGGGCGTGAGCGGCAGATCGCGCTCCAAGTCATGGCCGTGAACGCGAAAGACCGGGTGCGGCTCCAGATGGACGCGCAGGTACAAGTCGCCGCCGCCCGGCCCGCCCTGGCCGGACAGCCGGATGCGGGAGCCGTCCGTCGTGCCCGGCGGAATGCGCACGTGGTACGTCTTCACCTGGGGCCGCGCCTGCCCATATTCGTCCGCCGACGCGGACTGCAGCTGAATGGCCTTGCGCGCGCCGTGAAAGGCGTCTTCCAGCGAAATGGATATCTCCGCTTCCTGGTCCTCGGCAGCCGATGGGCGGCGGAATCCTCTCCCGGTCTGCCGCCGGCTGCCCTCGGCGGCGCGCCGGCCGCCGCCGGCGCCGAAGAACATCTCGAAAAAATCGCTGAATCCGCCCCCAAGGTCGGCGAAATCGAAGCCGCCTTCGCTCCCCGGCGCGCCGCGGAACTCGAAGTGGACGTTTTCTCCCCAGCCGGGCGGAGGCCGGAAATCCTGGCCCGCGCGCCAGCCCGGGCCGAGGTCGTCGTATTTCTTCCTCTTCTCCGGATCACCCAGGACTTCATAGGCTTCATTGATCTCCTTGAAGCGTGCCTCGGCGGTCGGGTCCTTGTTGACGTCCGGATGGAATTTCTGCGCGAGCTTGCGGTAGGCCTTCTTGATCTCCTGATCGGAGGCCGACCGCGAAAGGCCGAGCACGGAATAGTAATCCTGGAACTTGACACTCATTTCAACTCACCGGCTTAATAGGTTAGCATAATGAATTGGAAAAACACAGGACGGCAATGGTCCGGCGGCAGCCATGAGTGATTCCAAAATCCCGCGCGAACCGGCGTCGTCCTCCGCCCGCCAGGTCCGTGTGCTCATCAATCCCAGGTCCGGCGGATGGTGGTCCAGCCAGGCCATCCAGAAGGCATTCGATGACTACTGGGAAGGCGCGGACATGGACCTGACCTACCAGTTCAGCCATAGCGTGGAGGATGGCAAGCAGAAGGCCCGGCGCGCGGTGGAGGAGGGGGTGGATACGGTCCTCGTGGTGGGCGGGGACGGCATGGTGAATACCATCGGGAGCATGCTGGTCGGCACCCCGACCGCCCTGGGCGTTATTCCGGTGGGGAGCGGGAACGGGTTTGCCCGGCATTTTAATATCCCCCTCGACCCCGAAAGCGCAGTGCGCGTTTTACGCCACGCGAAACGGCGCGCGATTGACGTAGGCATGGCCAACGGGCGGCCCTTCTTTGTCACGTGCAGCCTGGCCTGGGACGCGGCGCTCGTCCGCTCCTTCGAGCGTTTCCCGGTGCGCGGCAGTCTGCCCTACGTGCTGGCCGCGGCGTACGAGCTTCTCGGTTACGTGCCCCAGCCGGTGGAGGTTCAACTGGACGCGGAAAAGATGTCCTGGGCTGACCCGCTGGTGTTCACCGTGGCGAACCTGACCCAGTACGGCATAGGTGCCCAGATCGCCCCGCGGGCGAAACCGGACGACGGCTGGCTCGAGCTCGTGGTCGTGGCGCGGCAGGACGCGCCCCGCGTGCTGGCTAGTCTGCCCCGGCTTTTCAATGGCTCGTTCCATCGCCTGCCGGGGGTGGTGACGAAACGGTTCCGGCGCATGACGGTGCAACGGGCCGTGCCGGCCCCGATCCAGATGGACGGGGAACTCGTTGAGCCCACGAACGATGTAACCGTGGAGGTCGTTCCGAAAGCGTTGACTATCCTGGTCCCGGCCAAAGCCGTCGCTGGTACAACATCGTAACCGGAATCCTTGGCGAACCAGGGCAATTGTGCACATCGGGTGAAGGTGGCTCCTGTAGGGCCGCTGCTTGCGGCGCGCCGAAGGATCGGCCATGCGCAAGCGCAGGCCCTACATGTTCACCAAAGATTCAGGCCTCGTAAAGATGGGGGGGCGATTAAAGTTGGCGGAGTCGCTGAATTCGGGGTATTCTTGTAAAGGGGAGTGGGCACAAGATACGGTTCAATAGGAAGGAGGCCTCCACGTGACGGCGATCAGCACCAAACCCGTTAAAAAGTGCCGGGGTTGTGCATTGAACCTCGTGAAACGATGCGCCATTTTCGAGTATCCCGTCCTCCAGTGGAAAAAGAAGTGCGAGGGATTTAATAACCCGGCGCTTATTGCCCAGTACGAGAAAACGCTGCATCCCGAAGGCGCGCAGGCGAGAAAAGTAAAACGGAAACAGCGCGCCCGCCTGGCGCACACCGTCGTTCACAGTGATGGGGTCCATCCCCTGGGCCGGGTTCGTTGAGAGGCGAAACGATGACGGTACGAATCGGAAAGCTGGCGGTGGGTCGTATCCCCCGCATCGTGGGCACGGTCATTTCCACTGACGGTCTGGGGCGCGTTTTCCGCCTGAAAAAGCGGCCGTTTGATCTCCTGGAAGTACGCGCGGATATCCTGCCGGCAGAAGCCGCATGGCGCGAGGCCGCCGCGAAGATTCAAAGGACCGGTGTGCCGGTGCTGCTGACCCTGCGTTCGCGAAGGGAGGGCGGCGCCTGGCGCGGCGGCGAGATGGAACGCAAGAAATGCTACCTGGCGAATCTTGACGCCGTGGATGCCGTGGACGTGGAAATCCGGAGCGTCCTGCTGAAGTCCATAGCCCGGGCCGCGCGGAAGCGGGGAAAAATCGTCATCGGCTCTTTCCATGATTTCACCCGGACGCCTCGGTCCGATACCTTGCGGCGGATCGTGGCGCGCGGGCGGGCCGCCGGCGCGCACATCGTGAAAATCGCGACGCACCTGCGCGACCGGGGCGATATCGTCCGCTTGGCCGGGTTGCTGGCGGATTCAGCCGGCGGACCGTTGGCCGTGGTGGGGATGGGGCCGCTGGCCGCGGCCGCCCGGGTCGCCCTGGCCTGCGCGGGTTCGTGCCTGACCTACGGTTACGTGGATCGCCCGGCGGCGCCGGGGCAGCCATCGTGCCGCGAATTGGCGGAGCGATTAAGGCGGGAGTGTCCGGGGTTCGCGGCAGACCGGCGTGCCCGGCGGTTATAGTTTGACGGACTGGTTGTCCTTCTCGTCCTTGTCCGTGTAGCCGGCGTCTTGCCGTCGGAAGTTGACCTTGTTCTTTTGGAGGTACAGGTTGTGCACGTCGCGGGCGGTCAGGCCCAGCACCTCGGCGGCGGAAATCAAGAAGTGGAACAGGTCTACGACTTCGACGCGGGCATTC
>JAHJJH010000032.1 GCA_018823105.1 Verrucomicrobiota bacterium | reverse complement strand
TTCTGGACAGTCACGGTCCAGTTACCGCCGGAACCCGCGGCCGTCTGCCCGTAGTCCAGCCACGGGGAGGTCAGGTTCGTAGACATCTGCACGCCGTGCTGCGCTTCGCCCAAGGCGTTGGTGAAGAGGACTAGGGTGGCAGTAGCCTGGGGCTGGAGGCCATAGATTTGCGGCGGATTGGCCGCCGGCCTGAACGGCAGGTCGTTGTTGGCCCAGGTACGTTCCACCACGAAGTTCGTGTCGCTTGTCTCGATGTAGTACTCGAGGTTACCGCCCGGGTCCGGATCGATGAGGGCCGATTCGGCGCCGTAAACAACCGCATACTTGTAGGCGAAGCTGCGCGGACTGCGCCGGTTGGCCCAGGCGCCGTAATAAGGCAAGGTGCTGCCATAATTGCCGCCGACCAGCGAATTCGGCGCGGCGGGCTCCATCGCGGCATCCGTGCCGGTCGTCGTGAAACTCCACTGGCGGGAATAGATCCCGTCCCCGACCGTCGTGTCGCCGTGCGTCCCGTCGTCGTACAGGTCCAGCCCGCCCAAAAGCCAGTCCACGTAGGCAGGATTGCCCGGCCAATCGGGTGATCCAGACCCGTCCACGTTGAATCCCCGCAGCGGGTCGCCGCCGACGATGAGAACGCGCTGGACGTTGTAGAGATCGCGCGTGGAGAGATCGAGGCGGAAGGTCACGGTTGTGCGCTCGCGCACGCCAGCGTCGCCGCGCCGGGTATCGCCATACAGGGCCGCGTAGTCGGCGGTGTTGGTGGGATAACGCAAGGGGGCGGCGGCCGCGCCGAGGTAGTCGGTGACCACGAGGCTGCTGCCGTTCGTGGGGAGCGTCAGCCAGCGCTTCGCGTCGGCGTACTCGTGCAGGCGGATGGCCTCGTAGTTGTTCGTGCCCGTGCTGGTGAGCCTGCCGCTGAACTTGTAGTCGATCCGCCCGGGGGTCCCGGGCGGGAAGGTGACGTCGCGATAGTAGAGTGTGCCGCCCAGGACGGCCATCGGCAAGGACGTGGCCGGGGGATAGCCCCACTCCAGCGGCTCGGCCGAGCCGTTGAGATGGAAGGCCGAGGCGCCGGGCGACGACCCGAGGCCGGAGGCCGTCTCCAGCACGAAACGCACGGTGACGGACGTGGTGAGGCCGGACTCCGTCGGGAAGAGGCAGAGGTACGTGACCTTGGAATTGGCCGACGCGTCCTCGATGCCGGTCGCCGCCACGCGGACCAGCGTCCCGGCGGACGGCAGGATGTTGGTCAGGTGCAGCAGGAAGGTGCTGTCGCTCATTCTTTCCACGCTGGCCGGGGTCTGTTCGCCCACCGCCCAGTTGAACACGTTGGTTGCCGTGTTCGTGGTCACGTTTTCGTTGAACCGCGTGTACACGACGGCATTGGAGGCCGCGCCGGCGACGGCGCGCAGGAACGGCGCGTTGACGTCGGTTCCGGCCACATCCGGGAAGCCGTCGTCGTCCACGTCCACGTCCCGCGTGATGTAATTCGCCGTGGTCAGCAGGCCGTCCGTCCAGCCGCCCCCGGCGGCGGCATTCGTCTGCTCGGGAATGGCATCCGGCGAACTGTAGGCGGAGTTGGTGTCGTTATTATGGAGGTTGGCGAACAAGCGGATTTGTGCGCCGCGCGGGACGACCTCGCCGGCCTCGACGGTGCCGTGGCGGTCGTTGGTGTAAAGGACGCTCCACGGGATGCGCGCCTCGAAGCCCTTGAGGCGGCACTCGGTCCCATCGGCCAGGACCACCATGTCCACGGGCGTGCCGCGCGGCGTGCTGCCGTTGTCGCCGGTCGGGAAAATGTTTTCGACGTTGTTGGTGTCGGGGGTCTGAAGGCCGTCGTACGTGATCCGCAGCACGTCGTTGTAGTAGCCTTCGGAGGCAAATACAAAATCAAGGCCGAAACTTTCGGCGCCGGGGTCCGCCGACGCCTGCCAGCCCACGTCGTTGAAGCCGATGTAGGGCGGGGAAAGTCTCGACCAGTTTGTCGTGGTCGTGGCGCCGGTGCCCGCGCCGGGGTCCGCGTCCAGCAGGACCGCGAGCTTGTTGCCGGACTCCCAGCCCTGCAGGGCCAGGTACAGGTACGTGGCGTCCCACGTGACGTAAAGATTCGTGATGCCGTCCGCGGAGCCCCAGGCATTGCTGCCGACGAAGGTGCCGGCCAGGTCCGCGCCATCATATTCCGTCGGGCGGCCGTCGAGGAGGGCCGTGTTGGGCGGCGCGGCCGGGGCCGCCAGCACAAGACCCACGACCATCAGCAAGGCGAATGGAATTGTTTTGGGTTGCATCGGATTCACTCCTGTTCACCACTCCGGGAACATGACTGAAGTATACCAGAGGGGCCGCTTTCTGTTGACTTTTTTTCTTGCGCCGGCGGCGGTTGTGCTAAAATGCATGCATCCGGCAAGTTGCCGGGCCGGCGCCGACGGCGCCGTTATCAAAAGGAGAACAGCATGAAGAGAGCGATCGGGGTATGGCTGGCTTTGATGGTTATCTCCGGCGCGGCCCTGCAGGCCGGGGCGGGGGATAACCGGCTCGGTGGCGGCGTCAACTACTGGCGCGCCGTGAAAGACGTGACCGATGAGTTCGACGAGGACGGCATCTCCTGGCTG
>JAHJJH010000354.1 GCA_018823105.1 Verrucomicrobiota bacterium | reverse complement strand
GTTGTCGCACCCACTCGACGCTACTCGAGGTCGGTGGCGGTTTGAAGATCGGAGGTGTGGCTGGGAAAACTCGATACATGATATCCGGTCGGCGCGGCGTGTTGCTGTCGTTGTCTGGGGTGGCGTCACAGAGCTCGGTTTGCCGCATGTGCCGCATGACGGAAAAACGATCATGCTGCTGCATGACCCTTCAGGGCGGCACCGGGGAGGTGCGTGTGTTGTCGCCCCACGTCTCTGCGCGCGGAGGCCAATATGAGTCCATTTAAAAAGAAGCAAGCGTAACGGCACGCCAGGGCTGGTAAAATAGCAGTGGGTGCCTGGCCGCCATGAAAGGCCGTAGCGAAGGCACACAGGAGGCCGTGTCAAGTCGGCCCGGGGTTGCAGCATCTGGAAATGGTGTTATCGTATTTGAAAAATAGAGCCTTGCGCCGTGCTCTTTGCGCGTGAACGTTCGAATAGCGACGCGCAGGGTGGAAACAAGGAAAGGGTTATCTATGAGCACCAAAGTATATGTCGTGTTCTACAGCACCTATGGTCATGTGTATAAAATGGCGGAGTCGGTGGCCGCCGGGGCAGGCGAGGTCGCGGGTGTGGAGGTGAAGCTGTTCCAGGTGCCGGAACTGATGTCGGACGCGGCGCTGGAAAAAAGCGGGGCCAAGGCGGCGCGGCAGGCGTTTGCCCATGTGCCCGTCATTCAGCCCGACCAACTGGCCGAGGCGGACGCGATCATCTTCGGCACGCCGACCCGGTTCGGCAACATGGCTGCACAGATGCGTAATTTCCTCGACCAGACGGGCGGGCTCTGGATGAAGGGCGCGCTGGTCGGCAAGGTCGGCAGCGTGTTCGCCAGCACCGGAACACAGCACGGGGGACAGGAAACAACGATCACCAGCTTCCATGCGACGCTGTTGCATCACGGCATGATCGTCGTCGGCGTCCCCTATGCGGAGCAACGCTTGCTGAACATGAAGGAGATCACGGGCGGGACGCCCTACGGGGCCACGACCTTGGCGGGCGCGGACGGTTCGCGCCAGCCGTCCGAGAACGAACTGGCTATTGCCCGCTTCCAGGGCCGTCATGTAGCCCAGATCGCGAAAAAGCTGCAGGGGTGAGTTACACGGCCGTGTAGCGGCGAGTGCTTGTCCTGCGAAGCACCAGTGACGCGGAGTGAGCAGGCAACCCCTTTCCCTTGATCATTCTCGGGGCTGCTCCGGATAACGGGATCAAGCCAGCAACTCGACAGCTTCGCGGACGAGCCGCGCGATGGGCAGTCCCTGCGGGCAGGCCTGTTCTGCCAGGGTATAATCCGTTGCCAGCAGTCGTTCGCGAATGCCGGGAGCAATCGCGCTGAAGCATTCTCGGGCCAGTTCGATGTCCCGGTAGGACCGGGCGTACATGAGGCTGCGCATCAGGTCGGCGACCGGGACGGGCTGCTCCAGGGCCGCCCCGCAGAGGCGCTCGCATCCGGCGCAGTAGCCGGCGCAGGTGGACTGCGCAAGGTGGGCAAGCCCTTCCCGATCGTTCCATGAAAGGGTCGTCTGGTCCATGGCGGCCGCGGCATTCTCGGCCAGGTGGCGAACCACATGCATCTGCGAGCAGATGGTGGAGATGTGAGGATTTTCCCACACGGCCTTCAGTTTGGCCTGTCCCACGCTGAAGCCACGGCCGAGAAACTGCCCGGCCGGATCGCGTTCGGCGTCCGCCGGAATCGGTCCCCCGCCCTGGGTCTTGATGGCGATCAGGCCCAGGCCGGCGGAGCCGCACTTCTCCAGCGCGTTCTGCATGCCGGCTCCTTGCAAAAGCCGGAAATTGCAGGTGTTCATGATGACATCGAGCCAGCCCAGCGTGGCGCCCGCCAGGAGTTGTTGCTCCATGTTCCGATGAGTACTGAAGCCGAAAAGGCGGATGCGACCCTCATTTTTCTGTCGAGCCACCCATCTCTCCATCTCGCCGGTGAGTTCGGACGGCGAGCGCAGGTCGTGGAGCATGTAGAGATCGAGATAGTCCGTGTGAAGGCGCTCCAGCGATCGGTTCAGCAAGCGGGTCATGCCCTCCGGGTCGCGTGCATCGGACTTGCTGATGAGAAAAATTTCACGCCGCGCCTCCGGTTGGCGCTCGAGGAACTGCCCGTAACCGATCTCGCTGCGCCCGCCCTGGTAACAGTCTGCCGTATCCCAGCAGGTCACCCCCAGCTGCAGGGCGCGATGCAGCACGTGCTGGTTGGCCTGGATATCGAAAATGCCGCCGAGGCACAGCGAGGACACGCGGATACCGCTGCGTCCGAGAGGCCGCTCTGGAATCAGACTCCCGGACGGCGGGGCCACCGCCTCCTCGAGGGCCCGAAGGGATCGGGGTAGAAGAGCACCGGAGCTCGCGATCGTCAGGGCCCGTAGGAAGGATCGGCGGGTAATGGACAACTGTGGGCGTGTCATTTCGTGTGCTTTATGGCCTGTGCCGGGTAGCGTCGAATCGCGCCCTACGGCTGATGGGATGGGTAGGTATCCTGCGTGTTTTCGAGTTTCCGGATGATTTGCTGATACCTTCGCTCCATGGAAAAAATAGCAAATCCAGTGCCGACCACCAAGGCGGCCACGCCTAACAGAATCAAAACGGCAATCGGAAGCATGCCCGCCATCAGTCCCAGGGTCGAGGGCGCCAACGTGTCAGAAGCAAGTCCGCGGGCGACAAACCAGGGATTGCCAACCCGGGCGCGGTCTTGAGTAGCCAGACCCCCAGCCCGATGAGCCCCGCCAGGAGCAGCGTGCCCATCGCATTCCAGGATGCGGCAAGCCGATACCGCTTTTCTAAAAACCGGACATCGTTTTGATCAATCATGGCAAGCCTCCGGCGTCGGGCATGAGCCAAATATATCTATACCCCGGGGCCGGGCCCTGGGGTAGTCGGTTACAGTAAAAAACCGGAAGGCGGATCGCGGGTCTCGTTATCGGGAGTGACACGGATGGCCCGCCGCACCGTCAGCGGGCAGACGCTTTCACAGACGCCGCAGCCGATGCACTGCTTTGGATCCACCACCGGGCGTTGCAGGTGCATAAGCAGTTCCGCTCCCGCGCCTTTGACGGGCGGCGCTTTCCACGGATCATTCGGATCAATACCCAGTTGCGAGCCCGTCCATTCCACGACCCGGCGGGGTCGGTTGTCCGGCCCGTCAGTGATCCGGCAATAGGTGTCTTCGGTGGCGTTCCTGGAAGCCGGGAGGAGTGTTTCGTCGAAATAGAGGGTGAGTTGATCGGCGCGGATGACGGCCAGATCACCGCCAGGGGACGGTTCAAACACTTCCTGGATGGTGATGGCCTTGGGGCTGACCGGACAATTCTCCTGGCACACAATGCACGGGCGGTTCATCGCCCACGGCAGGCAGCGTCCGCGATCCACGAAGGCCGTGCCCATTCGAACGGGCCCGTCGGCGGCATGTGTGCCGCGCCCGAGTTTTTCATCCAGGCTCAACGGCCGGATGGCGCCCGTGGGACAGATTTGGGTGCAGGCCACGCAGCGAAGCTGGCACCCTCCGGTCCCGAGGCTGTACTTGGCCACCGGCGAGCCGAAACCCTCCAGCCCCGCCTCGGAAATCGAGGGATGCAGGATATTGGTGGGGCAGATCCGCATGCATTGTCCGCAACGGATGCAGCGGGCGAGGAAATCCCTCTCGAGCCGGGAGCCCGGCGGACGGATAAGCCGGGGATCGCGGCGTCCCGTCAGGCGGCTGAATGGAGCCACCATGAATCCGGCGAGCAAGGAAGCCACCACGCCACGACGGGTCAGGTCGGGAGCCGGACGCTCTCCCGACTTCGAGCGGGCGGTCCGGTAGCCGATCAGGTCGTCCGGACAGGAGTGGAGGCAGTTCATGCAGAGCACGCATTCGTGCGCGCGGATGCGCCCGGCCGGCTGGCAGGCGCCCTCACAGTCCGCTTCGCACAAGAGGCAATTCGAACAGGCGTCCTGCTTTTTCCCGATCCGCCAGAGGGCGAAGCGGCCCAGGACCCCATACAAGGCGCCCAGGGGACAGAGATAGCGGCAGTAGAAACGGGGGATCCAGAGATTGATCAGCAGGGCGGCGAGGAAGAGTCCTCCGATCAGCGCGGCGCCCTGATGGAATCGCGGACCGATCCAAAGCGCCTGTGTCCAGCGATCCGCGAGCGGGAGAAGAACCAGGTTCACCGCGCGATGCATGAAGGCGAGGGGATCGAGCCATCCCGCCTGCAGGCTGCCGGCCGCCATTCCCTGCACGGCTTGCCATCGCGGCGAGATTTTCATCAGGAACCCGGCGGCGCGGGTCAGGAGGCCGACGGCGGCCGCGGCCAGCAGGAAGGTGAGCAGATAATACTTCATGCGCTGCGCCGGCCGGAAGGCATGCCGCATGCATTGCTCCGCCGGAGACGCCCGGCGGAGGCCGAGCCAGCCGATCGCCTGGTGCAGCGTACCGAACGGACAGACCCATCCGCAGAAAAAGCGCCCGAGGATCACCGTCAGGACGATCGTGAGCATCGCCCATTCCAGGCCGGAAGGCAGCGCGCCGGTGCCGAGGATCAGGCCCAGCGCCGTGAGCGGGTTCAGTTGCAGGAACCAGTTGACCGGCCAGCCCCGCAATTGCCACCACGCCGTGCCGACCGTCGTGACGAGGCAGAACCACAGAAACAGCAGAAGGAAAAAAACCTGGCAGATTCGACGCACCCACGTGATTTTCATGAGGGCCCCGCCTGGATTCGTATCGGGTTGAGCATTTCGTAGCTGGCCGTCCCCGCGCCCGCCGCGGCGGCGCGCGCGAGATGCGGCAGGTCGGAGGCCTTTCGCCCGAGCAGCGTCACGCCGAATGCATCGGCGGCCACCGGGTCCGTGCTCACGATCATCGTGTGGGTCGCCTTCAAGTCGGACAGCGACCCGCCGGTGGGACCGTTACGAATCATGGCGGACGTGCCGTCCAGTATGACGAGCGTGGCGCGTACGAGCTGCGCCAGTTCCGCGATGAGCGTGTGAATATCCTGGTGGAAAACGCTGCGCTTTCCGCCCAGCAGGCCGTACCAGTTTTTCAGCGTCAGGCTCGCGCCGCTGCGGTAGTGGTCCTTGACCGGCGCCAGGCCGATCAGGCGGTTGATCCCCTCAAAGGGCGCATGGAGCGCCGGCCAGCGCCGGATCAACCGCCCGCCCCGCAGCGTGACCGGTTTGAAATCGCGATCGCGAGGCACCCAGACGTCCGCGCCCGTGGCGCGCGCCGCCGCGCCGATGCCGCTCCACTCGAAACAGGCCGCCGGTTCGTGAATCGGATTGTCCGTGACCACGACACGGGAAGCCCCGGCCCGGAAGCACTGGGCGATGGTCTCCGCCACGAGATCGGGATGGGTGGTCGCCCCGATGGAGGGCGGGGAGGCGAAGGCGGCGTTCACTTTCAGCAGCACGCGGTCGCCGGGTCCCACGTAGGAGGACCATCCGCCCAGCGCGTCCATGGCCTTCTGCAGATTGCGGATTCGGTCGGGGCCGGTCACAATACCCAGGCGCGGCTCGATGCCCGGCTTGGAAAAGTCGGGCAGGCGCCACTCGCCTGGCTCGTCCTTGTGGTCGCGCGCCGTTTTCCAGCCCAGGCCGTGGCCCACGGCGCCGGTGACGGCGATGGCGGCGGCGGCTTTCAACCCGCGCGCCAGGAAGTCCCGCCGCTGTGGATCCATGGGCCGCGCGCTCATGGCGCCGCTCCGGCCAGTTGCCGATCGAGCAAGAGGGCCACTTGTTCCGCGCTGATGCGATCGCCGGCCTGGTGAACGCCGCCCAGGAAGCGGCCCCGCGTAAAAATAATCTGCCAGGTGCCGAAGAAACTGATCACCCGGGCCTCGGGCAGTTCGGGCAGCGGCGCTTCCAGCACGGCGCCATCGTCCATCAGGAACTTCTGGTAGGCCTTGGCGAGTTCCTTCGCCCTGGCGGCGTCCGCCTGCACCGCAACAAAACCGGAGAGGTCGAATTCACCGATCCGGTAGTCGGCCACGAAAAGATCGGCCAGCTTCTGGAAACCCAGGCCATCCGTCAGATACAGGCGTGGGGTGCCGCCCACCCGGTGAGCGCGCGGGAGCCATGCCAATTCCGGAAGGTCGGCGGGCTCCGCCGGCGTATCCGCCACGAATCGCCGGGCCATCGTCCGCAGGTCTTCCTGGAGGGACGCCGCCGCCTCCGCCCCGATAATCTCCACGTAGTATCGCCCGTGGCAGAAAAACAACGCGTTCTCGGCCAGGTAGGCGAAGCGGACGAAGTCCTGCGATTCGGCGCCCTCCCGCTGCTGAACGCTGAAGACCGAGTAAGCGGCCCGCGGGGCGCCCATGTCGTACAGAAAAACCTCGAACCCGCCCTCCGGGCTGTCCGCCTTTCCGAAGCGGCGGCATTCCAGCGACTGGAAGCCGGCCGGCAGATAGAGTTCCGCCCTGCCGTTGATTTTCTCGTAGAGCGTGTCGGCGCCGAAAAATTCCGGGGCCCCCAGGGCCGTCAGCCCCTCGGGCGTGTTAAGGCGGGTCGGGCGGGAAGGCAAGGTCGGGGTAGGGGCGGCCGGCCGGGAAACATCCGGGTACCCCGCCGTTTGCACCACCGGGTGAAAACGGGACTGCTCGCGATACAATCCTGCGCCCACGCCGGCCAGCACGCACAGGATCAGTGCGCCCAGTAGCGTTTCTTTCCAACCGGGTTTCTTCGGTGCCATGCGGTCGCTTTCGTGCAATGCGTGCCACTATACGGGAACCGCCGCGCCGGGAAAGCAGAGAATCTCAATACCTGACTGAACCCCCTCGCCACACTTTGTAACGTGTAGCGGGGGCGGCGGACGCCGGCGGCGTTTTCCAATGATTGGAAAAAATCGCGCACATTTTTCCAATGATTGGAAAAAACGGGTGCAAAAGTTTCCAATGTTTGGAAAAATCAGGCGGTGTTTTTCCAATCCTTGGAAACTTTATGAAAGATGGCTGGCTGCCCTGGACCAAATCCTGCTTCGTCTGCGGCGAGCAGAACCCGCACGGCTTGCGCCTGCGTTCCCGGCTCGAAGGCGGGCGGGTGGTGATCGACTACACCACGCGCCGCGCCGACGCTGGCTACCGGCAGGTCGTCCACGGCGGGATCGCCGCCACGCTCCTGGACGAGGTCATGACCTGGGCGGCCATCGTGGCCATGAAGAAAGTCTGCGTGGCGGCGGAATTGACGACCCGCTTGAAAGCGCCGATCGGGGTGGGGCAAAAGGTGGGGGTCGAGGGCTGGGTGACGCGGGCGGGATCGCGGCTGTGCCTGACGGAAGGCGTGGTGCGCGACGCGGAGGGGCGTGAATTGCTGTCGGCGACGGGCAAGTACATGCCGATGCCGGCCGGCATGGCGAGTTTGAGTGAAAAGGATTTCGTTCACAGTCCCGAGGCGCTGGACCCCCTGGAACTTGTCGGGCGCGGTGGATGACGACATTTTTTTATTCATCCGCCGGGTGAAAGGGTTCATACTCTCCACCAGAAAGAGGGAATGCCATGAATATGACCCACACCATCTCACGCGTCGGGATCCTCACGGTTCTCTGCCTGCTGATCCTCGGTATCTCCGGGGCTCGGGGTCAGGAGGCGGACTGGTCCGCCGACCTGAACCACATCTTGAGCCGCCTGCAGTCCATGGGGCATGGGTACTACTCGCAGGCGGAATGGGACGACGTCTTCAAGCAGATCGACGAAGTATCCGGCCGGGCGTCGAAGGCCAAGGCCTGGGAGACGCTCGTCGAACTGAATACGATCAAGGCCATGGTCTTCAGCGACATGCTCGGCGCGCAGGACCGGGCGCTGACCCTGGTGCGTGACGCCCGTAAGAGCCTGGCCCGCCACAAGCCGAAAAACATGGCCCGGCTGTACGTGCGCGAGGCCGCCGTGCTTTCCAAGCTGGGCGACGAGGCCGCGATCAGCCGGTTGATTGACGAGTTCCGCTCGAGCGACTTCTACGATCCCGAGCATTACGCCTATTCCGTGGGCGAGGGGCGCAACACGCCCATGACGGTCGTCCGTCCCACGGCGCGCGGGGACGACTCGATCTCCGTCACGGCGATGGAGAAGTTCCGGCAGCAGGCGCGGTTCGCGCCGGGCCGGCCCTTCCCGGATTTCGAGGGCGCTACGCTCCTGGGCAACAGGGTGCGCCTGTCCAACCTGCGCGGGAAGGTGGTGCTGGTGGATCTGTGGTTCCGCGGCTCGCTGCCCTGGAAGCGCGATGTCCCGGAGCTGGTGCGATTATACGAGCAGGGCCAGCCGCACGGGTTTGAAATCCTCGGCGTGAACATCGAGCGCGATACCTCCGGCTTGGCCGACTTTCTGCGGCAGCAGGGCATCCGGTGGACGCAGATCGTTGGGCCGACGGATCTGCCCCGCCAATTGGGCGTATACGGGGATACGGCCCGTTTCCTGCTCGACCCGAATGGCATGATCATTGGCCGGGATTTGAAAGGCGCCGATTTGTCAGCGGCCGTCCGCCGCGCCCTGGGCCTGCCTTGACGCACTCCGCCGGAACACCGTCCCCGCGTGTCATTTACGAAGATCGGGGATTGTGGTATCGTTAATACCTTAGAACAAGGGCCGATGCCCGGCAGGGTCGCGGCCGGAATTGAATCCTGATGAACTGGCGCAGAGCGATGCCGGCCGCGGTGATGGGGGTGGCGCTTGTCTTCCTGATCATCTTTTACGGGGTGCGGAGCCTTCGCCCGGACCATCCGGAGTCGAGCCGCAAAACCGAATCCCCCTCGCGTGAAGAGTCGAAACGCCCGGGGCGCGCGCTGGTCCCTGCCAAGTCGATCCCCACGCCGACACCAAAGCAGCGCCTGACAGAATGGCGGCGGGACTTTCGCCCTTCCCCTTCGCCCGTGAAGGCGGATCTGCCTTCGGAACACCGCATCGAACTGGAAACGCGGACGGTAGATACGTCCGGCGGGCCTGGCCCCCTGCCGACATCCGGTCAGCAACCGACGGCACGCGGCACCTTTCCCTGGATCGTCCAGTTCGACGGGCCGGTCCTTGAAGAGTGGAAGGAATCCGTCGCGCGCGCGGGCGGCGTGTTGAGGGGCTACCTGCCCAACTATGCGTTTGTGGTGGAGATGGACGAGCTCGCCGCCGGGCGCGTCGCGGCCCTGCCGAACGTGCGCTGGATGGACGAATACCGGCCGGAATACAAAATCCAGCCCTTCCTGGAACACCTGGCCTCGCAGCCCGAGGGATTGGAAGCGCCGCTCTCCATCACGGTCCAGACGTTTGCGCCGGAGGATGCCTCCGAAGTGGCCCGCGCGTTGACGGCGGCGGGCGCGGACGTGAAATCCGTAAGCCCGGGCCGGCGTTGGGGCCTGGTGCGGGCGAGCGTGCACCTGACCCGCGACGTGCTGGACTCCCTGGCCCGCCTGGGTTCCGTTCAATGGATCGAGGAATACGTGCCGCCGGCCTGGCACAACGATTTCGCCGTGCGCGGCAACCATCTGAACGTGACGAACGTCTGGAGCGCGCGCGGGTTGACGGGTCGCAAGCAGATCATCGGGCACGCCGACACCGGCCTGGACACGGGCTCGGTCACGAACCTGCACCCCGATTTATCGGGGCGGCTGAAGGCGGTGTATGCCCTGGGGCGGCCCGGCGATTGGAGCGATACGCATGGCCACGGCACGCACACGGCGGGCTCGATCCTCGGCGACGGATCGGCCAGCACCGGCCAGTTCCGCGGCGTGGCCTACGAGGCATCGCTGGTGCACCAGTCGGTGATGGACGCCGGCGGCGGGCTGGGCGGCATCCCCGATGCCCTCGGCGACCTCTTCCTCCAAGCCTATACGAACGGCGCGCGGATCCATTCGGACAGCTGGGGCTCGCCGGTGTACGGCCAGTACACCTCGGATTCGCAGGCCGCGGACGAGTTCATGTGGGATTACCCGGACATGCTGCTGGTCTTCTCCGCGGGTAACGACGGCACGGACGCCAACCGGAACGGCGTGGTGGACCCCGACTCCATGGGGGCCCCGGGCACGGCGAAGAACATGCTCACCGTCGGGGCGGCGGAGAACGACCGGGCGGCCGGCTCCGGCGGTTATTCCTCGTTCACCTGGGGCTACGGCTGGCCGGGCGACTATGCCGTCAATCCCATCCGCGATGACTACATTTCCGAAAGTGCCGACGGCGTTCACCAGGGCATCGCCGCTTTTTCCAGCCGCGGCCCGACCGACGACGGGCGGCTCAAGCCGGACATCGTGGGGCCCGGCACGGACGTGATCTCGTGCCGGTCGCACGCGCCGGGCGCGGAATCGGGGTGGGGCGACCACCCCAATCCGGACTATGCCTTCAGTGGTGGCACCAGCATGTCCACCCCCCTGATGGCCGGGGCGGCGGCGCTGGTGCGGCAGTACTTCCTGGAGCGGCGCGGCTGGTTCCAGCCGAGCGCCGCGCTGGTCAAGGCCACGCTGCTTAACGGGGCGCGCTCGCTGACCCCGGGCCAGTACGGCACCAATGCGTTCCGCGAGGTCCCGGGCTGGCCGCGTCCGAACAACGTCGAAGGCTGGGGCCAGGCCGACCTGGAGCCCACGCTCTTCCCCGCGCCGCCCGCCTCGTTGCTCTTTCACGACGTCCTGGCGCTGGCCACGGGGGGGACCAATCTCTACCGGCTGTTTCTTTCGACCAACGGAACGGCTCGTTTCACGCTGGGCTGGACGGATTACCCGGGCACGGCGGGCAGCGGAAAGAAGCTGGTCAACGATCTCGATCTGCTGGTGCTGTCACCGTCGGGGACGAACTTCTTTCCCAACGGCCGGGCCTCGACGGACCGCACCAACAATATCGAGGGCGTGGATTTCCGGCCGCCCGTGTCCGGCGTGTACACGGCGCGCGTCAGCGGCTTCAACGTGCCGAGCGGCCCGCAGAATTTCGCGCTGGTGTTCAGCGGGCCCTGGTCG
>JAHJJH010000353.1 GCA_018823105.1 Verrucomicrobiota bacterium | reverse complement strand
CATCTGCTCCCGTCGCCGAACGGCCAGGAAGACACCGACCAAGGCCAGGCCCGGAAGTACTTGGAGCCCCCAGAAGAAGCGGCGGCCCGATGCCAAGGCGACCCCCGGCCAGCGGGCCGGCGGCGGCTTGAGATAGACGATGTCGCTGCCGAGAATTATCGTGCGCGCCTCCGGGGTGTCGGCTGCCGCCTGCACGATCCGCCCGGCGCCATTCGTCGCGGGATGCACGGTCAGTGCAAATGGGCCGCGCGTGACGGTCTCGTATCGCCCGAGTTCAGGGTCGAAATACGAGAAGGACAACGCGGGAATACGCGCGTTGGTGTCGGAGCGGGGGATGACCACCTGCTCGTAAAGCATCCTCCCCGCCGCGCGGGCCCGGTCCATATCCCGCGCGACCATGCGCGGCTCGTACAGGCGGAAGTCCGGTCCCGCCGCCAGCGCGGGCGGAGACACGTTTTCAATATTCCCTTCTCCGCTGATCTGCATCGAAAGGGTCACGGGATCCCCCGCCTGAACCTCGGTCGGCCGGACCTGCACATCGAAAGCAAAACGGCCCACCGCCCCGGCGAATCCGGCCACCCCCTCCGCGGGCGGCAGGGGGCGGACCGTGAGTTCGATGGGCGTCGCACGGAGATCCACCGGCTGCGCCTGCACGCGGCTGAAAAAAGAATCCGGAAAAAAGGCGTCGTCGAAAATGCCGTCGAGTGGAGATCTGCGGCGTCGGTCGCGCGGGACGAGGACCTGGACGCGGATGTTCGGCTCGAGCTTGAAAGCGCCCGTCGTCAGGGCCTGGGCCTTGCAGCGGAACCGGCGCACGTCGTAGATCTGGTTGTTGACCACTTCGCGGGTGGCCCCGATTTCCTGGAAGGGCGGGAGGCTTAAGCCCGAAGCCGGGAGATTACCTAGTTCGAGGTCCCGCCCCAGGTTGATGTTGCGCGAGTAGATGGACAAGACGACATCAAAGACCTGCTGGATATATACGTTGGTGGGCTGGGCCGAGATCGTGGCGAAGAGCAGGTCGGCGATCTGCGGTTGGCCGGGGGCGGGCGGAGCCGTGGCCGCTGGTTCGACCACGTGGAGTTCAACGGCCGGAATTTCGAGGGTCTCTCCGGCGGCCGGGTAGGACACCGGGCCAATGGAGAACCGACCGGCCTGGAGCGGGAGGATCTGGTAACGGAAGCTCACCGAACTGTCCTGCCCGTTGCGGCCCATGGACCAGCTCCGCTCCGTGCCGACCGGACTGATCTGCAAGCCGGGAACGGAAAGCAGGGTGGGGGGCGCTGGATTATCCAGCCCCCGGATAGTCACGCTGCAGATGGCCGCTTCGCCAATGGTGACGGCGCGGGGCTGAACGTCCAACTCCGCGGTCGCCGCCACCACCGGCAAGCGAGTTGTCAGGAACAGGGCCCCGGCGCCCGCCAACAAAAGCCATAATGGGATTCGGTGCGACACGTTTTCCTTCACCAATCCTTATCCACGGGGACGGACTGTCCCATGATGACGCGCAACTGGTCTCTGTACGCCTGCTCTTCCTGCTTCATCCTGTCAAGCAACATGCGCGCTTCCTCGGGAGTCATCTGCTCGGCCGGCGTGGGCTCCTGTTTTGAAGGCTGTTCCTGCGGTTGTTGCTGTTGCTCATGGTCCTGATTCTGCTGCTCTTGCTTTTGCTCTTGCTCCTTCTCCTTCTCCTTCTCCTTCTCCTTCTCCTTCTCCTTCTCCTGTTCCTTCTCCTGTTCCTTGTTCTCCTGCTTTTCTTGCTCCCGTTGTTGCTGCTGGTTCTGTTGTTGTTGTTGCTGTTCTTCGATCTGCTTCTTCAGCTGCAGTGCCAGCTCGTAGTTGACCTTGGTGTCCTCGTCGCCGGGGTCCAGGAACAGGGCCCGCTCGTACATGCGAAGCGCTTCTTCGATGGCGGCCGAAGTAAGGCCTGCTGTTTTGTCCTGGGGGACCGGCGTTTCGGCCATCCGGTAGAGCGCGTTGCCGCGGTTGTAGTAAGCCCGGCCCTGAAGGGCAAGGTCCGGCGAGCGCAAGGCCTCCTGGTAACGATTGGACGCCTCGTCGTGCCGCCCAAGTTGCATCAGCGCGTTGGCTGCATTGTAGAGCGGAACGGCGGGGTCCAGGCGATTCGTCACCGCCCCGCTCGCCGCCTGCTCGAGCGGCGCCAGGGATTGCGCAAAATCCCCCTTCTTGTAGGCGACCATCCCGTCGCGGAAAAGCGTGTGCGGGGAATCCGCCGCGATCGTGGCGGCCGGCGCCACAAGGACCAAAGCCAGGAGGCGAAGATTCATGAAACAGCCTCCTTCCTCCGCCGCGGTCGCTCACGCAGCAGGCTTTCCGTCGCCAGCAGCACGAACGCCCCGCCCAGCGCCCAGGGAAAACGATCCTCGTGCTCGCGGACCATCCGTCCCTCGTGCTCGCCGCGGCGCAGTTCCGCGAGGCCTTTTTCGTAAATCCGGTCCAACCCGGAGTCGCCGGGGGTCGCCCGCACGTACATGCCGCCGGTCTCCACGGCCAGGCGCGCCGGCAGATCCTCGTTCAGGGCGGACTTGACCACGCGGCTCTCCCGGTCTTTCAGGAAAGCGGTCTGCCCATTCTCTGCCGTCACGGGGATCAGTTCTCCCTCCAGCGTGCCCACGCCGACCGTGAATACGCGGATCTGGCGCTTCTTCAATTCGGGGATGAGCGCGAGCGGATCGCCCTCGTGATCCTCCCCATCGGTGATGAGAATGATGACGCGGTCGGCGCCCGCGCCTTCCTCGAAGCTGTCCATCGCCGTGCGCAAGGCCTGGGCGATCGCCGTGCCGCCCCGGGGGATCAGGCCGGCGTACACATCATCCAGCGTCATGCGGAAGGCGGCGTAGTCGATGGTCAGCGGGCATTGCAGGAAGCTGCTGCCCGCGAAGGCCACCAGGCCCACGCGGTCGCCTTTGAGCTGGCGGACCAGGTCGCGAATGCCCCACTTGGCCTGCTGCAGACGGTTAGGCTTGATGTCCTCGGCCAGCATACTGCGGGATGTGTCCATCACCACGAGGATGTCCAGTCCGCGTCGCCGCACTTCCTCCCACCGGGTGCCCCACTGTGGCCGCGCAAGCGACAGGAGCAGCAGCGCCATGGCCCCGAGCCAGGCGAGATGCCGGGCGCGCACGCGGCGGGGATTCCGGTCCGGCGCCAGCAGAGCGAGCTGGGACAGTTCCGCCAGCCGGCCCAGCCTCCGCTCGCGCCGCCGCAGCAGGAAAAACACGAGCCACGCCGCGGGAAGTATCACCGCGATCAGGACCAACAACTCTGGATTTCCCCATTTCATGATTATATCAGTCGGGCCATAACTGAATGTCTATGCGACTGTAGGGCCGCCGCTCGACGGCGGCCTTGTTCGCCTGGCCTCCGACAAGCGGAGGCCCTACATAGAACATCTTTTCCACTATGCGCGCGGCGGGAGCCGGTGGAGAGCGCAAGCCTCACGGCACCGCCTCCAGTCGCGCCAGCCCGAGGAGCCGTTCCAGCCCCAGCAGGATCAGCGCCGCCGCGGCCCACGGCAGGAACCGCTCCTCGAACCGAGTGAAGTGCTCAATGTCCACTTCGGTCTTCTCCATCTCGTCAATCCGTTTGTATACTTCGTCCAGCGCCTTGAAATTCCTCGCGCGGAAATACAGGCCGCCCGTCGTCTCGGCGACGAACTTCAACATGGGCTCGTCAATATCCGAAGGCTGGTAGGCGTATTGCCGGCCGCCGAACGGGCTGGAAATGGGCACCCGCGCGGGCTCGTCCCCACCGGCCCCCACGGTATACACCTTGATCCCCATGGCGCGCGCGGCCTCGGCGGCGTTCTCGGGACTCAACACGCCGCGGTTGTTCATGCCGTCGGTCAGGAGCACCACGACCTTGCTCTTTGCCACGCTGTCGCGAAGGCGGTTGATCGCCGCGGCGATCGCATCGCCGATCGCCGTGCCGTCCTCGACCATGCCCGTCTCCAGCCGTTCCATCTGCCGGAGCAGCCAGCCGTGGTCCAGTGTCAGCGGGGCGAGGCTATACGGCATGGCCGCAAACGCGACGATCCCGATCCGGTCGCCGGGGCGCGCTTGGATAAACCGGTCCATGACCGCCTTGGCCGCGTCCAGCCGGTTCATGACGTGCGTGGCCGTCGAGAGATCTTCCGCCCGCATGGAGGTGGAGACGTCCGCGAGCAGAACGATGTCCACCGCCTCGGTCCGGACGCGGCTTTCCTCCAACCCCCGGCGCGGCCGCGCGAGCGCGACGATCAGGCAGGCCAGGCCCAGCGTGTAGAGGACCGGCAGGGCCGGGCGAGCCCGCGCGGCCCAGGAGGCCGGAAGTGGCGCCAGCGCGCTTCCGTCGCTGAACTGCAGGGTGGGGCGGCGCGTCCGGCCGTGCCGCCACCAGACGAGACCCGGCAGCAGCAGAAGCAACAGCAGGACCCATGGATGTTGAAGGGTCATACCGCGCCCTCTCCCGCCGCCTCGACCGGGCAGGTTTCCAGGACCAGTTTCTCGGCGGAGACATAGGCCGATTTCATTTCGTCCGCCCCGGGCGTGAAGCGGGCGAACTTGACCAGGTCGCTCTGCTCCAGAAAATCCCGGACCAGCGCCTGGTGGTCGGCCTTGAGCAGGCCCGACCCCGAGGCCTCACGAATGAACTCCTCTGTCGTGCGTTCCGGCGCTCGCAGACCAAACCGACCCTCGATGTATCGCCGCGCAATGCCGGTCAACTCGACGTAGAACGGCTCGACCTGACCCTGCTCAATCCATCCCTTTTCCAGGAGCCGACGCAGCGCGCGCAGCGCGATCTCATACGGGGGTTCCGAGGGCGGGTAGTGGAGGATTGTGCGCGGCCGCGTCATGACCCGGGCCGTTACCAGCCCCAGGGCCAGGGCCAGTACGGCCACGGCCAGCAAGGGGACGATCCAAGGGGGGAAAGCCGCCGGCCAATCCGCCGGGCCCTTGATCCCGTGCAGCTCCGCATTCTCATTGGTCAACACGCTGTCCACGCGGAAGGCCAGTTCGGGGAAGTTTTCTACATGCCGTGTCCCGTCGCCCAGGACGAAGACCACCTCGCCCGTGGAGACGGTGTGTTCCCCCAGCGCGAGGGAAGTGATCCGGTACCTCGCGCGGCTCAATTGGCGACCTTCTGCGAGCGGCCGGGTTTCCAGGCGCTGCTCGCGGACCACGATTTCATGTTCCCGGTCCAGTCGCGGCAGTTCGAAGCGCGCGCCGGCCGGATGCGCCGCGGTCAGGGTCAGTTCGGCGACGTCCCCCACATGCAGAACGTTGGTGTTCAATGCCGCTTGGATCGCGAAGTCCACCAGTTCCGATTTCGCTTGGTCGGTGCGGGGTCTGCAGGACAGCCCGGCGAGAAGGAGGAACAGCAGCGTCCCTCTCGTTCTCCGTCTCGCTCTCCTTCTCACCGCGTCACGAGACCGTTTCGAGGCCGAGAAGGAGAAAGAGAAGGAGGTGTCGCGCCTCGCAGCCCTGTCTATGAAATCCATCTTCATGTCCGGAACCGCCGCTCCCTCATCCGGAAAAACTTCATTAACTCCCGCTCGTAGGATTCCCCGGCGTATAACTCCACGGCGTCCACGCCGGCGCCCCGCAGTAAATCCAGGGTCTGTCCCCGGCGCTCCTGTCGAAGATCCGCGAAGCGTTGCCGCACGGCGGACGAGGAGGTGTCGGCGAGGAAGAGCCGGTCGGTCTCGGCGTCGCGCCACTCGACGAGGCCGGCCGACGGCCAGGCCCGCTCCCGACGGTCGCCGATCAGCAGGGCGATCAGGTCGTGCCGCCGTGCGCTGACGGACAAGGCCGGCTTCAGGTCCTCGTCGCTCAAGAAGTCGCTGATCAGGAACGACACGGTTTTCCGCGCCATGACATGGTTGAGAAAATCCAGTGCGGGGCCCAGGCGCGTGCCGCGCCGACGGGGCTGGAAGTAGAGCGCCTCCCGGATGACCCGCAGCACGTGCGAGACGCCCTTCCGCGGCGGCACGTAGCCTTCGACCTCGTCGGAGAAAAGTACCAACCCGACCCGGTCGTGGTTCTGGATGGCGGCGAACGCCAGGACGGCCGCGATCTCGGCGGCGAGGTCCTTCTTCAACTGCGCCGTGCTCCCGAAGAGATTCGACGCGCTGATGTCCAGCAGGAGCATGACGGTCAACTCGCGCTCCTCCGTGAATTTCTTGACGAACGGATGGCCCATGCGCGCCGTGACGTTCCAATCGATGGAGCGGATATCGTCGCCCGGCACGTACTCGCGCACCTCCTGGAACTCCATGCCCCGGCCCTTGAACACGCTGTGGTATTCCCCGGCGAAGACGTCCGAGACCTTGTGGCGCGTCCGGATCTGGATCTGCCGGACTTTCTTGATGATCTCTTTCGGGATCATTCCGCTTTCCAATTTCGAATTTCCAGTTTCCGTCTTACGGCACCGGCAACTCGTTCAATATCCTGGCGATCAGATCGTCCGAGGTCATTTCCTCGGCCTCGGCCTCGTAGGAGATGATGATGCGATGCCGCAGGATGTCCGGGGCCACGGATTTCACGTCTTGCGGCGTCACGTAGCCGCGGCCGGAGAGGAACGCATGGGCGCGGGCCACCACGGTCAGGTAGATCGTCGCCCGCGGCGACGCCCCGTAGCGGATGTACTCCTTCAGCGGGAGCTTGTACTTCTCCGGCTCGCGGGTCGCGAAGACGATGCTCAAAATGTAGTCCTTGATCTTGTCGTCCACGTAAATTTCGTCCACGACCTGTTGCGCCTGGAGGATCGCTTCCGGTTTGACCGTGGGCCGGACATCGAACCGCTTATCCGTTACCGCCATGGCGTCGAGGATGCGGCGTTCCTCCTCGAGGGAGGGATAGGTGATCCGAAGCTTCAGCATGAACCGGTCCACCTGCGCCTCGGGTAGGGGATAGGTGCCTTCCTGCTCGATGGGATTCTCGGTCGCCATCACCAGGAACGGCTTGGGCAGCGGGAAAGTCTCCTGCCCGATGGTCACCTGGCGCTCCTGCATGGCCTCCAGCAGCGCGCTCTGCACCTTGGCCGGCGCGCGGTTGATTTCGTCGGCCAGGATGATGTGGGCGAAGACCGGCCCCTTCTTCGTCGTGAACGAACCTTCCTTGGGATTATACACGAGCGTGCCGACCAGGTCGGCCGGCAGAAGGTCCGGCGTGAATTGGATGCGCTGGAAAGACATGTCCAGGGCGGCGGCCAGAGTCTTGACCGACAGGGTCTTGGCCAGACCCGGCACGCCTTCGAGCAGGATATGCCCGTTGGCGAGCAGCCCGATGATCAGCCGGTCCACCAGGTATTTTTGCCCGATGATGACCTTTTCCATTTCGCTCCGAAGCCCCGCGATGAAGCCGCTTTCCTGCTTCACCCGTTCGTTGATGATGCCGATTCCCGTATTCATGAATAGACCTCTCCTTCCTTATGCAAAGCACACGATATAGTAAGACCATCCAAGAGGCAAAAAGTTCAATAAAAACAAACTTTTCGCCGTCGTTATTCAGCCGGTCGGCTGGACCTGTCGCAGGGCCTCGTACAGGGCGATGCCGGCCGCCGTGGAAAGGTTGAGCGAGCGCACGTGTTCGGGCCGGACGGGGATGCCGAGGACGTTCCCGGGATAGCGGGCGAGGAGGGCGTCCGGCAGGCCGCGGGTTTCACACCCGAAGACCAGCGCATCGCCGGGCCGGAATCCGGCCTCCAGGTAAGAGCGCCGGCCGCCGGTGCTGAACAGGAAAAAGCGGGCCGGCTGTTCGCGCGCGAGGAACGCGTCGAAATCCGGGTGCGTCCGGATATCCACCGACTTCCAGTAGTCCAGCCCTGCCCGCTTGAGCGCCGCGTCGGTGATCTTGAAGCCCAGCGGTTCCACGAGGTGCAGGACCGTCCCCGTCGCCGCGCACAACCGCGCGATGTTCCCCGTGTTGGGCGGGATTTCCGGATTGACCAGCACGATGTGAAATGGCGGCTCCGGCCAGCGAAACGGCAGCGTGTTGATCCTGGAATGCCCGGTTTTCATCCGTCAGTGTTTGTATCGGAAACCCCGGGCGGAAGGGAGAAGATATTCAACGCTGGAAGGCCGGATCCGCAGCGCCATTGCACCCCGCCCGCAGTTCGATGGTCTGCCGGAGGCGGAGCTAGCTCGCTCATCACAGACCACTCAACCGACCCTTGTCACGCGACCACGTTGGCACGTGGAACGTGACTCGCGCGGCGCGCGGGATGCCTACCCCGATTCGTCTTCACTCTTCGATCTGTGCTGGGACAAGGGAATCCCGCGCGCCCTTCGGCGTTGTTCCCGCGCCGCGTTCGCCCTTCCCCGAACTGCTCATGAATCGGCTTCCAGCAGGATGCCCCCCGAGAGAACATGCCGGGCTTGTTCGATGAATGATTCATCGCTATAATTTAAAGCGGGCTAACGCCCGCAACCCAAGGCCGCCAGGCGCGGAGGCCTGGCCTACAACGGTTGTAGGCCGCCCCTCTGTGGGCGGCGAAAGATACACGCAAAAACGTGTATCCGGTTCGAAAAGGGTCTAATATAGTTAGCGTTGTCGCAATTGCGTGAAAACCATGCGATTTGTGGATCTGTTTTCGGGGCTGGGAGGATTCCACGTCGCTTTGAAGCGATTAGGGCACAAGTGCGTCTTTGCGTGCGACATCGATCCGGAATTGCGCCGGTTATACGAACTCAACTTCGGCCTACGCTCGGCTTGTGACATCCGCGAAATCCACGCCCGTGACATCCCCCACCACGAGGTTCTGTGTGCCGGATTTCCGTGCCAGCCCTATTCGAAGGCTGGAGAGCAACTTGGTCGCAGGTGTCCCCGATGGGGAGACCTGTTCGAGCACCATGTTCTGAGAATCCTCAAGTATCACCGCCCGAAATTCATCGTTCTTGAGAACGTTGCCAACCTGCAACGCCATGCCAGTGGGCGAACGTGGCGCCGCATAACATCAGCCCTTGCAGATGCGGGTTATGATTTCGACGCTAGGATTCTCTCGCCACACCGTTTTGGAGTGCCGCAGATACGCGAACGCCTGTTCCTGGTTGGTGCTCTCCACGGGCTTAATGGCTTTGAATGGCCCAAGGAGCAGACTCATCCGCTAGGTTCGATCTCCGAATTTCTTGAGGACAAACCAACGGACGCGAAGGCCCTACCGCCACGTGTCGTCAAGTGCCTTAACGTTTGGCAGGGGTTCCTGAAAGCAGCACCTCCGGACAAGGAGTTGCCATCGTTCCCCATCTGGTCCATGGAATTCGGTGCCGACTATCCATTCGAAGAAACCACGCCCTTCGCCATAGGATTGCGGCGCCTCGCAAAATACCGCGGGTGTCACGGAATCGACTTGGCGGACTTCCGGCTCAGCGAGCGGATGGCGCACCTTCCTTCCTATGCGAGAACGGAGGAGTCGCGGTTCCCTGAATGGAAGATTCGCTTTATTGAGCAGAACCGCGCGTTCTATCGTGAGAACCGAAAATGGATCGACCGCTGGCTGCCAGGCATCCTGGAGTTCCCTCCCAGTTGGCAGAAACTCGAGTGGAACTGTAAAGGCGAAACGCGGAACATCTGGAGATACATCATTCAATTCCGCGCGTCTGGCGTTCGCGTAAAAAGGCCGACAACGGCGCCGTCCTTGGTTGCGATGACCTCCACGCAGATTCCGATCATCGCAAAAGAGAGGCGATACATGACTCGTCGTGAATGCGCCCGCCTTCAGAGTCTCGGTTCTCTTAGGCATTTGCCTGAGACGGCGACAAGTGCCTGCAAGGCATTCGGTAACGCCGTGAATGCTGAGATTGTGCACTTGATCTGCCGATCATTGGTCGGCACCTCGGCCAGAACGCCATCCAGGGTGTCTCATCACTCCTCACATCCCGAAATAGCACGGAGGGCCAAAGGAGAATGACAAAAGACAAGGTCAGCATCCGACCAGGTGTGCGGGTTTTATCCGTGCTGCGGCATCTCAACTACCGCCCATGGTTTGCCCTTGCGGAGTTCATCGACAACTCGGTCCAGAGTTTCCTGGATTTCCGCAAGGAGATAAGCACGACGGATGGCGAGAACGCTCACCTGACAGTCGAAGTAGAAATAGAAGCCACAGACAAAGGGCGCATCATTATCAGGGATAATGCAGCGGGAATCCATGAGGAAGCATTTCCCCGCGCGTTCCGTCCTGCGGAAGTCCCGCTCGACACCTCCGGACTCTGCGAGTTTGGGATGGGAATGAAGAGCGCCGCGTGCTGGTTCGCGCCGACGTGGCAGATCCGAACCTCGGCGCTTGGAGAACCAGACGTCAAGACTGTAGCCTTCGATATCGCCAAGATTGTCCGCGACGAACTCGAAGAGCTTACGGTTG
>JAHJJH010000352.1 GCA_018823105.1 Verrucomicrobiota bacterium | reverse complement strand
CGGAAAACCTCCTCGGACCCGCCGGGCCAGTGCAAGTCCTGGGGAACCAGGGGCTCGGCATCGTGGCGAGTATCGAGGGCGACATGCTCGCCGGCGGGGCGTTTTTCGATATCAACGCACAGAATAATTTCGGCGGCGGGGGGGCGGTGGACATCGCCAGCCCGGATGGCATCGCCTTGGGCCTGGCCGGCTCGTCCGAGAATTTCATGGAGGTCGCGCAACTGGGCGCCGATATCGCCGGGCTGTTCGGCTTCGACATCCCCGTCACGCCGGCGCCGGGCGGGCGGATGACGATCAACAATAACATCGGACCCGGCTTCCTCATGAGCGTCGGGGGCGACCTGGCCGCCATTGGGGCGGTCGTCGGGCTGGAGGCCAACGGCAATCTCGGCGTGGGCGCGGTCGTTGCGACAGTCTCCGAGGGAATCTCGGTGTCGGCCGCCGCCCGGATCGAAGTCCTGAATACGGTGGGTGACGGCTTGGTGGTGTCGGCGAACGGCCCGACGGCCGCGATCGGGGTCATCGCGGATGCGCGGGCAACCAACAATGCCGGGAGCGGCATCATCGCCGACGTCAACAGCGACATGGGCTATGCCGGCGTGCTGATGGCTTCCACCGACCCGCTCCGGCCGGTGGCGGGACTACTGGGCGAAATGTTCCTGGGTGCGCCATTCGTTCTGCCGGGCGCGCCGTTTGGACCGGTGGTGGCCTCGGACAATGGCGAGGATGGCATCGTGGCGAACATCACGGGCCGCGATGGGGCCGTCGGGCTGTTTCTCGACACCCAGGCCACCGGCAACGCGAGCAACGGCATGAACGTCTCGGTCACCTCGCCCGAGGGCTTCGCTGTTTCGGCGTTCCTCTCCACCGACCTGTTGTTCGACCTGCTGTCCGGATTCCTGGGTCCCATTGACTACGACCCGCTGGGCGGGATCATCGCCAGCGACAACGGGAACCACGGCATCCGCGAGCGGATCGACGGCCGGGATGGCGCCTACAGCCTCATCGCCGGCCTGACGGCCAACGGCAACGGCAACGACGGCCTTAACGCCCGCCTGGACAGCGCGCAGGGCGCGGCGGATGGGTTCGTGGCCGCCGCGGACGCGTTCGGCAACGGAGGACAGGGATTGTTCATGGACCTGGACGGCCGCATGGAAAGCCTGGCGGTCTTCGTGGAGATCGACGCCGGGGGGAACGCCCAACAGGGTATCCGCGCCGTGGGCACCAGTTCGCTGGCCAATGCCTATGCCGTGCTCTCGGGCGTGGAGACGGCCAGCAACGGGATGGCCGGAGTCTCGGTCGACCTGGGCGCGGCGGTGGACGCCATCGCCTGCGTCACCGACCTCGACAGCCATGATAACACCGGCCGGGGCCTGTCGGTCCAGTTGGCGGCCGGCGGCACCGCGGCCCTCCTGGGCGGCCCGACGGCGATCGATGTTTTCAGCGGCGGCTATACCCCAATATTTGGGCTGCTGGATTTGCTGTCCGGCCTTTTCCCGGAGGGGCCGATCACGCTCAATGACAATGGCCTTGCCGGCCTCTATGTGGACATCACGGCGGTCAACGGCGGGCTTGTGGACCTTACGAGCGTAACGGCGAATAACAACAGCAACGCCGGGCTCAACGTCAGCATCAACGTCGCGAACGGCCCTCTCGTCGCTACTTTTACCAACGTGACCGCCAATGACAACGGCATGCGAGGCCTGAACTTCGAGGCCCTCGGCGGCGGCTTGACCACCGACCTGCGCTTCGACCGGGTCACGACCATCGACAACGACGGCGACGGCATCCGCCTGGTCGCGAACCGTGCGGGCCTCATCAACCTGTTTGGGGAACGGATCGTCTCGCAGGACAATGGCGGGGCCGGGGTGCGCGTGGACATGACGGCCGGCGGACTTCTGACCATGGACTTCGGCGGCGGCCTCCTGGGCAGCCTGGGCCAGGGTAGTATTTTCGGCAACGGCGCCCGCGATTTCCGCAACATCGGGGCCGGCACGGTCTTCGCCGAACAGAACTGGTGGGGCGCCGCCCCCCCCTTGGCGAACCAGTTCTTCGGCGCCGTGGATCGCACGCCGTGGCTGACCGCCCCGCCGCCGTGATGGCGGGCTAAAAAGCTTACGCCGGTCGCCACGCCTTCTTCCCGCGGCTTCTCTACGCCGCCCGGCTCTCGGCCATGCCGCAAGCCGGATGGATCACAGTTTATTAACTGTGATGCGCTGCTTTTTTCATAGCCTGCTTTTTCACAGCCAGTTACGAAAATACGCCGCGGTTGAACCCTGTATCACAGTTTATTAACTGTGATACCCGGCGGACAGGGATTTTCGCCTCTCTGCTTGACGACCGGCGCGGATATGGTAATTTTCAGCCGATGAGCATGCATTCCGTCATCGTCGCGCGCGCCGGAGAAGGCCGGAAGGCTTCCTCCCTGCTCTTGCTCTCCTTGAGCGGCAACACCCGCGCGGCGGTGGGCGCGAGGTGTTGCTCCTGATTTGAGCCGCTCTTCGGAGCGCCGTAAAACCCGCCGCGAAAAGCCGGCGGGTTTTTTTATTGGAACCCGCCGGGAGATCGGTACCCTGAACCCGTTTGAAGCAAGCAAAGGAAAGTCATCATGAGTGCGGAAAAGAGAAGTGAAAAGAATCGCGTGATCATCTTCGACACGACGCTGCGCGACGGGGAGCAATGCCCCGGCGCCAGCATGAACATCCACGAGAAACTGGAGGTCGCCCGGCAACTGGCGCGCCTGAACGTGGACATCATCGAGGCCGGCTTCCCGATCGCCTCGCCCGGCGATTTCGAGGCCGTCAAGACCGTCGCCGAGCAGATCAAGGGCCCCTACATCGCGGGGCTGGCCCGCTGCATCAGCAAGGACATCGAGCGCTGCGCGGAGGCCGTCGCGCCCGCCGGGAAGAAGGCGTACATCCACACCTTCCTGGCGACGTCGGCCATCCACCGGCAGTTCAAGCTGAAGAAGGCCAAGCACGAGATCGTCAAGCAGGCCGTCGCGGGGGTGACCTACGCGCGGAAGTTCTGCGATCGCGTGCAGTTCAGCCCGGAGGACGCCTCGCGCACGGAGCCGGAGTTCCTGGCGGAGGTCTGCGAGGCCGTGATCGACGCCGGCGCGGGCACCGTCAACATCCCGGACACCGTCGGGTACGCCGTGCCCATCGAGTTCGGCCGGCTGATCGCCTACCTGGTCGAGCACGTGAAGAACATCGACCGGGCGATCATCCACGTCCACTGTCACAACGACCTGGGGCTGGCGGTCGCCAACTCGCTGGCCGCCGCGCGCAACGGCGCGCGCGGCATCGAATGCACGATCAACGGGCTGGGCGAGCGCGCGGGCAACTGCTCGCTGGAGGAGGTCGTCATGGGGCTGCGCGTCCGCGGGGACGCGCTGGGCCACCTGTGGACCGGCGTCAAGACGAAGGAACTGTACCGGACCAGCCGCCTGGTCAGCCAGATGAGCGGCATGGTGGTCCAGCGCAACAAGGCCATCGTCGGCGCCAACGCCTTCGCCCACGAGGCGGGCATTCACCAGGACGGCATCCTGAAGGAGCGCACCACTTACGAGATCATGCGCCCCGAGGACGTCGGCATCTCCGGGGCCGAGCTGGTGCTGGGCAAGCACTCGGGCCGGCACGCCCTGTTCTCGCACCTGGCGCGGATGGGTTTCCAGGTCGCCGAGGACCAGAAGGAATCCGTCTACCAGCAATTCAAGGAACTGTGCGACAAGAAGAAGTACATCTACGACGACGACCTG
>JAHJJH010000031.1 GCA_018823105.1 Verrucomicrobiota bacterium | reverse complement strand
TCTTTGCCCTCCTGCTCACGGCCCTGTACGCCTGGCTGGTCCTGACCACCTTGCGGGCGCACGAGCTGTGGCGCGACGAGGCGCAGACGTGGCTGATTTGTCGGGACGCGAGCCTGGGCGAGATGTTCTCCCTGTTGCGCTACCAGGGCCACCCGGCGCTGTGGTATCTCCTGGTCCGGCCCCTGGCCCAACTCGGCCTGCCGTACGAGACGATGGGCCTGCTGCATGTCTCCTTGGCGATCGGAAGCGCGTTTCTTGTGTTGCGGTTTGCGCCACTGCCGCGGCTCACGAGGGCGCTGCTGGTGTTCTCTTTCTGGATGATCTGGATGTACGCCATCGAGAGCCGGGTCTATGCGATCGGGATTCTGCTGCTCTTCCTGATCGCGCAGGGGTATCCCGACCGCCACGCGCGGCCGTGGCGGCACGGCCTGCTGATCGCTCTGCTGTTCAACAGCAACCTGCACATGGCTTTTCTCGCCGGGGCACTGACGCTGGGGTTCGCCTGGGAAACGCTGCGCCGGCGGACGTGGGATGCGCGCCACGGGGCGGCCCTGGCGCTCATGGCCGCGGGGGCGCTGGCCCTGGCGTGGCAGTTCGATTTTTTCCGCGCGCCGGGCGACAACATGTACAGGGGATCGTTTGCCTGGGAAAGAAATCCGACGGCGATCCTGCGGGGGATCACGACCGCCTTTTTCCCGGGCGTGCAGAACTTCTATGAATACCTGGCCCCGGCGGCGGTGGCGGTTCTGCTGCTTCTTATTTTCGCCTTGCTGACCCGGCCGGTGTGTTTGTGGTTCGTGGCCTCCCATGTCCTGGGAATGAGCCTCCTGCTCTGGCTGACCAGCGCGCTGTCGCGGCACTACGGGCTGTTCCTGCTGGGAGGAATTTTCGCCCTGTGGGTCGCGCCGTACCACGAGGACCCGGTCCGCTGGCGGATTCCGCGCCTTCCGGGCTTCGAGCAGAGATCGCGGCTGTTCTTATGGGCGTTGAATCTGTGCCTGGTCTTTTCGCTGTACGAGGGCTGGAAGCTGCACGCCATGGACCGGAAGCATGATTACTCAGGGACGTGCCGGATGGCGGAGTTCTTCGTCCGGGAAGGCCTGGCCGGGTATCCCGTCGCGATCCATCGCTACGCGCACCTGAGTTCCATCGCGCCCTACTTCCCGGGAAAGAAGTTCTGGTACATCGGGATCGGCGAGTGGGTGACGTATGTCCGCCAGGACGCCGTGCATCACCGCGCGAACGAGATGTCCCATGAAGACGCGGTCCGGTTGCTGGAGCAGCAGGTGCCGGTTGGCGAACCGCTGTTGCTGCTGACCGACAAACCCCTCAAGATCGTCCCCGCCGGGTATTGGCCGGTGTTCAAGGTGGATGACACGGTCCGCGGCACCGACGAGATGTGCTATCTCTACTTCCGGGAAGGGCGGGAAATCCCTCCGCGGATCGAAACGCAGGAGAGGGCTTTACAATAACGACAGGCCGGAGTATGTCACCCGCGACGAAGCCGGGGCGGGCCGGCGGAGGAGTATCCATGGAAGTCGCTGAAAAACAGGGGACGGTGGACATAACGATCTTCGTGACCTGTTACAACGAGCAGGACCTGATCATCAGCGCCCTGGAGACGATCCGGACCACGATGGCGCTCTTCTCGTACACCTACGAGGTGTTGATTTACGACGACGCCTCGAAGGACAACTCCGTGCAGGTGATCCAGGACTACGTCGGGAAAAACGGCCTGCAGGGACAGTTCGAGCTCGTGGTCAACCCGGTCAACCAGGGGATCGGCATCAATTACTTCCGGGCGGCGGAGCGGGGGCGGGGCGAGTATTTCATGATCGTGCACGGGGACAACGCCGTGAAACCGGTGGAGATCGGCAAGATGATCAACCTGCTGGGCAGGGCGGACATCATTGTCCCGTATTACGGCACCCGGTTGTTTTCGCTAAAATATAATTACGATCATCGGAATTTCATGCGGCGGTTACTGTCGCTGACCTTCGCGATGATCGTGCGCATACTCAGCGGCCATGAATTGCGTTATTTCAACGGCCTGGTGATTCACCGGCGGGAAACCCTCCTGAAGCACCGCATCAACGCCTACGGGCTCGGGTTCCAGGCGGAGCTGCTCTGCCGCATCCTGAACGATCCCAACGTATCCTACCTGGAAGTGAAGCTGCACAACGACGACCGCACCTCCGGGCCCACCTCGGCGTTCAAATGGCGGAACATCATTTCCGTATGCGGTTCGTTGTGGAGGATTTTCTTGTTCAATCCCAATTTCATCATTCAGGCGGTGCGGCGGCTCACCCGGGCGGAGGGAAAAGAGCCCGCGGCATAGCCCTCGAAAGGATCTACAATGCGCATCCCCCGATGGAACGTGCTGGTCAGCGGCCTGCTGGTGCTGTTGTATGCCGTGTTGACGCTGCAGACCGCGTGGCAGCATGAGCCGTGGAGGGACGAGGCCCAGCCCTGGTTGGTCGCCCGCGACACGAGCCTGCCGGAGTTGTTCGGGGAATTGCGTTACGAGGCGCACCCGGGCCTGTGGTACCTGATCCTGTTCCCGTTCGCCAAGCTCGGCTTCCCCTATATTACCGTCGGCATTGTTCACTGGCTGCTGGCCGTGGTCACGGTGGCGCTCTTCCTGTGGAAGGCGCCGGTCCCGTGGCTTACCAAGGTCGTCTTTATCTTCTCTTACTACATGTTCTGGCAGTACGTCATAGATATCCGGCCCTATGTCGTCGGGATCCTCCTGCTGTTTCTGATCGCGTGGATGTATCCCCGCCGTTTTGACCGGCCGATCCGTTACGCGGGGCTGATTTTCCTGCTGTTCAATTCCAACGTGCATTCCGTGGTGATTGGCGCCGCCGTGGCGGGCGCCTTTGCGTGGGAGGCGTGGAAGGGGAAGAAGCTGAACCCGCGCGTGGTGGCGGCCTTGGCCCTCATGGGGCTGGGCGTGATCGCCCTGGGGCTGCAGGTGGGCTTCGCCCCCCCGCCCGACAACATGTACGAGGGGCGGCACATCCTCCAGTACAAGCCCATCAACATACCGAACGCGATCAAGGACACCTTTTATATCGGGTGCGGCCCCGCGGAATATCTTTACGCGCCGGCGATAATCACGCTCCTGGTCTGCCTGCTGGCGCTGGCGGATCGCCCGGTCCCGCTGCTGATCGTGCTGGCGCACTTGGCATGGCTCTTTTTCCTCATGGCGCGGGTGACTCCCGGCATTCGCCACAACGGGCTGATCCTCGCGGCCCTCTTCTTTGCCTTCTGGATCGCGCCGGCGTGCGACGCGCCCCGGAAGCCGTGGTTCCAGAAGTGGGTGGCCTGGCTGCCGGAATACCGGGCTCGGGTTCTGGCCGCCATGACGGCGCTGACCGTTGCCTTCATGATCTCGTCCGGACATGGGTTCCGAATGCATTACCTGGAGCGGAAACTGGATTACTCCGGATGCAAGGTCCTGGCGGACTTTCTGAAGGCCAACCCGGTGCTGCTGCAATTTCCCATCGCGGCGCACCGCCATGCTCATCTGGCCTCGGCCCTGCCGTACCTGCCCGGCGTGAAATTCTGGTATGCCGGCCTCGGGCAATTCGCCACGTATGTGCATCAGGATATTAGGCATACCCAGGCGGACACCCTGCCCCAGGCTGAAATCATGCGGCGCATCGAAAAACAATTCCTCCCTCCGGCGCCGGTCCTGGCGCTGTTGAGCAGCCCCCTGGACCCGGTTGCCTATCCGCTATACCGTTTGATTTTCAAGGTGGATAATACGGTTTTCGGCTCGGATGAAGCCTTCTATTTATATGCGCGGGGGCTGTGAGAAGACAACATGACCGCGCCCCCTCCGCCCGCCACGGGACGTAACATACTGTTTGTCATCGACAGCGTGGATTTCGTGGACAACTTCGGAATCGCGCACCTCAGCGCCGTGGCCAAACAGCAGCACTGGCAGACTTTTTTAACGGTGTACGACTCGCGCACCGTGGATTCCGTCATGACGGCCGTCCAGCCGGTCTTCGTGTGTTACAGCGCCATGTCCAGCAACGCGGATGTCTATCTGCAAATCAATCGGCGGCTCAAATCCCGTTTTCGCTTCCTGTCCCTGATGGGTGGGCCGCACCCCACCTTCTTCCCGGAAGTCATAGAGGAGGAAGGCCTGGATTTTATCTGCCGCGGCGAGGGCGAGTTGGCGTTCGCAGAGTTCCTCCGGCGTTTTCGTGCCGGCGAGGATTATGAGTCCACGCCCAACTTCTCCTCCAAGACGAAGAAAAACGAACTCGGACCGCTGATCGCCCGGCTGGACGATCTGCCCCTGCCGGATCGGGGTATCATTTACGATTCTACCGAGTTGGGGGGGGCGTTGCTGAAGACCTTCATGTCCAGCCGCGGCTGCCCGTACGATTGCACCTACTGCCACAACAGCGCCTTCAAGGAACAGTACAAGGGCAAGGGGGTGGTGTACCGGACCCACAGCCCGCAGCGGATCGTGGAGGAAATCAAGCAAGTCCGCGCCCGGTACCCAATCCATTTCATCAAGTTCGAAGATGACATGTTTGCGGCCCGCAAACGCTGGCTGGAGGAATTTGCTCCGCTGTATCGCCGGGAAATCAACATCCCCTTCAATTGCCTGCAACGCCTGGAATACGTGACCGAGGAACGGGTCGCCCTGATCAAAGAAGCGGGCGGCGCTTCCATTACGGCCTCCATTGAGTCGGCCAACCCGCGCATACGCGAGGAAATCCTCAATCGCGGCATGCGGTTCGGGAACGAGGAAATCCGAGACCGCCTGCGCATTGTAAAGCGCGTCGGACTTGGGGTTTACACCAGCACGATCCTTGCTCTGCCCACGAGCACCTTGAAGGATGAGTATGACGGCATCCGGCTCAACGCGGACAGCGGCGTAGACTTCGCGGGGGCCACCATCCTGGCGCCCTTCGCGCGCACCCCTATCTGGTTCTATTGCCGGGAGCATCACCTGTTGCCGGAAAAAGCCGACGAGGCCATGTTGTCCGTGCAGGCGCGTTCGTTGCTGACTTGTTTCTCCGAAAAGGAAAAAGACATCCAATGGAATCTTTCGGTTTTTTATCCCGCGATGGTCAAGTTTGCATGGCTGCGTCCGTTGCTGCTTTGGTTGGCCCGGCACACCCGGCCGTCCCGGCTGTATTCGCTTTTCCACGTGTTGTCCAAGGGCTATCTGTTCTCCCGATACATTTTCCACTTCAAGGGCTGTTGGGGGATTAAAATCAGGATGCTTTTGAAGGCCCTGCACATCGAAGGTCCCCGCATGTGGGGCGTCAAACGATCCGACGCCGTTTGTGATGATCTGCCTTCTCCCGGATAAGCAGGCCGGTTCCGAGCAGGGGCCGGGACCAGGGCCCATGCCGTCATCCTGAAAGCAAGGGAGGCGCGGCTGAATGAGCCGGGGCGGCCGGGAAGAGAGGATCGGGATCGCCGCCGGAGGAGGGCGGAGATTATTTTTTAAAGGCGTTCGCTTTGGGGTTTTGACCTGAAAAACCAGAGGGCGACGGCCGTCACGAGAGTAACGAGCACTCCCTTGGCCCGGTTGTGCCAGCGGCCGTCCCGTTTTTCGATGAAGCGGTTCTGTTCGAGGTCCGCCAGTCGCCGGGTAATCATGTCTTCCAGGGAGTAGTCCTGCTGTATGTCGGCCGGGTGGGCCGTACGGTTTCGTGCCAGCAGTATCATGACCAGGAACCGCACGGTCACCGAACGCTCCACATGGTAGAAAAACTCCACGTACTGGAAGAACAGCAGCAGGTGCAGCAGGTAGGCGTGGAACAGGCCCAGGCCGAAAGACCCGGGGTCGGCGGTCGCCGCCTCCGCCGGCAGGGGAAACCATCGATAGACGAGGAACACCAGGGGCAGGCTCAAGAGATAGTTGGCCAACATGGCATTGAAGTGGTTCCGGGCGGGACGGATGTGCATGGCCAGCAGATGCAGGAGAATCCAGGCCAGCGAAACCGACACGGCCGTCAGTATGCCCCGGGTCAACATCAGCCGCCCATCCCCAGGTTGAAGATTTTCTTTGCCAGCCAGGCGATGCGCGCCGCACCCGCGCCCTTGGCGGTGAGTCGACAATCGCCGGAAGCCGGGTCCATGACGATGTAACCCGTTTCCGCCAGGCGCGGCAGGCGCCACGCGTAGATCTTGTCCGTCCCGTCGGGTTGCCGGAACTTGGCGATGATTTCCTCCGTGGTGATGCCGCACCGTCGCGTCCGGAGGATTTCCAGGAGCAGGCCGGTCGAGAATCCGCCGGCGACGCCGAAGAAGAAGTCCAATACGCTGTGCATATTGAAGGCGAACAGAACGAAGCCGTACATCAGGTCCAACTTCACCGGAACGCGGCTCCAAGCGTCAGGCAAGACCCAGACATTGGCCGGCGTGGCGAAGTAGGCGACAAAATAGAGGGGGATCCATGCGGCGAACATGGAAAAGAACAGTTTCGAGTACCGTTCCACACGGACGAGGTGGGCCGTTACCGCCACCGAAAGCACGTAGCCGGCCAGCACAAGGAATGAAATCAGCAAACCTTTCATGTGTTGAGCCTCATTCGTGCGCGGAAATTTCCCGTTCCCGCGCCGCGGGACAGACTCTATCACGCCTCCCCCGCCCGGCACAAGTCGGGCACGCTTCACGGCGATGGACAACGGCCGTCGGCCTTTGTAGTATTCCGCGATTGAGAAAATGCCCGGGACCGGCCCATGCTAAGCGATAAATCCAACTTGGCCGAATGCTGCCTGTGTGCGCGGCGCGCCGTGCAGGAGCTGATGGATTTCGGCCCTCAACCCGTCTGTAATCGGTACCGGCGCCGCCCGGAAGGGGAGGAATACAAGCACCCGCTGGTGCTGGGGCAATGCGGCGTCTGCGGGCTCCTTCAACTGCTGCGGCCGGTGCCGTCACAGAACCTGGTGTCGCCCTATGACTGGATCGCGTACAACGAACCCGAGGGGCATCTGGATCAGTTGGCGGATATCCTCTCGGACCTGCCGGGCCTTATGGAGCGGTGCGTCATTGCCGCCATCAGTTACAAGGACGACTCCCTGCTGCGGCGGCTCAAGGATCGCGGCTACCGGTACACCTGGAGGCTCGACGCGAGGCGAGACCTGCAGATCGAGGATGCCGGAGCAAGCATCGAGATCATCCAGGGCCGTATCGGGCCCGCCAGCACGATCCGCGTGACGCACAGCCGCGGCCGATCGGACATGGTGATCAGCCGCCAGGTGCTCGAACACTCGCACCGGATGTCCGAGTACCTCGCCGGACTCAAGAACCTGCTGTATCCCGGGGGCTACGTCGTCATCGAGGTGCCGGATTGCGCCCGGGCCTTCGACAGCGGCGATGCTGCCATCCTGTGGGAGGAACACATCGCGTATTTCACGCCCGAAACATTTCAGCGCAACCTGGCCATCGCGGGGTTCAAGCTGGTGCGCTACGAGTGTTTTCCATATCCCTTTGAAAATTCACTTGTCGCGATCGTCCAGGTAGAAGAACACGGGGAGAAGATCTGGCCGGACAAGAAAATCCTTGCGCGGGAGCTGAAGCGGGGGCGAAACTTCGTCCGGGGCCTGGCCGATCAGAAGAAGAAGGTGGGCGCTTTTCTCCGGCGCTACAAGACGGGCGGCGGCAAGGTCGCGCTTTTCGGCGCGGGGCATTTGGCCTGCACGTACATCAACATCCTCGGCCTGGCGGACATGATTGACTTCATCGTGGACGATCATCCGAAAAAAAGGGGGCTCTTCATGCCGGGCTCGCGGCTGCCGATCCTGGATTCGGCGGCGCTGCTTGCCGAGAAGGTCAACCTCTGTCTCTTAAGCTTGAGCGCGGAGAGCGAGGACAAGGTGATCGCCCGCCACCAGGCGTTCGTGGCCCGGGGCGGCGTATTCTCGTCCATCAATCCGTCCAGTCGCCACGCGGTGAAAATGTAGGCCATGGCCCACCCCCTCCAGACAACCAGGCTCGACGGCGCGGCCGGGGCGGAAGGTTTGCCCCCCGTGTTGATCGTGGGCGCCTCGGGCTTCGTCGGAGGACACACGCTTCGCCATCTCCGGGGGCTGGGCTGGCGCGTGGTCGGCACTCGCTCACGCGGCAGTGGCCCCGACCTGCGCGCCTTCGATCTGGCCCGGGACCGCTTGCGCCACATGGTGGACGATCTCATGGGCGACGCGGGGCGGCCCGCCCATGTCGTGATCTGCGCGGCCATGGCCCAGCCCGACCTGTGCTTCCGCGAGCGGGACCTGAGTTACCAGGTCAATGTGGTGGGGACGATCCGGCTGATTGAAGACGCCGTCGCGCTGGGGGCGCGACCCCTGTACATGACCTCCGGATTCGCTTATGACGGCCTCGCGGGATACTACGCCGATGACGAGCCCCGGTGGCCGATCAACGAGTACGGACGCCACAAAGTGGAGGTGGAGGAGTATTGTGCTGTGAACCAGCCCGGGATGCTGCTCTACCGCCTGGACAAGGTCATGGGGGACGATCCGGCCGAGAACCACATGTTCAGCGAATGGTACCGCTGGCATCTGGAAGGCAAGCCGATCATCTGTATTGCGGACCAGTTGTTCTCCCCGACCCACGTGGGTGACGTCGCGCGCGCGATCCGGATCGGTTGCGAGCGGAATCTCGGCGGAGTGTATAACATTGCCAATCCCGAGTTTTTCACCCGGGAGGAGCTGGCCCGCCAGTTTTTCCGGATCCTCGGGAAGCAGGCCCGGATTATCTGCAAAACGCAGGAGGAATTGAACTTCGTCGACCTCCGCCCGGAAAAGACGTACCTCGATTCCAGCCGGTTCCAGCGGGATGCCGGGTTCCGATTCACCTCCGTGCGCGAAACCATTCAGACTTTTATTGAAAACATGAAACGAACCCCCTGACCCGCAAGACGCGCGTCGGTCCGGTTCCGTTTCGCCACACTATCGTGGACGGGTGTCAGGCCGTCACGGCTCCGGGGCCGGGCCGGGCCGGACAGAATCTCCTTGGCGCGACTCTTGGGGGCGTGATAGCGTGCGACTCATTCAGGAGCTCCCGAACATGAAGCGACGAAATAGCGGTCGGTGGCTGGGCATCGCGGCGGCAAGCCTGGTGGCGTGGTCGGCGCCGAAGGCCGCGCGCGCCCAGACCGAGCCGCAGTCCGCCGTCGTCGGGGGCGTGGAAATCCATGCCGACCAGCTGGAATACGAATCGGGCAAGCAGTTGTTGACGGGGAAGGGCCGGGTGGCGGTGATGCGCGATGCCGACCTGCTCCGGGCAGACTTCGTGACGTTCCATACCGACACCCAGGATGCGCTGGCCCGGGGGAATGTCGTGCTGGAGCGGCCAGGCAGCCTGTGGCGTGGTGAGCAGTTGAAGTACAATTTCAACACCCGCCTGGGCGACTTCGGCTCGTTCGAGTACTTTGCCGACCCCTACTACATTCGCGCCAAGGAATCCCATCAGGTCACGTCCAACGAGTTCGTGATGAAAAAAGCGGTATTTACCACGTGCGAAGGGGACCGCCCCCTGGTGTACATGCGCGCGCGCGAGGCCCGGATCATTGACGACATCCGATTGCGCGCGAAAGGCGTCTGGATATTCCTGGGACCGTTGCCGATTTTCTACACGCCTTACCTCGCCAAGCGCCTGGACAGCCTGGGCTGGGAGTTCATCCCCGGCCGGAGTGGGCGCTCGGGCTACTTCCTCCTGTCGGCCTACACCTTCCCCCTGACGACCAACCTGCTCTCCACCACGCACATTGATTATCGCAGCAAGCGGGGCTGGGCCGGAGGGCAGGACTTCCGATGGGGGCGGTTCGGCTCGACGCCGCGGGGCCTGCTGACGAGCTACTACGCCGCCGACAAGAAGCCGTTCAAGGACGACGAGGAAGAGGAGGAGTGGGGCCAGTTGGTGGACAACGATCGTTACCGCGTGCGCCTCTCGGACATCCGGAGCTTTTCTGCGCGCGACTACATCATCACGGAGGGGAACTACCTTAGCGATCCCCGGGTCATAGAGGATTTCTTCAACGAAGAATTCCGCATGCAGTCCCAGCCGGAAAACCGCATCTCCCTGATCCACCGGGGGGATCGTTACACGGCGTCCATCGCCCTGAACAAGCGGCTGAACGATTTCTTCAGCAACGTGAACCGGCTGCCCGAGGCCCGGCTGGACATCCCCCGCATGCAGCTCGGTGATACGCCGTTCTACTATGAATCTTTCAACAGTGCGGCATGGCTGCAGAAGGAATATCCCAAGGGTTTCGAGACGAACAACTACGATTCTATCCGCCTCGACTCCAGTCACATGGTGTATTACCCGACCCGCCACTTCGGCTTCCTTAACATCACGCCGCGCGGAGGGTACCGGGCCACCTATTACTCGAAGACGTATGAAACGACCTATGTCACCAACCAGGCCGCCATCATGGAGAGCAACGTCATCGTGGGGGTGACGAACACGGTGGAGGAGCAGGTCAAAGAAGGTTCGGGGCTTCGCAACCTGTACGAGACCGGCGTGGAGTTTTCGTTCAAGGCGTTCAAGGTGCTGCACGAAAGTCCGATCGGCCGCGATTTCCAGGGACTCCGGCACGTGGTCGCGCCGTACGCCAAACACACGTATATCCCCGAGCCCAACCTGCGGCCCTTCGATCTGCCGCAGTTCGACGCCGTGGACAAGCTGGACCGACGTCACGATATCTTCTTCGGCGTCCGGAACAAGCTGCAATCCAAACGGCGCACCACGGCGGTCATCCCGATCCAGGCGCAGGAGCCGGACGCGTTGGACCTGCTGTTGCCGCAGCCCAGCGGGTTGAGGGTGCATGATTTCGTGGACGCCGGTGTGTTTACCACGTACCGAATCAAGCGTTATCCGAATGAGAAGGAGTTCAGCGGCGTGTTCTTCGATGCCCGCTTGCGGCTGGTGGATTGGCTGCCCATTGACGCCTGGGCGACGCTCGATCCGTACGAAGGGGAGTTCACCGACGCCCGGGTGGAGGTGGCGTGGTGGAACCTGGAGGACTCCAGCCGGCTGTCCATCCAGTACCTTTACCGCAAGGACAAGCGCAACCAGGTATCTTCGGAATTGAGCCTGTTCCCGTATGACCGCTGGTCGTTCCGCGTTTACACGCGGTACGATCTCGAGCTTAGCGAGCTGGAAGAACAGGGTTATTTTGTCGAGCACAAGACGTCCTGCCTGGGGATGGGGAGCGGGTACAAGAAGGTAGGCGAGGATGACCAGATCTGGTTCCAGGTCTGGCTGACCGCCTTCCCGAAGAGCTACATCAAGATGGGCCTTTAATCCAAAAGGCGTGATGGGCGCATGAACGTGGAATACCTGGTGACCGGCGGCAGCGGATTCATAGGCTCCAACCTGGTGCGCGCCCTCCTGGGACAGGGCCGCCGCGTCCGGGTGCTGGACAACCTTTCCACCGGCCGCCGCGAGAATCTCCAGGACATCGAATCGCGGATCGAGTTCATCCTGGGCGACCTGCGTGACGCGGACACCGTACGGCAGGCGGTTCGGGGCGTACGCTATGTATTGCATGTGGCCGCCCTGCCTTCCGTGGTGCGGTCAGTGCGGGATCCGTTCGCGACCCACGAGGTCAACATCACCGGCACGGTGAACCTCCTGCTGGCCGCGCGCGACGCGAAAGTCGAGCGCCTGGTGTTTTCCTCCTCTTCTTCCGTGTACGGCGACACCCTGGTGTTGCCGAAGAGGGAGGATATGATCCCCCAGCCACGTTCTCCGTATGCGCTCTCCAAGCTGGCGGGGGAACATTACGCCCGGCTTTTCACCGAGTTATACGGGCTGGCCACGTTCTCCCTGCGCTATTTCAACGTGTTCGGCCCGAGGCAGGACCCCGCCTCCCAGTACGCGGCCGTGATCCCTTGTTTCATCGAGGCCTTGCGTTACGATCGGGCCCCGGTTATTTACGGGGACGGTGCCCAGACGCGGGATTTTACCTTCGTGGAAGACGTGGTATCGGCTAACCTCTGCGGCTGCCGCGCACCGCTCGAAGCCGCCGGCATGGTCTTCAATGTCGCCTGGGGAAATCGTTTTTCCGTCCGCGACCTGGCCGGTCTGCTGGCCCGGATCATGGGCAAGGAAATCCAGCCGGTCCACGAGCCGGCGCGGGCCGGCGATGTGCGGGATTCCCAGGCCGATTCATCGCTGGCCAAAACCCGCCTCGGGTGGACCCCGCAAGTCTCCTTCGAGGAGGGCTTGCGGCACACCGTCGAGTGGTTCCTCGCCCAACCCTAGGGCGCGCATGAACGATACCCCCCGTTTGGATCTGCTGCTCGAGGCCGCTTCCGCGGCCGCGCGCGCGGCCGGCCGGCATGCCCTGGAAAACCGGCATCGGCGCGCCGAGATTGTTCAGCGCTCCGTCCACGACGTGAAACTTGCGCTCGATCTCGAGTGCCAGCGCCGCGCCGAGGAAGCCATCGCCCGGGCCTGGCCCGAGCCCCGGATCCTCGGCGAAGAGGGCGCCTCCGGTCCGGCGAACCGGGCGCCGGTCTGGATCATTGACCCGCTCGACGGCACCGTGAACTTCCTGCACGGCATGCCGCTGTGGTGCTCTTCGGTGGCCGTGGCGCAGGACGGCGAAGTGTTGGCCGGGGCCGTTTTCGTTCCGGAATTAAACGAACTCTACACCGCCACGCGGGAGGGGCCCGCGCAGCGGAACGGCGTCGCCATCCGCGTTTCGGAGACGCCCACGGTGGCCGAGGCCATGGTCCTGACCGGGTTATCCAAGCACATGGAATCCAATCCGGCGGCCCTGGGCTTTCTTGCCGCGATCGCGGACCGCGCCCAGAAAACGCGGGTCATGGGTGCGGCGGCCGTGGATATTTGCCACGTGGCCTGCGGGCGGGCGGACGGCTACTACGAATCGAGCATCTATCTCTGGGACGTGGCCGCCGCCGGCCTGATCGCCCGGCGCGCGGGGGGGCGGACGGAAATCTTGAGACAGTTCAGCCCCGTGCATCTCCAGTACCTGTGCACCAACGGCCGGATCCACGCGGAGCTGAAATCGCTTGTGCAGCAGGATCCGCGGCGCGCGGAAATAAAAAGTTAGACGAGCCTAACAATTAGTCCCGCTGTCGGAAGGCGATTTCCACCGACAGTTCGTCCGAGACGCACCGGGCCGTTTCCCAGTGGCGCGCCTCGGCGCCCGCGCCGGTCTGAACGGGCTCGGTTTCGACGCGCCAGCCGGCCGGCCATGCTTCCGGTGTGTTTTCCAGGGCCGACCCCAGGTACTGGCCTGTCGAGACGCGGCGCAGCAGCAGGCCGCTTTCCAGCAGGCGATCCGCCGAGCGGTCGGCGCGAAACACCGTCGTCAGCGACCGGGCGCTTACGGCGACCAGGAGGGCGGCGATCGCCAGCGCGATGATCGCCTCGAGAAAAGTGAATCCTGAACGCGCGCACGGCGGAAGGGCGGGCTGCATTACAGGTCCGAACTGGTAAGATCGACTGATTCCCCGCTGCCGCCCGGCTCCCCGTCGCCGCCGTAGCTGATGATCTCAAACGGTTCCGCCCGGCGGCCGGGGACCAGGTAAATGTACTCGTGTTTCCACGGATCAAGAGGGACCTTGCTGGAGTCCAGGTAGCCGCCGTCCGGGTAGTTCTGCGGAACGGGCTCCCGGGTGGGCCGGGTCACCAGCGCTTCCAGGCCCTGCTCCTGGGTCGGTAGGCGGCCCTGTTCCGCCCGGTAGAGCTGCACGGCGGTCTTCAACTGCTGGAGCTGCATGCGCGCGGCGGACACGCGCGCCTCGCCGGGCTTGTGCAGAATATTTACCCCGACGATGCCGGCCAGGATGGTAATGATCAGCACCACGACCAGGATTTCAATGAGCGTGAACCCTGCCGCCCCGCGCACTCGGTGTTTTTTCATGGCTTCTCCCGGACGGTCCTCTGACGCGGCCGCCAGCATCGAACTTTTTTCAGGGGGCGTCAAGCCCGGCGGCCGGCCGGCACCCACGGGAGGGTTGCATCCGCGGCGAAGCCGTTTTATGCTTCGGACGGTTAAAAAAAGGAACCTCGGCATGTCCAGCACCTTTGGAACGGTTTTCAGGGTCACCACGTTCGGCGAATCGCACGGCCGGGGAGTCGGCGCGGTGGTGGATGGGTGCCCGCCGCGGTTGGCCTTGAGCGAAGCGGATATCCAGCCGCAGTTGGACCGGCGCCGGCCCGGCCAGAGCGCGCTATCCACCCCCCGCGAGGAGAGCGACACGGTTCGTCTCCTGTCCGGCGTGGAAAACGGCCTGACGCTGGGCACCCCGATCGCCATGTTCGTGCCGAACAAGGACCAGCGACCCGAAGATTACTCGGCGATGAGCCGCATCCCGCGGCCGTCGCATGCCGACTGGACCTACGAGGCCAAGTACGGCATCCGCGCATCGAGCGGCGGGGGCCGGTCCAGCGCCCGCGAAACGGTCGGTCGCGTCGCGGCCGGAGCCATCGCGGAAAAAATCCTGCGCGAGCGCTTTGGCGTGGAAATCGTGGCGTGGGTCAGCGCGGTCGGTTCCGTGGAGGCGCCGGATCTCACGGGGAATCCGATGACGCGGTCCGACGTGGACGCCCATCCGACCCGTTGCCCGGACCCGGCGGCCGCCGAACGTATGGCGGCGGCCATCCTGGCCGCCCGGCAGGCCAGCGATTCAACCGGAGGAATCATCACCGCCGTGTGCCGGAACGTGCCCGCGGGATGGGGCGAGCCGGTTTTTGACAAACTCGAAGCACGGCTGGCCCAGGCGATGCTTTCCATCCCGGCGACCAAGGGATTTGAGATTGGCTCGGGTTTTGCCGGGTCGCGTCTGCGCGGTTCGGAGCACAACGATCCCTTCACGATGAAAGGCGGCCGGCTCGGCACGCTGACCAACCGGAGCGGCGGCGTGCAGGGAGGCATTTCCAACGGCGAGCCCATCGTTTTCCGCGTGGCCTTCAAACCGCCCGCGACCATTGGGAAGCCCCAGTCCACGGTGGATGTTGAAGGTCGGCCCGTGGTGCTGGAAGCCTCGGGCCGACATGATCCCTGCGTGGTGCCCCGTGCCGTGCCTATCGTGGAGGCCATGGCGGCCCTCGTGCTGGTGGACGCGGCGCTGATTCAGAACACGCGCGCCTAGAACACCGTTGATTGCATCACGACGCCGGGTCGGGGGCCCCGGCCTACAAATCGACAGACCCGCCGCAACCTGTAGGCCGCGTGACCTCACGCGGCGTGATTTCGAGAAGGCTTCACGTCAACGCTGGTTTTTTTACTTACAGCATTTGCTTCTGCCAGGCCAGTTGTGCTTCCAGCCCCTGGCGGACCGGCGTGGCGGGGCGATAACCCAGCGCGGCGGCGATGCGCGAGATATCCGCGGCCGTATGCTTCTGATCGCCCGGCCGCGCCGGCTGGCGCTGTATCTCCAGTTTACGGTCGGTCATCTTCTCCAGCAGGGCGATGGCCTGGTTCAGCGAGACGATCTCTCCGCCGCCGACGTTGAAGATCTGTCCCAGGGCCTTGGCGCGGTGCCGCATGGCGAGCAGCGTCGCCTGAACGCAATCGGCGACATACGTATTGCTCCGGGTCTGGTCGCCGACGCCGTACAGGGTGAACGGCTCGCCTTTCAGGAGACACTGGAGGAGGATGTGGTACGCCATGTCCGGGCGCTGGCGCGGGCCATAGACCGAGAAGTAGCGCAGGATGGTCAGGGGCACGCCGAAACTGTCCGCGTAGGTGCGGCAGAGATGCTCGGCCGCGAGCTTCGTGATGCCATAAGGGGAGCAGGGGCGCAGCACGGAATCTTCAGGACTTGTGGCCTCGCGGCCGTATACACTGGACGTGGAGACATGGATGAAGTGGGCCACCCGTGCTTCGCGCGCCGCCTCGAGCAACCGCTGGGTGCCCGCGAGGTTGCACGAGGCATACAAGTCCAGGTCGCTCCAGCTTCGCATCAGGCCGGGCATCGCCGCTTCGTGGAACACGACCTCGCAGCCGGTTATTGCTTTTTTCAGGTCGTCTTTGCGGAGGTCCAGTTCATGGAACCGAAACCGTTCATGGCGGCGCGCGGCTTCGAGATTCGCTTCCTTGATCGGGCGGGGATAGTAGGGGATGAAAGCGTCCAGGCCCACCACCTCGTGGCCCTGGGCCAGCAGTTCGTCGCACAGGTGTGATCCAATGAAACCCGCCGCCCCGGTGACCAGACATCGACTCATCGTCGGCTCGCCTCCTCTTCTTGAGGTATGAAACAACAAGGGGCCGCTCAAGACCAGCGGAAAAACCCGTGCCTTGTGAAAAAACGACTCCAGACCTATAGTATGGCGCCATGCCGCTGATTACGTCAGGTGTCCTCCGAGGTTTTTATGCGCCGGAATATCGCGGCAACAGCATTGTCAACCTGCTGGCCAGCCTGCTGCGCGCGCGGGGCGGCCGCTCCCCGCATCCCGGCCTCGAGGGTTTTCCCGCCGGCGCTTTCCGGGCCGCGCGTCGCGCGGTGTACCTTGTTTTGGATGGGTTGGGCGAGTACCAGCTTCAATGGTATTTAAAGCAGGCCGGGAAGAGCCCGTTTTTCGCCGCCCATCCCCGCCAGGTGATCACGACGGTTTTCCCCGCCACGACCGCGGCGGCCGTGACGACTTTCGCGACGGGCGCCCCCCCCTATGAGCACGGCATCCTGGGCTGGCACCTGCACCTGGGCGACCTGGGGATGGTCAGCACGATCCTGATGGGTGTGACGCGGACGGGAACGCCCATGGCCAAGCCGGACTTCCCGTTGAAGGAGTATCTGCGCCTGCCGTCCTACTTGGAGAGCGTACCCGGCCGGCGAAGCCTGATCTCCTACGGCGCCATTCCGGACAGCCGGTATTCCAGGGCCGGGCTGCGCTGGCACGAAAGCTCCGCGTGCACGACCTTGACCGGCCTGGTCCGCCAAGTGGTCGCTTTTGCCCGGGGCCGCGGACGCGCTCTCGCGTACGCGTACTGGCCGGGACTCGATTCCTTGTGTCATGAGTGGGGTTGCTTCCATGCGAAGACGATGCGGCATATGATCGCCCTGGATGGGGCCATGGCCCGCTTGTGTGCGGCCTTGAAGAAAACGGGCACGGCGCTGGTGGTCACCGCGGACCATGGGCTGGTGGACACGCCTCCGGAACGCTGCATCGAACTGCGCGACGTCCCGGGCTTCTACGATTGCCTGGCGATGTTGCCGTCCGGCGATGCCCGCGAGGTCTCGTGTTTTGTCCGGCCCGCCAGGCTCAACAGATTCCGGGGCATTCTGCGGACCTCCCTGCGCCACGCATGCGCCTGCGTGGAAGGGGACGCCCTGGTGCAAGGCGGCTTTTTCGGGCGAGGAAAGCAGCATCCCGCGCTCTCCCAGCGCGTGGGGGACTTCGTGCTCATCGCCCGGGAAGGATACGCTTTCAATACCACGCCGCCGGGGATGCGGTCGGGATTCAAGCGGGGCAATCATGGTGGAATGTCGCCCGAGGAAATGCGGGTTCCCTTGTACGTTATGACCGGCTGAGAACAGGAAGCTACTTCATATGAAAACCGTCCTTGCGGCATGCCTCGCCTTCATCTTTTCCTTTGTCACGCCAAGCCGGGCCGCCGGCTGGAGGCCAATTTCCGGACAGTGGCGCATGGAACCGCCGCGGATCGTGCAATACGATCGCGCGGCCACCCTGCCGGTCGGTGACCGGA
>JAHJJH010000351.1 GCA_018823105.1 Verrucomicrobiota bacterium | reverse complement strand
GGCGAACAAATCGCCACTCGAACCATTCTACGCGATAGTGGCGGAAGCGATCGGGCAGCGGTTGCCGAGCCCACGACTCCTCGCCCAGGCGCTGGATCTCGTCGAGGGTCTGTGGCGTCGGGAAGAAATTGGCTTGCCACACGCCCACGAGAGACGCCCCTTCCTGTTCGGCGGCGGCGAGAATCGGACCCGGATCGCCCACAAGAAACTCATCCGCATCCAGGATGTAGATCCACGCCCCGGCCTCGACCTGGCCGCGAATCTCGGCGGCTATGTTGCCCCGGAGCGAGCTGGTGTACGGCAGGCCCTCTTTGCGGACCACCTCGATCTGATCGGAGGCGAGCGATTGCAGGATTTCCCAGGTCCCATCCGTGCTCCCGAGGTCCCAGACCCGGATGCGCTTACAGAACCGGGCCGCCCGGGACAAGGATTCGCGAATCACGTCCGCTTCGTCCTGGACCACGCAGACACCGTAGATGTTCAAGAGATCTCCCTGCGCCGGAGCCGGAATTCGTCGTAGCGGTTCAGGCCGGTGATGGGGAGTCCGCGGCGCTGAAGCGCGCCCACCAGGTTTTGGTGACGTTGCGCGGGAATCCCCATCTTATTCCCGTGCCATTCGCAGAACAGCCGGCTCACCCGTTCGATGGATCGGTCCCGGCACATCGCTTCCAGAAGGTCATATTCGCCGCCCTCGATATCCACCTTCAGTATTACCCGATCATTGGGCGTCGTCTTTTCCAGCAGGAAAGCAGAAAAGGCCAGGATCTGCACTTCTTCAAAATCGGAGGTGTCTATGTTTCGTTTCATGGCCAGCAGTGAATCGCCCTGCCCTTGGAAATACCGGCCGTCTCCCATCGGGCGCTCATGATAGAGGCGTGCGGATTCGATAGTCTCGGCGCCGGCCGCGGCCCGCACAAGCTCAACCCGCTTATCGCTGCCGAATCTTTGTTGAAGCCTGTCAAAGCGAGTGCGCCCGGGCTCAAAAAGGATCAGGCGGTCCAGCCGGGGCCACAGGGCCATCGCTTGCTCGGCGGTATCGCCGTTTGCCGCGCCCAGATCAATGAACACGACCTCGCCGCGTTGCCGGCGTACCCGGATGGCGTGAAGGAGAACCGGCAGGGCATGGCCGCCGAGATGCCATGCCATTCCGACGCAGCGACGCAGGGTGCGCAGGGTGTGCTTCAGCATCTACGGCTCCGGCTTCCTGGCCGCGACCAGCAGGTTGGCTCGCCACCCGGCTAGCCAGGCGGTCGAGTTCACCGCGCGCTCGTAGGCCATCATGAGCAGGAACAATATCCGCGAGCCCATGCCGTACGAAGGTTCCTTCTCGATCAACCGGAGCGTCTCGATGCGAAAGCCCGCGTCACCCAGGACGCGGCGGCAGGCGCGGGCCGTGTTGCAGCGGAAGTGGCGCGGATAGACACGGTGGTCCTCCGGATGGCGTCGCGCCCACACGGAGAGCCGGTCGGGGAGAATCCGGCCCAGGACGCTGACGTAATGCCGCGCGTTCGGCGTGCGGAAGAGAACCGTCCCGCCGGGCCGCAGGACGCGGTGGATCTCCCGGAACAGGGCGGGGGGATCCTCGACATGTTCGAGCACGTAGTCGAGCACCACGGCGTCGAACGAGGCGTCGTCCACCGGGAAATGCGTTCCGTCATACTTCAGGGCACGGGTCAGATGAGGGTTTTTTTGAACGTCATCATCCACATCCAGGCCGACGAGTTCGCTCGCCAGGCCGGCGAGGAATCCGCTGGTCTGGCCCCCGCTGGAAGGGCCGATTTCCAGGATGCGCGCGGGCGACGTGATGAACCGCTGGCACATCTCGTGGAACTCCTCCGTGCCGTTCCGCCAGCCGGGCCGGCCGAGGTAGAAACGCCGGAGGTAATCCTGCTGCCAGGTCATAACACCTTGCGGTTGATTCCATTACATAACGCAGGGCCTGCGCTTGCGCACGGCCGAATGAACGGCGCGCCGCATCCGCCTTCGTCAGACTTCGGCGAGACAAGAGCGGCGGCCCTACATGGTTTTTTTCGCACGGACATAGAGCGAGTACGGGACACGGGGATGCGGAGTATCCAGCCAGGCCAGGGCCCAGCCGGCCAGGAACCAGCACGCCGCCGCCGGCACCCGGCGCTGATCCTGCGCGCGAAGGATGCGCTTGTTGAAAAACTCGCGGACGGGACCTCCCAACCCTGCGCTCTCGATGATGCGGAGGCCCGCGGGCTTCAGCAAGGCCTGGTAGCTGTCCAGCGTGTAGCCTGGCCGGACGTGTCCGCCTGATTCGTTCTTGTCCAGCGTGGTGGCGCAATTGTCCGGATGGTCGGCGTTGGGACAGCACAGGTGCAGGACGCCGCCCGGCTTGAGCACGGCGGCGAAGCTGCGGATCACATCCGCGTCGCGGACGATGTGCTCCAGCACTTCGGAGCAGACGATCTCATCGAAGGATAAACCGAGGTCTTCCAGGCGATACAGATTATGAACCCGGAAGCTCAACTGAGACTCCGGGATGCCCCGAGCCTCGTTGAAGAACCGGCGGGCGCGCTCGATCTCGCCCTCCTTGATGCTCACGCCGACGGCGCGATGGCCCTTGCGCCACGCCTGGTAGGTCAGCATGCCGTTCCCGCAGCCGGCGTCGAGGAACCATCGCTCCTCGCCCGGCCGGGCGGAGCCGAAGAATCGGGGCAGCACGCGGTACCGCAGCCGCCCGTGCAGGTTAATCCCGGGAAAGAGCAGGGTTTTAAGATAGTACTTCAAGTTCATAGGGTCTGGTCCCAAGAGGTAGAGCGGCTTGGCCCAAGCCGCCGAGATCCGCGGCGCGCTGGGCCAGCGCGCCCTACCATGGCGCATTCTGGACAAGCATACTATGGACAGCATTCACCGCGTCCGGGCCTCGTGCAGCTTGATGCCGATATGGATTTCATGCGACAGGCGGAGCATACAGAACACCCATCCGGCCCGCCCGTCGAGAAAGCCGCCGCGCAGGATGTAGGTATACGCGAAGCGAAGGTACGGTCGCAGCAGGGCGGGCGAGCGGGCGGCGAGACGCTTGAGGAATCTTCTGCGTTGGATGGCATCGCCGGAAAACAGGTCGGCCCAGGCCAGGGGTTCGGCGCGCAGCCGGAGGATCAGGTCGATCTCGTTCGTGGAGTACGCGTCGTGCCGGGCCTTCCATTCCTGGATCCCCTTGCTGAACGGAAAATGATCGTAGGGTTCCCGAATGTAACCGAGCGGGCCGTCGGTCACTTCCCGCTGGCCGTGACCCTCTTTTTGAAAACGGACCTTACCCTGTTTCAGCAGGCGGAGTTGCCAGGAGGGGTAGAACGTGCAGTGCTTCAACCATCGGCCCAGGAAGAGGTTGCGCGGCGCGAGGAAGAATCCGACCCGGTCCCCCGGCACGGCGACGGTCCGGCGGACCGCCTCAGCGCAGGCCGGTGTGATCCGCTCGTCGGCATCCACAAAGAGAATCCATTCATGGCGCGGCTGTGTCTGGTCCAACGCCCAGTTGCGCTGGGCGCCGAAATCCTGGAATGGATGTTCAAAAACCCTGACGTCCAAACGCGCCGCGCGCGCGGACTCGATCGTCCCGTCCCGGCTGCCGGAATCCACAAGGATGACATCTTCCGCCCAGGCCACGGACTCCAGGCAGGCCTTGATGTTGATCTGCTCGTTCCAGGTCAGGAGGATGATGGAAACCGGGTCGCTCATGTGGCCGATTCCTGTACGCCATGACGCCGCAGGGTGTCCAAAAGAATCCGGCCGGCCTCCTCGCTGCGGAACCGGGTGGCGAAGCACCGGCGGGCGCGGTCGCGGAGGAGGCTCCGCTCCGCCGCCGGAAGGGCCCGCCATCGATCCAGGAGGCGCCCGGCGCCGTCCTCGTCGTCGCTGTCCACCCACCCGGCGCCGTCGGCTTCGATTTCCCGCCAGATATTTATCTTGTGGCTGATCAACACCGGTGTGCCGCAGGCCAGGGCCTCCACGACAGCGATACCGTAATTCTCCTGGTGGCTGGGCAGGACGAACGCCTCGGCGGCGCGGAACGCGCCCCATTTCAGGTCGCCGGACAGCATGCCGGTCCAGGTAATCCGATCCCCGACGCCCAGACGCTTCGCCAGCTCCTCGAGCGATCCCCGCCATTCGACCGGATCGGGGCCGGCCACGACGAGATGGAGGGCGGGGTCGGCGCCGGCCCCCTTGGCCAAGGCGCGGATGAGCAGGTCGCATCCCTTCTTGGGATGAATGCGACTCAGGAAAAGCAGGACGCGCCGGCCCCGGAGTTCGGGGAAGCGGTCCAGGAAAGCGCGCTTCTGGGCCTCCGGGTCACCCGGCGGTTCCCCGACGCAGTAGGGGACGATTGCCCCCCGGGCCCGATACGGCTTGAACGATTGCGACGCCAGCCGTTGCTCCTCCTCGCAGGTGAAGAACAGGGCCCGCGCATCCCGGACGACGTGCTGTTCCACCAGCTTCCAGGACAGCATCTTGTAGATATGCTTCAGCGGGAACACGCGCCTGAACACCGGATCCAGCAAGCCGTGCGTGTAGATGAAGTAAGGGACGATTGTCCCGCGCAAGGCGCGCCAGGTGGCGAAACTGGGGTAGAGCCAAATCCCGTGGACGATCGCGCAGTCGAACCGGGGCGCTTCCCGGCCGATCCACGGTCGAAGCCCCGGCGCGTAGCGGTATTTCGTGCGCGCCGGGCCGAGCGCATGCGCCGGGAAGGCGAAGCCGGACAGCCAGGCGGAGCCCGGCGGATCCACGCAGGCCAACTCGAACGCATGGCCGTGCGGGGCCAGCGCCCGGTGGGCCTGCACGATGGACTCAATCGGCCCGCCGCCGGCTGGATTGGAGGAGTTGATGACGTGGAGGATGTTCAAGAAAGGTTCTTGGTTCGTGGTTCTTCGTTCTTGGTTGTTGGGCGTTGCATCGCCGCCAGAGTTTGTTCCACCGCAGCGCAAAAAAGCGCTGCACCGTGTTCGAGCGATCCCTTTTGAGCCAGTTCCCTTGAACGCGTTCCAAAGGCGGTGATCCGGTCAGGTTGCCCGGCAAAGAACTTCATCTTTTCATAAAAACCCTGCTCGTCGTCCCGCGCAAGGATAAAGCCGTTGACGCCGTCCTGAACCAGGTCCAGCGCGGCGCCGACGGCGTCGGTGGAGAGGACGGGCAGTCCCGCCGCGCAGGCCTCGTTGATCACCACGCCCCAGCCGTCATAGCGGGAGGGAAAGACAAAAACACTCGCCGCCGCGAAGTAGCGAGGCAGATCGGCCTGCGGCACTTGGCCGACGAAATGCACGCGGTCCCGAATCTCCTCGGGGACAGATTTCTCGAGCGATTCGCGCAACGGGCCGTCGCCCAGGATCAATAATGCCACGTCCTGCCTCTCGGCCGCCGTCCGCGCGAAGGCGCGCAAAAGCAGGTCCACCCCTTTGCGAGGGATGAGTTGACCGGAAAAAAGGAACGTCGTTTTACCTTCGAGCCGGAAGCGGCGGCGGAGTTGCTGTGTGGCCTCCCGGTCCGGGTCGGCATACCGCCGGGTATCGCAGCAGTAGGAGACCACGCTCAACCGGTCTTCCGATACGCCCAGCGCGCGGTAGGCATCGCGGGCGGCGGAGCCGATGCAGAAAACACGAGTGGCGCGGCGGAGAAAGGACCTGAGCAAGTAACGGCGGAGGGCGCCGATTCCGCGGAAACGGGCGGACAGGTTCGGGCTCCAGTCGGGCCGGTAATCTTCCGGCCAGGGCCGTTCCAGCCAAAGGGCCCACGGCTTGCGCCGCCAGCAGAGCAGGACGGCGCAAGCGATGACCGTCAGGCTCGTATACTGGCCCGAGAGGACGTACAGATCGTGATCTGTTTTCCAGACTTCCCGGCACGCCGACGGGTGGAAACGAAACGCGTCCGACCACAGTCGGGGGCCCCATCCGCGCAGCCCGCGGTACTCGAACGGTGGCGTGGCGGGATTCCAAGCCTGGCCCCGATGCTCCAGGCGAAGAAACCGCACCGACAGCTTGCACGACCCGGCCGCCTCCATCGCCGCGAGCAGTTCGACCTGGTACGGGCTCGGGGTATTGGTGAGGACCCAGAGTTTCATGACGGAAGGATGTCGGAGAAGGCCGCCAAAAGGCGCTGCGCATACTGCGCGCGGGTGAATTCGCGGGATCGGACGGCGGCTTGGGCGGACATGGAGACCAGCAACTCGCGATCGCCGGCCAGGCGTCCGAGACGATCCGCGATGTCTTGCGGCGAGCGGATGGGAACGATGAAGCCTTCCACGCCGTCGCGGACGACCGAGCCGGCGTTGGGTGTCGTGACCACCGGCAGCCCGCAGGCCAGCGCCTCGTAACACACATTGGCCGAGCCCTCGGACAACGTCGGCAGCACGAGCACATCCGCGGCGTCATACACGGCCTGGAGCGAAGTCCTCGGCACGGGCGGCAGGATTTCCGCCACAGACCGGAGTTCGTTCGCCGCCTTGCCGGATACCCGCACCGGGCCGACCAAGCGGAGTTCGGCGGCGCCGGGCCGCAGACTCCGCGCGGCATCGACCAGGTATTGCACTCCTTTGCGCAACTGAATTGCGCCCACGAACAGCACGCGCAGCGGCCCCGGCCCGCGTTCTTTCACGCGAGGCGTGAACTGATTCTCCTCCAGGCCATAAGGGATGACCCGGCATTTCTCTGCCGGGCCGGAAACGGAATCCAAGGCCTCGCGAACGTAGTCCGATCCGCAGATGATGCGATCCGCCAGGGCCCACTCCTGCCGTTCGCGTTCCGCGAGCGGACCCCAGTCGCCGGGGGCGGTTCCATCGAACTCCCACCCGGGCCAGCGCTGCCGCTCTTCCGCGAGGAGGGTCTCATCCACTTCCCAGGGCGCCGCGGTCTGGTCGAGGAGGGTGACGAGGGCATGGGCCCGGGCGTACTCAAAGATTTCAAGCGCGGCGGCGTTGAAAGCATAAACAGCCCGGGCCTGGCCGAGTCCGGCGGCGGCGACGAGACGCCCGAATTCGCGGTTCCAGGCCGTGTAAGCACGCAAACGCTGCGCGGGCGTGCGGGCCCGGCGCGCCCGCAAGGCCCGTTTCAAGGCGAACAGGGGAAAGGCATGAGCCAGTTTCCTCGGCACGCCGGCCCAGCGACTTCCCCCCAGGGCTCCGCCGGGCCAAGGCCAGGCTTCCGCGCAAAAATCCGTATACAAGCCCGCCAGGCGTCCGACATCGTGCAGGATGCGGGGAATGGCATAATGCCGCCGTGCGCCGATCTGCGCTACGGCCACCTGAGTCGCCGCGGGATTCGGGTTCATGCTCTATTCCCCTCCGGGACAGAGGGATGGATGGATGGGGTCGGCATGTCACGGCCCCCGGGCAGAACGGTCACTCGCCAAAGGATGACCGTCGGGACGGCGAGGTAGAGGAACCGGTACCCCCAGGCGCTGATCAGCCCCTGGGTGGTCAGGTAGACCGACACAATGAATGCCTCTGCATAGAGTATGGACCATATGCCGCCAAACATGATGGAGCGTCTCCACAGCGCCCCGTACCCCCACCCGAGCAGGTAGGCAAGGACCAGTCCGCCCCATCCGAATTCCAGAAAGGCGCTCAAGACGAAGCCTGCCGCCGAGCCGGCGTTGGGCTCCCACCCGAGGGCCTGGCGCCACTGCGGCGATGACAAGCCCAGACTGCCCGGCCGGGTGACCATCCAGCTCATGCCGACGTCCTCGTATTTATTGGGCCAGATCTGCCGGGGAATGGCGCGCACGAAGAGCTGGACCGCAATGCCTTTGCCCCACAAGCAATACCCATGGTGGCGCGCGGCGACGATGCCGCCCAGCGAGAAAATGCTGGCGTGGTCCTTGACCCCGCGCGCCGGGACCAGCATCTCCCGCCATCCCTTGAACTCGACGGGCTCCTCCGCACCGACATAGAGTTCCTGCCGGTGCGCCTTGAGGAACATCATTAGGATTCCCGTGCCGACCAGTACCACCAGAACGGCGCGCAGAGGGGGGCGGCGCGAACCGATGATGAACCAGCCCAGGAAGAGCGATCCCATCGCGAGAAACGTCGGTCCGCGGGATCCGCCCAACAGGCCCTGAACCCAATGGGGACTCAGCAGGGCAAGAATCAGGAATACAAAAGACGCTTTTGGACGCTGTCCATGCCGCGAAAGAAACAGAAGAAATGTCGCAGGGATGGTCAACAAGGGCGCGACGGTGAAGTATCCGCTGACGAGGGAAGCCGCCCCCCCCTTGGGCCGACTATATACCTGGGTCAGCCCGCCGCTAAGGGCAAGCCGATACAGAAAGACCCCCAAGCCGATGGAGCCCAAGATGGAGCCAACGATAGCCAGCCGCTTTCGAATGAGAGGGCTCAAGGTCAGGCTGCCGCCCCCCTGCTTGGGACCCCTGGAAGACACCCGGGGTCGGAGGCAGCCGGCGGCAAACAGGGTGACGCTCAGCAGGGTGAAGAGGAGGGCGGATTCCAGCGCGGCCGCGTCGGGAAACAGATCCAGCAACTCGCCGCTTTTATAGACGCTGAAGGGCACCAGGGCGTAGATATACAGCATCATCGGGCCGATGAAGATCATCGGGTGCAAGGGGTCCCGCGTCCGGTGATAGACGAGCAGGATGGCCGTGATGATACTCAAGGCGATGAGCCAGATGAGTTCTTCAATCATGAAACCGCCTGTAACAGGAAGGGCTCGATGTCATGCGCCGGATCCGGGCAAAGCGGTATGAACTTCTGATTTCATATAATAGCGATCCTGGCGCGGCATACGCATGATCCGCCGGAACAGGGATAGAATGGGATTGCGGGCGCGATAGTCCGGATTCAATCCGACATCCAATTCCTCGAAGGGGTGGTGTTTCTGTAAATAGCGAATTACTCGAAAGACATCTGGCCAGCCGGCATTGTTGAATCCAATCACGCCGCCCGGCGTCAGCATAAGGTCCAGATAAAAGAAGTCGATGAACACGTGGTCATAATGGTGATCGCCGTCAATATAGGCGGCGCCGATCTTGAGCCCGTCGGCAAGCAGTTTCGGGAGAGCAATCTCGCTGGCTTTTTCAATGTGCGTGTGGAATGACGAAAAGCCAGCACGATGAATGCTGTAAAGCGCCGCATCCCGCGCTTCCGTCCAGGTGAAGTAAGGGTCAATACTAATGAGCTGTCCGCCGGTTTGTGATAGCGCGCAAAGTATGGAAAGCGTGGAGATGCCCTGTGCCATGCCGATTTCAATGACTGTCTTGGGCTTGTGTTTTAGTATCACGTTGTACAGGGCCCAAGCGTGGGCTTCATCAATCCCGGCGCTGGTTCGTTTCCGTTCGCCGCTGGGCAAGAGCACTTGCTTCGTCGTGAAGATTTCCTTCAGGACTTCGCAGGGAGGGTGGGCGATCTCCTTCATGCTTGTGGTCTTTTTCCCGACAATCCACCGAATGCTTTTTATGCCAGAGCGATTAAGTAACGACGTAGCCGCAAACGAATTCCGGTTCTGATGCCATTTTAGAGGTGGGGCGAACCCTCCGGGTGAGCCGAAAAAACAAGGAAAAGCGCGGCTCGGAAGGGACGCCTCGCCCTGCCACTCAAGTGGGCATGTCGAATCATTTTTTTCAAGTAACTGGGCACGTTCTTATTTTAAGACGACAACCAGATATTGCGGCTGCCGGTCGTAGCCCGGCGCGGCTCGATGTACTTGTGCATCACGTCCCGCACCCGCGCCTGCTTCCATTCCTCGGAGGGCGTCCATTCCTCGCCGGCCTTGCTCCAGTCGTAGCTGTCTCATTTGCGCAGGTTGAGGACGACGGGGTTGGTGCCGGGCAGGCCGAGCCGGGCTTCGCGAGCGCGCAGCCGCTTATCGGCGCGGCGCGCCAAGCGGTCCAGCCGCATGCGCCATTGATACCACATCGTCCATACCAGGCCGTTTTCGGCCAACCAGATACGCGTTCGCTCAAATCTTTTCATGCGCTCTTTCTCCAACGGGATTCGCGACCTGTAGGGCCGCCGCTTGTCGGCGCGCCGTCCATATCGGCGTCGCGCAAGCGCGAGCCCTACAAAGTACGGTAGTATTGCGTCATATGTTCGATCATGTGTTCAATCCGGAAATGTTCTTTCACGCGGGCCTGTCCGCGTTGTCCCATCGCCCGGCGCAGTTCCGGATCGCGGGCCATCCGCTCGATGGCGGCGGCAAGCGCGGGCGCATCCGCCGGGGGAACCAACAAGCCCTCCTCTCCCTCGCGGACAGCGGTGGCAACCTCGCCCACCCGCGTCGCGATGATGGGCAGGCTGGAGGCCATGGCCTCCAGGATGGACAGGGGAAGCCCTTCGCTCAAAGACGGAAGGACAAAGATGTCGAGCGCCGACATAAACCCCGGCATGTCTTTTACGAGGCCCATGAAGGTCGCTTGCGCACCCAACTGAAAATGCTCAGCGAGCTGCCGCATGACCTTTTCCTCGGCCCCGTATCCGGCCAGCATCAATCGCACATCCAGGCCTTGGCGGCGCACCGACGCCAAGGCTTCCAGGAGATAACGATGCCCCTTCAGCGCCTGGAAGGATCCGGCCATGCCGAGGACCACAGGGCCGGCCGCGTCGCGGTTATTCGAAAGCGGCTTGAACTGCGATACATCAATGCCGGAAAGCACGGTGGTGACGGGCGTGCCGGGCGCAAGCAGGTGCCGGCGAGAGTAGGCTCCCGAGGCCTCCCCGCAGGCGACGAACGAAGTGCCGGGCGAATGCAGCGCCCAACGGTGCAGGCATCGGCGCAGCCGATGCCGCCAGCGGGTGGAGGCCAGCCACGGCCGCATGTCGTGAATATGGACCACGTGTCGGACAGGCAGCCTCTTGATCGCAAAACCCGCAATCAAGGCCACCGGCCAGGTGTGGCTGTGAACGAGTTTTGGATTGCAGGCGAGAATCAGACGGCGCAAGCGGCGAACCGAGGTAATAAGCCGAAAGGGATTTGCTTCGACCTTGGGTAGATGCAGGAAGTGGGGGCGATGCGCAAGCCCATAGACGGACCAGTAGGGATCCATCCCGCTCAATGCGCAGAGTTCAGCGCTGCACGGGGCATTCGTCGGCATAAACCGGGTCAGCATCAGGGCCACCCTTGAACTGCCGCCAACGGTGCCGTCGCGGCCCAAGCCCTGCACCACGTGGAGCACTTGGGGCCTGGAGTCCGCGGGACGGAGCAACGGCACGTCATCCATGACGGGACGCTTGGTCCGCCGAGGGGCCGGAGGCCAGGCCTTTCGGGGTTGCGCCAGAATGTCCCGGTAGTACTGCTCCACGGATGTGACCATGCACGTCAGCGGAAAATCACGCGCTCGTTCTGTAGCCTGCCGGCCCAGTTGCCCGCGAAATCCCGCGTCGCGTCCCAGCCGCTCCAGCGCATGGGCGAGCGCGGCGACATCGCCCGGCGGAACGAGCAGGCCATTGACCTGGTCGGTGATTTCCTCCGGGACTCCGGCGGTGTCCGAAGCTACGATGGCTTTGCCCAACGCCATGGCTTCAAGAATGGAAATCGGCAATCCCTCTGCGGCGATCGACGGCAGCGCGAAAACATCCAGGCCCTCATAAAAAGTTCGCATGTCCGATACCCGGCCGAGAAACCGGACCTGAGCTTCAATGCCCAGGAGCCGGCACAATTCCTGTAACTCCGCCATCCGGGTGCCGCCGCCGGCGATGCGCAATTCGCAGGCGATATCTCGCCTGACGAGTTGCCCGACGGCCCGCAAAAGAAATTCGTGCCCTTTCTCCGGCTGCAGGCGCCCTGCCGCGCCGATGATGAAGGCGCCGGGATCGCGCCGCGGCGCCGCGGGCGCGGGTGAAAACCACGAAGGGTCCAGGCCGTACGGGATGACGGTGATCGTCTCCGGCGAAACCGGCAAGTTCTCGGCGGTATACTGCCGGGCGGCCTCGGAACAGGCGATGAACGTGGCACGCGAAGACCGAAGCAGCCAGCGCGTCAGAACCCGCCGCATCCGGCGCGGAGGGCTTTCGTCCACGAGCCAGGGCCGGGTGTCGTGAATGTGGACTACATGGCGCACCTCCCGGCCCAGCACGGCGACGGCGCCGAGAACGTCGGCTATCCAAAGATGGCTGTGAAGGATATCGGGCCGGAAGTCATGGATCAGCGCACGCAGGGCGCGCAGGCAAGGCAGGGCCTCGCGCATATCCCGCATCTGGCCGGGAAAACCAAGAAACACCGGGCGCTCGGACAACCCGTAGTGGGCATAGTTCGCATCCTCCGGTCCGAGCACGCACAGGCGCGGTTCGAAATGCGGCGATTCCTCTTGAGACCGGACGATATCCACAACGGCCCGGACGGCGCCGCCGACCGTCCGGTCCCGGCCCAGGACCGGGACGACGTGAAGGATGCGATAGGGACGCGTTTTCATGTGCGTCAAAGGCTCATTAGACGATCATAAAGAGCCGGCAGTTTATGCAAGTGGGCGTCCCATGAAAGCTGTTCCCGGGCGACAACCCGGCATCGCGCTTGCAGCAAATCGGCCGAGGCCGTGTAGGAGGCGAGAAAAGGTTCAAGGCACGAGGAGAGGGTCTGCTCATCGGCTTCGTGCGGGACCACAACGCCCAAAACTTCCTTCTGCACGAGCTCGGAATAATCGCCGATGTTCGGGTGGATGATCACCGGCAGACCGCTGGCAAGGTATTCCGAAAATTTTATCGGCGAAGATACGATACTGGCGATGGAGTTAGTCCGGGTCATCAAGCCCAGGTCGGCCGCGGCCAGGTATCCGGGCATCTCGGCGTGCGTGACCCTTCGCACCGTGGCGTCGCGCTCGGCGACACCGGCCGCGCGGAGCATGGCGAGCATTCGGGGCGGATCGGCCGCCAGGGCCAGGTAGTGGGCGTTCGGCCGGATTTGTTTCAACGCCTTGAAAACTAGAATCCCCTGTTCGGGGAGTTGCCACCATCGAATACCGCCGCAGAAAACCAGCACGAAGCGGTCCTGTAGCCCGAGTTCGTCCCGGATCTGTTTTCGCCGGGCGGGATCGCCGGTGAATCGCCGGGTATCCACGCAGCAGGGAATCATGGTAATCCGATCGCTCGGGACGCGGAAGCGGTCGGTGAGGAACCGGGTCATCGCGTCGGAGATGGAAATCACGGCATCGGCCTCCAGGGCCATCTCCATCTCGAAATCATAGAGGCGCCGAGTTTCCCCCTCCATTTCCCCAGGTAAGCCGTGTGCCGACGGGCCCAGCGTGTTTTCCCTGAACTCCGCATACATCAGGCCCAGCACATAATTGATAACCTTGACCGGCAGCCGCCGGCGCGCCTCCAGGCCGATCCGGGTGGCCATCGGGCTTTGACAGTGCAGGATCAAAGGTTGGCGCGGGCCCAGGTTGCGGCGGATCCATCCGGAAAGTGTGGCGCCCTCGTCCCAAGCCGCCCGGAATCGGGAGGGCGGAGACCACAGCTTGTTCAGGGGGCCTGTGAAATCCCTGCTGATTTGTGCCTCGGCCTCTCGCCACCGTTGCTTCAACGACGGGCGCAAGCCTTCGCCTATCGGGGCGAAGAAGAGCAGGGAGACTCGCCTTCCGCCCCGGCGGAGTTTGCCCATGGGGATGGCAGCCACGGACGGAGTGATGGGGGAGAGGCCGTCTCGATGCACCAGGTAAACAATCGGAGTGCGCCGGGCCGGGCCCTGATGCCGCGATGCGCTTCTCCCGCGCCTGCGTTGAATGGCCCGCTCCGTCCAGGTCGGGCCCAGCAGGTGATAGGAAAGCCGGGCTGAGCGACTATACACACCGAGCCCGCCCTCCCGGTGCATGCTCCGGGCTTGCCTAAAATAGGCGCGGGCTTCCAGTGTGTTGCCAAGCCGCAGGGTGTGGCGCGCTGTTTCGGCCATTTTTTCAGCCAGCGCGCGGGCGCGACTATCCGTCAATTGGCCCCTGCGCTGCAGCTCCCGGTACGCGGGCCAGAGCACATCGGCTTGCAGGTCGAGGCGCCGGGCGTCCTCGGCCGAAATACTTCCCCGCATGCGGTGGATGCCGTAGAGGCGCGCGGGGAAGTAATGGAACTTCAGCCCTGCGCAGGCAAGATCGAGATGCAACTGCAAGTCCTGGCAGCAGCACAGGTCCTCCCGGAAGCCGTGAACCAGCTCAATGTTTTTACGCCAGTGCAGCGGGGCCTGGATGGGAATGTGGTTGAAAAGCGTGAAAGGGACAGGATCGCTTACATCCAAGGATTCGGGGAAACGCCGTTCGCAGCCCCCCTCTTCGGAGTGCTTGTCGCCATTGCAGAAGACAATATCTGCTCCCGTTTGGCCAAGTTGTTCCAGGCTGAGCCGTATTTTCTCGGGGTAGAGGATGTCGTCGGCGTCGAGAAACTGGACTAACTCGCCCGCCGCCATGACCAAGCCCCGGTTACGGGCCGCTGCCGCGCCCCCGTGGGGGACGGCCTCAAAACGAATCGCCTGGCCGAAGGACTGGATGACCTGCAAGCTCCCGTCCGTGGATCCGTCATCCACGACAATAATCTCAACCTCGGAATGCGTCTGTTCCAGCGCGCTGCGAATCGCCCGGGCGATATATGGCTCGGCGTTAAAACAAGGGATCACAATGCTGACAAGGGAGCCTGTCATCGGCAGGAAATCATCTATGTTGGACGGGTCGCCTCGCCGGCGGCGGCAATGGACCCGCGCATGAAAGCGGGGAATGCCCGGGGAGCCGAATGAACTTTTTGTAGGTGGCCCTGGAAACCGCGTGACGCCGGAGGAGGTAACGCAAGCAAGCCCCCACTCCGGCGAGAACATAGAACAGCCGGCGGGGCGCCGAAAAGAGGGTGAGCTTGTGCACAAACAATCTGGCCATGTCCATCACATACTTTTGCACCACATAGGGCTGGGGAATGTTGAGGTAGTCGAACAACAAGGTGTTTCGAACGCCCAGGTATTGAACTCGCGGGCGCTCCCCGGTTGGATGGACCATGTGAACCACCGGAGGGGCGCTTCCGTAGATGATGCCGCCACCATGGTCGAGTATTCGTATGCAAAGATCGCGTTCTTCCACATGCGCCTGGAAAAATGCCCGATAACCACCGCAGGCTAAGGCCGTGGCGCGCCGGATTGCGTAGGCACATCCGTAGAAACTGCGGAGATTGTCGTGGGGGGAAAGTGGCGCTTGTTCATGGGAAGCCCGGCGGATGGGTTCAATAAAGGGGATGGCAACGCCACCGATGCCGGGGTCATTCTGAAAGTCACTCAATGTGCGAAGGATAGTGCCGGTGTCGCTGAAGTAGGCGTCGTCATCGAGGGAAAAAACAAAATCGCCATGGCAATCCCGGAACCCGCGATCCCGCAGGCCGGCTTGTCCTACCCGCTTCCTTGTCGAAATACACAGGATCTCGGGGAACAGGCGCTTCACCTCACCGGGTGTGCCATCGGTTGACGCATCGTCGTATACGATGATCTCGAGGGGGCGATAGTCTTGTGCCATGCAGGACTCGAGACACACAGCAAGCGCATCCTTGCGATTGCGCGTGGGAATACAAATGGAAACCCGGGGGGCTGCGTTATCAGGAAGATCCATGCGCTTATGCAGGTTGCCTGGAGAGCCAGGCGATCCCGACGGATGCCTTGGACACCAGGCGGTCCACGCGAAATCCAAGGCTTTTCACGGCGGAGATGAAGTCCGCGTGAGTCCGCGCGCCCGCCAGGTGGTATTCCATGCGGATCAGGCGGACGTGCTCAAACCCCTGTTTGTTTTCGAAAAGAGCCCATTCGGCTCCCTCCGCGTCCAGCTTGAGCAGGTCAACGGCCCCGCCCATGCGCTGAACCGCTTCATGCAGCGTGATTATCCTGATGTTGCCGTCCGCGTGGTCCACGGTTTGAGCCCGGCGGGATTCCGAGGGATCGATCATTTTGGCAAACCCGGCCTCCTTGCCCAGGCAGAACGGGAACAGCGTTACGCCTGTTCCCTCGAGATTGTGCCGGGTATCCGGAAGTATTCTCGGGTTGGGTTCGTAGGCGTGGATCGTGGCGTTCGGGAAATGGTGCGCGCACCAAATGGAAAATAAGCCGATATTCGCTCCGACATCCAGGACGCGTTCGAGAGCGAAAGGCATGTTGTGCAGCCCGTATTCGTCGTCGAGAATAACATTGATGAAATCACTGCGCAGGCCGATTTCGTCAGGGAAAGACAGCGTCACCTCGCGCGCGCCCAGCCGGATGCGGTGCGGCGGCGAAAACCGGGACGTCCCCGGGAAAAAAACGCCGTATCGCCGGGCGCGAAGGAAGCGCTTCATGAACAAGAAAATCCTATGGATCATGGGCGCCCTGGAAGGTCATGCGGCGCATGGGTTTGCGAGCAGACGATCGTACGTTGAAAGCGCGCCGCGCCCCATCGTCTCGACGGTGAAAGCCTCCTGAATCCGCTCGCGTCCTCGCTCCGACAGATTCACGCGCCGCGTGTCGTCTTCCATCAGGCGCTGAAGGGCGCTGCGCAGGGCCTCGATGTCGCCGGGAGGGATCAGCAGGCCTTCCTGTTCGTGGCGGAGGGCTTCCGCGGCTCCGGCCACGTCCGTGGCAATGACGGGCAGTCCGGAAGCCATGGCTTCCAGGATCGACCGGTTGTTTCCCGCCCGTTTTCATCAGCCGGCTGCCAGTTGCTTATAAAGGCCCACCATCTGTTGGGCGATGGAGGTCCACGAGAACGTCAACGCGCGCCGCCGGGCAGCCGCGGACATGCGATTTTTCAACTCCGGATCCCGCAGGAGCCGCACGGCCGCCTCCGACATGGCGTCGGTGGTCCCCACGGGGAACAGAAGGCTGCCTTCTCGATCAAGATAGTCCTCAATACCCCCGGTATTCGTGATCACGGGAAGTCCGCAAGCCATGGCCTCCAGAACCGCCGTATTGGTGGTGCTGCATTTCAACGGGAGAACCAAAAGATCCGCATGCTGTAACGCGGCCAGATAATCCGGATCCGACATTCTGGGATGCCACTGGGCCCGGGAATTCCGGCGGGCGATGGGTTCACACCGCGGGTCCTTGGAAATCATGATGAACTCCACGCTGGGGTGCTGAGAGAGAATCCCTTCGACCACCTGCGGGAGTGTCTCGAAGTCTCGTTCGTGATGTCCAATGAAGACACACCGGGGTGGCCGATCCGGGTTCTCCGATTCGACCGGTTTGAAATACCCGGCATCCACGGCATAGGGAATCCATGCGACCTTGTCATCCCCCACAATCGACTTCCAGGGCGCGACCATGTCGCGCGAGACGACCGTGATTAGATCCGCCTTTCGAAAATGATCCATGCCTTTCTTAAAGAGCCAGGGGTGATGCGAGGCGGGATGGTGTACGGTGCAGACGATCCGGTTGCCGTTCCGGCCCGCAAATCGTGCCATCCGCTTGAAACTCTTTTCCCCATACACAAAATGATAAATTGAGTTGTAGTGCGCCAGAAAATGGCGGATGGCTTCGCGTTCCATCACGTAGTCATATCGTGAATACTCAAAATGGCCGCCCCGCTTGGCCGCGAGCAACGCCGGGAGGCGAAGCACGGTCTCCCCCATCCAGTAATTGATTTTTGAAAGCCGGATGGTTTCCCCCACATAGTCACACAAGCGATCATAGCCGGACACGAAAGCGTGGTGAGAATAGCGGTAGCGGATATAAAAGACCGGGACGGGCGAAACAATTTTATCCGCCTCGGATACCGGCCGAGGGCATTGATGATTCGGATAGGGCTGGATCAGTTTCCGCTCCATGGGGTCGTTCCGGACTATCCGAGAGGAGGGACGACGGAATCCCAATCCTGGCAATAGACTAATTCGGCCTTTCGTTCTTTCACGAAGCGTGCCGGCGCTCCTCCGACTACATGGCGTTCCGGTACGGAGGCGGTCACTACACTGCCGGGAAGAACAACGCTCCCTCGGCCCAGTTTCACGCCCGGTTGAATGATTGCGCGGGCGCACACCCACACATAGTCCTCGATCTCGACGCCTTCCCCTTTGTAAGCGAATCGGCTTGAATCGATGTCGTGTCCGCCGGTCACGACCAGCGTTCCATACGAGAGGGAAACATTCGCACCGATGCGGACGGGTTCGCGATTATCGATCCGGCAGTCATTGTTGATGACCGTGTGCTCGCCAACGGTCAAGTTGCCCTGTTTCGAAAAGCGACAGCCGATTAAGATGGCCGCACCGACTGCGATATTAAACTTCATCACGTGGCGGTACCAAAACAGCCGGCATCGCGAGGAGAGACAGCGGGAGATCACATGGTTGGTGATGTACAGCAGAGTCGCGTGCCAGAAGCGCCGGCATCGCTTCAACACAGCGTCCCGGATTCGGTCAGCCGTCATGTGTCGGTTTGGCATGGGAGTTCCCTGTCACGCACGGTTTAAGCGTCCGAATCGCGTGGTCTTCAGAGCCCGCAGTGACTCGAACACCATGAGTCCCGGCACAAACCCGAGCAGTCCCATGAGGAGTGTTCCCAGCCGAGAGGACGGATGGTGACGGTGCGCCTGAGACGTGCGGGCCAGTCGGAATGCGGTCAAGGCTTGGGACCACCCGCCCCGGTTCATGACATCGCGTCCGGTCTGGATCGATGCATCCTGGATGGCGGCGAGGCGGGCAAGATCCGGCGGGCTGTGTTTGCGGACCTGATCCAGTGCGTTCTGGAGAATGCGGATCTTCTGCGCGGCGATTGGGCGGAGATCGCCCGAAATGCCCGATTCGCTCTTGCGAAACGCGTACAACACCTGGTCTGTGTAGCCGCAACGCATGCCATCCAACGCCATGCGCACATGCAAATCAAACTCCTGCGCACGGGGCAGTCCTTCCGTGAATCCGCCCACGCGACGGAGCGCATCAATTCGGTAGAGTCCGGCGGATGTCTGAAGAGGGCCCGCCAGCACGTAAAGGAATGGGTCCTCGCCGGCGTACGGGCGACGCTGGACCTTGCTGGTCCCCGTTTCCCGGTTCTGCCAGTCCCAGGCGCAGAACACCACATCCAGATCCGACTCGTTCAGCAGCGGCATCTGGACGGCCAGTTTGTCCGGGTATAGGAGATCATCGGCGTCGAGGAACTGGATGAAGTTCCCCCGGGCCATGCCCAACCCCGTGTTGCGGGCCACATTCCCTCCGCGATTAGGGCCGGTGACCCAGCGGGCCCTGTTGCCGAAGGAGCGGATGGCGTCGAGGCTGCCGTCCGTCGAGCCGTCATCGACCACGATGACTTCCTTGTTCGGACACCTCTGATCCAGCGCGCTTTGGATCGCTTCGGCGATGTACTCTTCCGCATTGTGGCAGGGGATGATGATACTAACGAGCGGGTTGTTCAACGGGGCTTCATCCCTTCAGCGATCCCGGCGGTCGCGTGAACGTAGAGAGACTGCAGATCGTCTTTCCGCGGCGGGAAGCTCGGAAAGCGCCCGAGGAACTGCTTCTCGCTTGTGCGGGTGCAGCTCCCGAAGCCGGTTTGCTCCAGCGCCCACTTGAGCAAACCGAAGTCGAACAGGTTCCTGTGCTCTCCCCATTGGTGAAAAAGGAAGTTCACCATGTGCTGATCAGGAGCCTGCCCGAGGTCGAGATCGCCCAATCGCTTCTCCCGGTCGGCGATCAACTGGCCGAGGGTGCCGTTGACATACGACCGACAGACCTTCTCCATGTCGGGGCAGGAAAGCCATATCTCGGCTCCGTCCTTTGAAACACGCCGCAGCTCGCGTAAGAGCGGGATCAGCTCGGACACGAGATCGAAGTGCTCGATCACGTGCTGGCCCACGATCACGTCGAATACCCCGTTGTCCCAAGGCAGGTTCCCTGCCGCCAGGTCGACCTGCTCGTCTCCGGCCCGGGCATCGACGTTCAGGAAGCCCGGCACGCAACGATCTCCGCAGCCGATGTGAAGGTGAGTGAAGGCGGGACGGGGGGAGCCGCGGAACCCACGGACCCTCGCAGACAGCCGGACCAGATCCCCCCTGAAGAGCAGATCTGTTCTCTTTGAAAAGAAGCCGTGGCGGAAAATAGAATACGCGATCCGCGAGACGAGCACACCGGGCGCGCTGTGCAGAGCTCTTTGAAGGGCCCTGTCCACCAGCGTCCGGACGCTCGATGGCCGGGAGTTCATCTCAGCGATCTGGATCGGGGCAGAGGCGCGAAGTCAGTGCTGTCCGGACACGCGGCCGGTCAAGAGGGCATCCACCTGCGACCACATGGCCGAAACTTTCTGCCTTTGCGCGGCGGCGGCCTCGCACATCGTGTTGACGAGGGTGGTTCTGCCGGGTTCGCGATGCAGTTCATCCAGCTTGGCGGCGATGACCGGCGCGGGCGCATCCGGCGAGAGCAGATTGTGCGGACATCCGTAGTCCTCCAGCAGTTCCTCGTACTTGTGGCTCCAGGAAGTGGCGAGGGCGGGCACGCCCTGGGAGAGGGCATTGAGCAGGCCATGGAACCGGGATGCGACCACGAGGAAACTGGTTCCAATGATGCCCTTGACGCGGACCGGGTCCTCTTCGCGAAGGACGGGGACCGAATCGCCAAACACCGAACGGAGTTCAGCGACGAGCGCGGAATCGTCTTTGGCTTCGTGCTGGAGCACGTGCGGGTGGAGATTCCGGGCCAGGAGTTCCTGGATAACATTGACGAGGAACACGTGATATTGGTCGCGCACGTCGCTCGCTCCCATGCGGATCATCTGGTGGTTCGGGATCACGCAGGACCAAGGGGTCGGCGGGCTGAAACAGTCGGGCACGATGCCGGAAACCAGGTGCGTGATGTCCGGCGCCATCTGCACCTGCGTGATGCCGAGGCCGCAGGCGTGCGAATACGAGGTCCGATCCCTGGCAAAGACGAGGTCCGCACTCCCGAGAATCTCGAGGGCGGCTTGGCGAACCCTGGGGATCACAAACGGTCCGAAGGTTTGCGGCAGGATCACGATCTTCTTCCCTCGCCTTTTCCATCGGCGGACGGCGGCGGAGCGTTTCTCCATGTGCTCGGGGCCCCACAGATCACCGTACGCGAAACCGGAGACGTCGATGATGGCATCGATCTCATCTTCGGACACCATGCCGAATTTCCTCCGGTATCCACCGTGCATGAGAAGCTCGATCAGGAATCCCATCCGCCCGTAAGCGCGCTCGCGCATCTTCTGGTAGAGACCGTAGCGGGCCCGTTCCTCGTACGTGCCGGTGCCCGGCTCGACCACTACCCTGACACCGCCAAAGGCATGCCGCAGGTGTTGTGCCGCGGCATAGAGCATGAGCTGCGCACCCTTATTGCCGAAAGCCGCTCCGACGATCTCGATCGTGGTCAAATCCATCTCCTTGAGCGCGTCAGGGGAGGTATCTCCTCAGCAGATCGAGTGACTTCCGCTGGGAGTGGGCCACCATGCCCTCCGGATCCGGATAGCCCACAGCCAGAAACATCACGGCGCGCTCGTCGTCCTCCAACCCCAGCAGCGCCGCCAGGTTCCGGTTCTGTTGAGGTCGATCGGGCCAGTTGACCGGGCAGGCGGCGAGGCCCAGGGCATCGAGGGCCAGCATGAAGTTCATCGCCGCCAGGCCGCCATCCACATAGATGAGGTGTCGGTCTCGCGCGTGTTCATAGCCGCGAAGGCTGCCGACCACGGCCACCAGCACGGGGATCTGATGGTCAAAACCGGAAACCCCCAGCAGCAGGGCGGCCACGGAACGGACGCGTTCCGGCGCGTCCATTATCAGGAAGGCGAAAGCCTGTCGGTTGCAGGCGCTGGGCGCCGCGATTGCGGCCGCCATGGCCTGATCCAGGGCGGCATGCGGAACCGGACGCGGCAGAAACCAGCGCACCGATTTGCGATGCCGCGTCGCGGCCAGGATTTGTTCATAGGACAGGGGCGCGGGACCTATTTCCTTCTGACGGAACGGCAGCGCGACCTCGACCTCCCCCAGAGGCGTTGGTCCGGCCAGGGAGTCAAAAAGCCGCCGGGCCCCATCCACGGCCGGATTCGGGCCCACCCGGCCGAAATAGGCCCGCAGAACGTTATGGGCCCAGAGCATTTCGTCCCGCGTGTCCTCGCACGCGGCGCCTTGCCGCAGCGAGGCATAGGCCGCCACCGTCTCCGCGATATACTCGGCCCCATACACCGGGCGGGCGCCTGGCATCATTAGACCCTTTTCCAGACGATGCAGATTGCGGCGCAAGCGGTACCGGCACGCCTCCTGTCCTTGGGCGCGGTGCCGTGCCATGCCTGCTCGCACCGCCCTCCATTCCTGAAGAAACTCCGGCAGGGGCATACGTTCCTTGAACCGGCCGATCCGGCTTTTCACCCATTGCCTGAACATAGGTTGTTCCCCGTTCCCGCGGCCTATGCGAAATGGGCCTTTTTGCAAAGCCACAAGACGCGCGTCTTCTCCGGCATGAATACCGACCTCGACAAACGCCCCACTTCCTTCACGGATTCAAACAGCCCGCTGTCAAAGAAGTTTTTATACGTCTCGTACTTCCCGCCCGGGTGCGATTCGAAGACCACGTATTTCCGAATGTGGCGCTCGGTGATCCGGGTCAATTTCTGTGGATCCGACAAGTGCGTAAAAATTGAAAACATGAATCCGATATCGAAGCGCTCCTCTTCCCCGAGAGCATCGGTGACGATATTGAACCGTCTGAACTGCACCTCGGGATGTACACCTTCGAGCATGGCAAAGCGGCTGGCCAGGTCAACCATGTTGCTGGAAAGTTCCAGCCCCAGCACGGAGGCGGCCCCCAGGGAACGGGCCAGAATGCTGGTCATGCCGAAATTGCTGGCGATGTCCAGGACTCGTGCGCCGGATAGCAGGTCTCCAGGGATCATCCTCAGGCGCTCGATCGTATCCTCCCGGCGTCCGGGGATCGCGATCTTTTGCCGGAATAAGATGCTTTGATAAGGGCGATTATTGTGCTGGGTTCCGTAAAACTCCGTGACCGGTGCAAAGTTCATGAACGCCAGATCAAACGGCCAAACCTTGACACGGATTTCCCGGCCGAGCGCCAGGGCCATCGCCAGGCGGGCGTTTCCATCCACCGTAAAATACTCGCCGCCCGGCGCTAGCTGAGTCAAAATTACCGGTGAAGTCCTCTGCGGTCGCTTTTGAGCATCAAACAAGCACCTTTTGAATTTCGCGACACCCGGTTCCCGTGGCATGCTTCCGGTGGTTTCAGAGGCTGCCACAAGGTAATCCGTATAGAGAGTGGTGGCGGCCTCAATCTCCTGGTCCGATCCTCCAACCAGCGCGCGCGCAAGGTGAAAATGCGGCGTATCCGGCACGTAGATGTCGGTTCGCCCCACACGGTCAAAGAAGAATTCGGCGGTTGCCTTCGTGAATTGATAAAACCGGACGCGGGAATAGCCTGCCAGAGGGAAGGCCAGGTTTTTTGCCTCGCGAAACTTGCGAAATTCAAGCTGACACGCCCGCTTGACCCGCGTCAGGTGTGGAAAAAATCCTGCCTTCGGCAGTTGCCGGAGGAGGGTTCTTTTTATCCGCCTCAGCTGCTTTCTTATAGCTTCCATGACGATGGCTGTGATCCGGAAGAGGGTGCTGTTCGGCGTGGAGGCGTCAAACATCAATGCCCAAGACCAACCCGCTCAAGATCCGCTCGAATCTTCTCGATGGATAACGGAAGTGTCCCGGCGTTTTCCACTTCGATCAGCGCAGAGCCCCGCTGCCGCAGACACTCTTTGGCTATCTGCAGGTACGTTTGACACTTATTCAGCGATTCTGTTATTTCCCGCTCACTCATATCCTGCAAGCGCTTTGGAAAGCTGCGCGCCTGCATTCTCGCCAGGCAGATCGCGGGTGGAGTCTGGACGGAAATCACCAGGTCGGGCCGCGGCGTTAGTCGCATGTATTCGTGCAGGTCCTGGTCGTTGGTTTCGGCCGTCCCGTATCCCAACAAGGCGATCCCCCTCTGAATCAATCCGGGATCCGTCAGGATGGCTTCGCCCTCACCTATTACTGCATGGGCGATTTGAAAATGAGCAAAGCTGTCAAAGTACCGCCCCAAAACGTGTTCCTTCTCCCATTGAGGAAGCGCGCGCCTGACAAGAATTGCGAGTATCAACTCCACAAATTCGGTGTGACTGTATATAAACGATCTAAGCTCGACCGATTCGGCTCGCGCCGATTTGAAGAACCTGCCAACAAGCCTGCCTCGTACGCCATTCCACGCCCCGCGAAAACCACTCGTCCGTCGAAATGGCTCGTGCTTTTTCAGGTATAGAGACAACAGTCGGCTGTCCAGCCGTTCGTTTTCCCTGGGGAACACCTTGATGCCGCCATTCTCCAGGTACCTCAGGACCGTATTGTACAACGTAGACTTTCCTGATCCAGGAAGGCCGATGATCTCGATGTATCTGCCCATGATAGACCGTGTATGAAGCCGAACAGACGCCGCCTTGGGAACGGCGGCGAACCTATGTTGCAGACGGCAAACCCGTCTTTGGCGACTGTGTCCCCTCCACCAGCCACACGGCCTCCGGGAGGTACACGCCCTTGTTCTGCGGCTGAATCTTGCCGCTGCCGTAAATATCCGTGGCAACAATCTCCACCGGGATCGCCGTGATCCGCTGCAAGAGGTTGTCCGCGGACTTCAGCGTCAGGGAGAGCAGGTACGGCCCCGGCCGCAAGCGGCAATTCTCAAAACGGCACTGCATGCGGAACGGGCCCTGAAGGGTGACGGGGGCGCGATACTGGAAATGCGTATTGAAGGACGCCACGCGCTGTCCCATCAGGGTATCCATCCCGATATTCATCACGACATTGTTGATTCGGGTCGGCGACTCGCCTTCCAGCTCAAAGAGCACGGATTCACCGAGCGGTATCGCCGCACACGGCCGCCCGGACTTGTCCAGGATCCGGAATCGTTTGAGCAGGCCGCCGGAGCCCGCCGGCAGGGCCGTCAGGTCGATGTTGCCCTGGTGCTCGACGCTCCGCGTGAGATACTGCCCGAGAACTTCATCCACTTCTCCGACACAGGCCACGCGGCCGTGATCCAGCAAAACGGCACGGGAGCACAACCCTTCGACGGCCGCCATGTTGTGGCTGACGAACAGGATCGTGCGCCCGCTGCGGACCACG
>JAHJJH010000350.1 GCA_018823105.1 Verrucomicrobiota bacterium | reverse complement strand
GGCGGTCCGGCCGGCCGCCTGCTTCGAGATCGGCACGTTCGACGGCCGCACCACGATCAACCTGGCGGCCAACGCGCCCGTGGAAGGCCGTATCTATACGCTGGATCTCCCGCCGGAAGGGCTGGGCCATACGCGCCATTCGATCGCCTGCGGGGATGAGAAATACATTCAGAAGCCGCAGTCGGGTGCGCGCTTTCTTAACACGTCGTGGGCGGCGCGGATCACGCAGTTGTACGGCGATTCGGCGACGTTCGACTTTACGCCGTACGAGGGACGGATGGACCTGGTGTTCGTGGACGGCTCGCATTCCTATGAATACGTCAAGAGCGATACGCGCGCGGCACTCAAGCTTCTGAAGCCGGACGGCGGTGTCATCCTGTGGCACGACTACGGCTCCCCGTACTGGAAGGGCCTTACCCGGGCGCTGAATGAACTCCGGCAGGAAATTCCCGAGCTCGCCACAATGCGGCATCTCCACGACACCATGCTGGTCTACTGGCGGCGGGGTCACTGAAACAGTCGAGAGAGAAGTCCATGCCGACACTGAAACAGCTGGTTGATCAAGCGGAAAAATTCAGGCCGGTGTTTCCTGAAGGCTGGGATAGGAAGCGCCTGCTGACTGTGTTTTGCGAGGCCAAATTCCTGTGCGAAGCTCGCCGCTACTTTCGAAAAGCGCACGGGATTCGCATCAAAGCCTTTCTACTCCCGGATGACGACTGGCGAGACCACTATCGCCTGAAACGCATGGCCGCCGCCGTACTTCATCGCGGGTTGGGTTGGCGGTTTTATCAATTGGACGATCTGAAGCCTGGGGATTCGCCCGCCCTTGTGATGTATGGATTCAAAGGCTTTGAGGTCTGGCAGAGCCTGCGACTGGCCCAAAGCGGATTCCGGCATGTCATGTTTTTCCAGGACCCGGACTATCACAGGCCTTTTCGGTATGAACCGGATTTCCTGACCAAGTATGAGCCATCGCTCAACCGCCTATTCGATCGGCTTCAGGATGACGAGTCCCGGCTGACTCTGGCGTCAGCGGTGCGGCATCGGTTGGATGGGGGGGAGAAGTGGTTGCGGCTGGCCGCCTATCGCCAGTACGATCATCCGGTCGTGAAGGCGCAGACGGGAGATATCGTGCTGGATGTCGGGGCGGAGGACGGCGCCGATTCGTTGATGTTCTCCTCACAGGTCGGCACGGAGGGGCGCGTGTACGCCTTTGAGCCGGATCCCGCCAACCGGGAGAAACTGGGCCTGGCGCTGGACGCAAAACCGAACATCATCATGGTGCCGCTGGCGCTCGGCGAGGCCGAAGCCGAGGTGCGATTTATTTCACAAAAAAGCCTGTCCCATATCGCGCGACCCGATGAAGAGGGTGGAATGGCGGTGCGGGTCGTGTCGGTGGATCAATTCGTACGGGAGAGTAACCTCCAGCGCGTGGATTTGATCAAACTGGACACGGAGGGATACGAAGTGCCCATCCTGAAAGGGGCGGCGGAGACGATCCGGAAGTTTAAACCGAAACTCCAGGTAAGCGCCTATCATAAGCAGCAGGGACGCGACGATCTGGCCGACGTGCCGGACCTCATCTCCGGGTTGGAGCCCTCGTACCGGTACTTCCTCGGCCATCACGGCTCCTGGGGCAACGAAACCATTCTCTACGCCACGTGCGCGGGGCCCTAGGCTGGGCCCCGGCGGAACAGGAATCCTCGTGCGGCGGTTTTTCACCGGTCTGCTCCATGGCCTCGAAGGTCTGGCCGTCCTCCTGGTGCTGCCGGGCTTGATCATTGTGGCCTTGCTTTCCGGCGCTGGTTGGCGGGGCGTTGTCCGCGCCGGGCCGCGCTGGCGACGCTTCATCGCGCGCGGCCTGTGCGATTTTCGCGAGCGATGGTGGCTCCAGGCGCGGCTCGAATCGCCGTGGTGCCTGTGGCGGTACTTTCTGCTGACGGAATGCGCGACGTTGATGGAGCGCCCCCCGCGCCGGGCCGAGGACCGCCTCCTTCTGCTCCGGCTGGGACATATCGGGGACCTGTTGCATGCCGTCCCGGCGGTCCGGGAGTTCAAGAAACAGCATCCGGCGACGGTCGTGGATATCCTCGTGGGCCCGTGGAGTGCCGCGCTGGCCCGGAAGTTCGACTGCTTTGACGAAGTCCTCGTCTGGAATCCGCGCGTCGTGCAGTTCAATCGGGGCCACCGGGAAGCGGCGCGGGGATTTTGGGGAGAACTTTCATTCCTGCGGCGACTGGCGAACCGGGCGTACCGCGTCGTTGTCAGCGCCGCGCCGCTGCACTTTTGTGAACTGGCCCTGTTGCAGGCGGCTTGCCCCTGGGAGTTCTGGGGCGTTCCGCCGGAGTTCCCGCTCTATCCGCCCCCGTGGGAAACAGAGCGCGTCCTGCCGTTCGACAGCCGGATGTGCGAGGCGGACTGGGTGGGTGCCTGCCTCGCGCCCGCCGGCCTTCCGTCCCGGCCCTATGCACTGGAGTATCCGCTGGACGAGGCCGCGCGGGCGGGCGCGCGCCGCATGTTGAGCGGCTTCGACATTCCGGAGGGTGAGCGGTATGCCGTGCTGGCGCCGGGCGCCGGGTGGCCCGGCAAGCAGTGGCCGGCCGCGCGGTTTGCCGAAGTGGGCGATTGGCTGGCCTCGAAGAAGGGCTGGCGCATCCTGGTCGCGGGCTCGCCGGGCGAGCGGGCGTTGTGCGAGGAGGTGTGCGGGGCCATGCGCGCGCCGGCCGTCAACCTGGGCGGGCGCACTGGCCTCGATGAATTGGCCGCGATCCTTGAATCCGGCGCGCTGTTTGTCGGCAATGACAGCGGGCCGATGCATATCGCGGCGGCGGTGGGCGCGCCCACGGTCACGTTCTGGGGCCCGACTTTCCCGGAAAAGTGGGCGCCGCGCGGCCCGCGGCACCTGGCCCTGCGGCCGGCCGCGCCCTGCGCCGGCTGTATTTACTGGCATCCGCGGGCGGTCTGTACCGGGACACCGCCGTGCATCGAATCCGTCGTTTCCGATCTGAAGGAACTCGAAAAGTTTCTTCAGAAGGCGGCGGGATAAACCTCCGATCTGCGTAAAAAATGGAATGGATGGGCCAGGACTGGGTGGTCGCCGTGGCGTTTCGCCCGGACACGTTTGCCGCGCGCTCCGGGCTCCTGCCCCTGGCGGAAGCGCTGGGCATCCGGACGATTGTGCACGACGTGGCGTGGCAGCGACTGGCGCGGAAAAGCTGGACGCTCGGCCACTGGTTGCGCCGGGCCGGCCAGGTTTATTACGGGAGCGAGTGGAACGCGCTGGTGCCCCTGTGGGATGACGGCCGCCTGGCCCGGGAGGTCGGACGCGCCGGCGTGCGCGCGGCCCATTTCCTGTTCGCGGAGTTCGCCGCGCCGCGCCGGGCGGGGCCCTTCCGGCGGCGGGGGATTCAAACGATCGGGACTTTTCACTGCTCCTGCCGGCGGGTGGCGAAAGTGCTGGCGGGCCGACGGGATTACCGGGCCTTCGACTGGGTCACGGTCGTGGCGCGATGCCAGGAGCCGTTTTTCCTGGAGGCGGGCGTGCAGCGCGAAAGGCTGCGCGTGACGCCGCACGGCGTGGACACGCGGTTCTTTTCGCCGGCCGCGTCCGGCGAGAGGTCGGCGACCACCGGCAAACCCCTGCGCGGGCTACTCGTCGGAGCCACCGAGCGGGATCACGAGTTCCTGCGTGTGGTCCTGCGGGCGATGCCCGGGGGGCTTATGCAATTATCCGTGGCGGTCCCGCCGGAATGCCAGGCCGGCTACCGCGATTGTCCGGCCGTGGTAGTGTTGCCTCGCTTAACGGACGAAGAACTGCTGCGGGCGTACCGGGAGGCCGATCTGCTGCTGATGCCCATGCTGGACAGTACCGCGAACAACGTGATGCTCGAAGCCATGGCCTGCGGGACGCCGGTCATGACCAACCGCGTGGGCGGCGTCCCCGACTACGTGGACGCCTCCTGTAACATCCTGATGGAAGGGAAAAACGTCGAGGACTGGGTGGATCGGCTGGCCCGTCTTTCCCGCGAGCCGGACGCGGTGACGGCCCTGCGGCCGTCCGTCCGCCAGTGGGCGGAGCGCTTCGACTGGCATGAGTTGGCCGGACAGTATGTCAAGCTGTATCACGATGCTTTGGCCGAATCGTAGAACAGCATGTTTGGTAGGGCGCGTTCGCTGAACGCGCCGCGGCGGCTTGGGCCAAGCCGCCCTACCGGAAGTTTCGGCGTCGCAGAGCTCCGCCCTCCATTTTGCGATCACACTGGAGGGTCGAGCTCCTGCGAGACCGGGCGGGATGATAACGCCGCAGAATCGTTCGGCGTCATGACTTCAGAAGAAAAAAAAAAGCCCCCTGGTCAGCGTGGTCATGCCCGTGTATAACGGCGCCGCGACGCTCCGGCAGGCCGTCGAGAGCGTGCTGGCGCAGACCTTCACGGACTATGAACTCATCCTTGTGGACGACGCGTCCACGGACGACTCCGCCGCCATCGCCCGGTCGTTTGGCGACCGGGTGCGGTTGGTTCAACGCGCCCGCAACTCGGGCCTTTGCGAGATCGCCCGGTCCGAGGGCCTGGCCCTGGCCTGGGGACGATACTGCGCCCTGCTCGACCAGGATGACCTGTGGGCGCCGGAAAAACTGCAGAGGCAGACGGCCTTCATGGAGGCGCACCCGGAACTGTTGTTGAGCCACACGCAGGCCTGGGTGATGGACGCCGAGGGACGGCGCAACGGCATCCGGCACGAGGGCCTGATCCCGCCGACCGGGCCGTGCGCCCGCGAGTTGCTCGACCATTGCTTCATTACCATCAGCACCATCATGGTCCGGGGCCGCGCGTGGCTCGACGCGGGTGAGGCCACGAGCCTGAAATCGGCCAACAGCGATTTCCTGTATTTCTTCTCGCTGCTGCGGAAGTCCCCGGCGGGATTCGGATTCCTCGCCGAGCCGCTGGCCTCGTATCGCCGGTGGCCCCAGGGCATGAGCCGGGGCCGTTGGAAATGGACGCCGGAGGATGTGCCCGCGCTGATTGATCTGTCCCGGAGCGGCTTGTGGAAAGGGCTGGTCACTCGGCGCCAGGTGCGCGCCGCCATTGCCCGCGCCTGCCTGATCAACGCAGAGCATCATTATTACGAGGGGCAGTTCCGGCGGGTGCTTTACTTCGTGCTCCGGGGCTGGCCGCGCCGTCCGCTCGACCTGCGCCTGCCCGGCTGGCTGGTCAAGGCCGCCGCGAAGAAGGTCATGAGACGGAAATGATTCATCATGCTGATTTTCTGATCCTCGGCGGCGGACCGACGGGCCTGGGGGCCGCGTTGCGCCTGGAGGAAAAAGGAATCGACTGGCACCTCCTGGAGGCCGAGCCCAAGTTCGGCGGACTGGCCTCGTCCTGGGTGGACGAGAAGGGCTTCACGTGGGACCTGGGTGGGCACGTTCAGTTCTCTCACTACGAGACTTTTGACCGGTACATGGACCTGGCCCTCGGGCCGGACGGATGGTTCAGCCACGAGCGCGAAAGCTGGATCTGGATACGAAAGCGCTTCGTCCCGTACCCGTTCCAGAACAACCTGCATCGCCTGGACCCGGAAGACCGCGAGGCCTGCGTCGAAGGACTGCACCAAGCGGCGGAGATCCAATCCTCACTGTACACCGAACACCGACCTGTCCGCCGAAGCCTTGGCGAAGGCGGAACACCGAACACTTCTCGTCCCGCGCCCAACAATTTCAAGGAATGGATCCTGGCTGCCTTTGGCGACGGCATCGCGCGGCTGTTTTTGATCCCGTACAACGTCAAGGTCTGGGCGGTCCCGCCAGAGAAGATGGACTATCACTGGATTGGAGAGCGCGTGGCCGTTCCGAACCTCGCCGCCGTGATGAGTTCCATCGAGACCGGCGAGGACCAGGTATCCTGGGGCCCGAACCGGACGTTCCGTTTTCCGAAGCGGGGCGGCACCGGCGCGGTCTGGGAGGCGCTGGGCCGCCGGTTGCCCGCCGAACGGGTGAACCTGGGCGCGCGCGTCGTCCGTATTGAGCCCGACCGCCGTAAAGTGACGACGGCGGATGGGCGTACGTGGTCGTATGAGCACCTGATCTCCACGCTGCCGCTGAACCACCTGATTCGTATGACGCCGGGCGTCGTGGATGAGCGGACGGCGGCCCGCCTCGTTTTTTCCTCCACCCACGTCGTCGGTGTAGGAATGGACGGCGCGGCCCCGGAGCACCTGAAAACCAAATGTTGGATGTATTTCCCCGAAAACAACAGCCCGTATTACCGCGTGACGGTCTTCACCAACTACAGCCCGAATAACGCGCCGCAACCGGGCCGACAGTGGTCGTTAATGACGGAAACCGCCGAGAGCCCGGAGAAGCCGGTGCCGCGGGAGACCCTGGCGGAGGACACGGTGCGGGCGCTGGTCGAGGACGGCCTGCTGCCGGACCGGAACCGCGTGGTCTCCGTCTCGCATCGTTTCCTGCCGCAGGCCTATCCGACGCCTTTCCTCGGGCGGGATGCCGTCGTGGACCCGGCGCTGCGCGCCTTCGAGGCAAAGGGCATTTTCAGCCGCGGCCGTTTCGGCGCCTGGAAGTACGAGGTGGCCAACCAGGACCACAGTTTCGCGCAGGGCTACGAATGTGCGGAACGGTTGGTCCGCGGCGGCGGGCCGGAGTGCGAGCCCACGCTGTTCACGCCGGGCGTGGTGAACAACCGGCGGAATCCCTGATTTGACAGGCGTGGAGTTTCTGTAAAAGGTGACACCATGATTCGATCGGCGATGTGGAAGAGGCTGCAACAGCCGGGCATTCTGACGGCACTGTGGGCCTTGTGGCTGACCGTGGAATACTGGGGGCTTGGCGCCTTTTCCTATGTCCGCATTCATGATAATGCCAGCGTGTATATGCCGCTCCTCAAAGCCCATGCCGGCAACCTGGGCGCCATGCTGGGCGCGCAGATCAATGGGTGGTTGTGCGGGATGGACCGGCTGTCCAATATCCATTGGTGGACCTGGTTCTCCATTCCCTTCCTCATTCTTCCCGATTGGCTGGCGCATGGGCTGGTCACATTTGTTCAACGCTGGATAGCGGCCTATTTTACCTTCCGGCTTCTGCAAGAGGTCTTTCATGCCCCCCGCGCCATTTCTTGGGCCGGGGCGCTGGTCTATCCGCTCATTCACACGGACCTGGGCGAAATAAGCTTCATGCACCAGCTCAACGAACCCGGGCTGCCGCTGCTGCTCTGGTTCTTTGGCCGGCTTTCGCTGCGCTACCCGCTGAAGGCCCTGGGAAAAAGCGCCCTGCTGGGACTGACGCTGGGATGGTGCATGTCCCATGTGCTCGGAACCGTCTTTCTTGTGCCGGCGGCCTGGCTCTTTATCATGATCCTCCATTGGAGGGCGGCCTCGTGGAAGACCAAGGGGCTGCTGACCCTGGGCCTGGCGGTCTTTGGCGTGGTGGCAACCTTCCGCCAGATCCCCGAGCTTCAGGCGCTGGCCGCCAATGTCCACGCTTCCTATCGGGGGCAGAACTTTGGCTCGGGAGGCGTCAACTGGGGGGCGGTGCTTAAGGAGCGGCTGTTGTATGCGCGGCAATGGTGGCTTCTCCTGGTCGCGGCCCTGGCTTGGCTCTTGGGGGCGGACTTCCGCCGACCCGAAAACAGGGCCTTGCTGGGCCTGCTGGGGCTGGGGTTGGTGGCCGCGCCGCTCATGGCCCCGCTGGTCCTCTTAGTGGGGCCGTACCTCGGGTTTGCCCGGGGTGTGGACTTTACCCGGTTCGAAATGGTGTCCGGCCTGGCGCTGACGTTGAGCGGGGTCCTGGCCCTGCAACGAGTTCCTTTGCGCACCGTTCAGTACTGTACCCCCGAAGGCCGGGTGGTGCGGCATTGGCCCCTCGCGACCGTGGCGGCCGCGGCGGTGATGTGGGCGGCCGCCGGCTGGTCCTGGCACGTCAAAACCGTCCACTGGCAGGCCATGCGCTATCAGGGATCGAACTGGTCATCGCTCTTTCGCAACGCCGACCTTGCCCGGCTTTCTCAACACGCATCGAGCCGGCTTGAGCGCATCGCGACCGTGGCGGCCGATCAAAGCTGGCACCCGGGCTATCTGCTGGCGTACGGAGCGGAAACCCCGGACGGGCACTCGCCCGTATACAGCCTGCGCTATTACCGTTTCTGGACCGGCGTAGTGCGCCCGCTGCTGGAGAAGGATGCCTGGATCCGGGGATTTCATCAGTGGGGTTCGTATGTGTACCTGCATCGGCCCCGCGTGATGCCGGAGGCCCGCGCCTTGAGCCTCCCTTTTTCCCGCTGGTACAATCTTGACCTTCTTTCGCTGGCCGGAACCCGTTACCTGGTGGCGAACCAGCCTGTGGATGACGGTCGGTTGATCCCTCTTCCGGAGACGGTTCGCGAGGAGCGCATGCGAGGCTGGGTCAATCTGTCGGCGGGTCAGAAACTGCGTGCCTACCTCCAGGGCAAAAACCCGGGACGGCAACTCTACCTGTACGAAAACCCTCAAGCCCTACCGCGATTTTTCCTTGTCCCATCGGTCGAGCTTTTGATGCCGGATGATCTCTGGAGCAAAATGGAATCGTCTTCGCTGGATGAACTGCGCGGCGCGGTGCTGGTGGAGCGCGACTTTGCCCGGCAGGTTTCTGGCGTGGAATCGAATGCCGGTCCGAGTGCGGTGCAGGTGCGAACCGCGACGGCGGAACGGTACGAAGTCGAGGTCGAAACCCGCGGGACTACGGTGTTGGTGTGTGCGAACCAATACTATCCATGGTGGACCTGGACCATGGATGGCCGTCCCGCCGAAGGATTCCCTGCGTACGGCTGTTTCCTCGGCATCGTGGTGCCGGAGGGAAAACATCTGGTGACCCTGGAGTATAAACCGCGCTACGCGGCCCCGCTGCGATTCCTGCGCCGGTTGTTTTCCCCGCGGTGAAGCCGGCGGATGCGTCGGCTCAAGGGGCCCGGAACAACCGGCCCAGCCTGCGTTTCAGCACGTGGGGGAGTTGCCGGCCGATGCGAACCCATCGGGGCAGGTGGTAACCGGCCAGGCTTTTTGCGGAAAGCGTCGCCGGGAGGTTGGCCCGGCGCAGGTCTTCGAGGAGCGGGGTCCGGTCCAGCCAGTCCTGCTGGACGAAGAACGAGTAATGATGCACCAGGGCGTCGGTGACCAGCACGGCGAACTTCCCGTGCTCGACGATCCAGTCGCCCCAGCCGATCTCGTCGTGCTCCGGCACGCCGCCGATCTCCTGCCAGTGCCGGTAATCGTAGCACACGCAGTTGATGCTGAAGCGGCGGGCAAACTTCTGAAACGTCGGGGCGGGGCGGGCGCAAAGCCGGCCGTTGGCCTCGTCCAGGTTGAGGAATTTCCGCGTGATCCATTCCGCGATGCGCCCGTTGATCCAGACCGGTCCGTCCACCGCGGGCGTGAGGGGCGCGTTGAACCGCTGCTTGTACTCCGCGGCCAGTTCCGGGAAGGCGGTCAGCAGGTAGTGGCACCCCAGGCCGTTGTTGGGGATGACCGGGGTGATCAGCGAGCGGGCGGGGTCCTGCCGATGGGCCTCGTAGGCGGCCAGGAGCTTCTGCGGCCAGTCGGCGGAAACAAAGGTGTCTTCGTCGATCTTGAAGTAAAGCGAATCGGGGTATCGCCGGACACACTCGTTCTGCAGGTTGGAAACCAGCAGCCCCCGCCCGCGCGGCCCCGCAATCGTGTCCCAGGGGACATCCGGGTGGTCGGTTTTCAGTGCCTGGACGTATCGAAGGTGGCGGCCGGCGACGCCGTTGAGCAGCAGGACGACGCGATCGAAAAATCGGATGGAGCCGCCCCGCACCAGCAGGTCCATGCAGAGCTTGAAGCAGTCCAGCCGGTGGCTGGTCAGAACCATGAGAATTTTCTTCATCGCTTGCCGGCGTTGACTACGTTGGGTTGCGGCAGGGTGATTTCGTCCGCGCCGCCCAGGATCCGGTCCGCCACTTCGACGCCCTGCATGACGGAGTGGTCCATGTTGGAGACTTCGTACTTCCAGCCGCCGAACCGGCCGCGGCTGTAGATGTTCAACTTCTCCAGCGCGGGCAGGACGTCGCCCAGGATCGCGTCACGATCGAGCGTGGGTACAGGATACCCGAATTCTTCCTTCCGGTGAAAGATATGCGTCGTCGCCGGGTCGGCGTCCACCAGCCCGCTCTCGCGTAGCCCTCGCAGGGTGGCGGGCGCCGGGTCGGGAGCATCCATCGGGGCGTCGCCCGGCTGCGAGATTTCGCAGAGAAACGAACAGTGCCGCGCGGGGTCGGGGACGTGGTCGGGCGAGAAGGTCGAGAAGGGCGTGATCCGGTAAAAAACATGCTGTTCCTCGGGAACGTAAATCCAGGTCTTGTCCCGCAGGGGTTCGGGGATCGGGAACGACGGGGCGACGCCCACGACGTGCACGTGCGTGTGGCGCAGTTGCCGCGCCCGACGGATCATCACCTCGTCCCCGACCAGTTCGGCCAGCCGAGGGATCGGGATCGTGGAAATCAAGTGGTCATACGTTTCGCGGCTGCCGTCGGCGAACCGGGCCTCCCTCTTTTGCGTGTCCAGGCCCGTCAGGGCGCAGGACAAGTGAAGCGAGCCGGACGGCAGGCGCGCGGCCAGCGCCTTCCAGATGGCCCCCGTGCCGCCTTGTTTGGGAAACTGGAACGTATGATTGGGGCCCCAGGAGACGTCGTCGAGCCCCTGCTCCACGTTGCGGATAACGCGGGCCAGGTCCACGGTCGGCACCCGGTCCCCGATCCACTGGTACCCCATGAGGCGCGGCTCGATGGACCAGGTCTTGCGGTTGTAGGGGAACATGAAATGACGGGCGATGCCGCGTCCGAATCCCGCCAGGATCCACTCTTCAAAATTGGAGGGAGGCGGGCGCGCCGGGGCCGCCGCGAGTTCGCGCAGGCCCTCGATGCACTCATCGCGGTAGGCCGGCGGCAGGTGCCGGATGTTGTACTGGAAGGGGTAGGGGATGAAGGTCCGGTATTCGCTCACCCAGGATCGGCGCTCGTGGTGATAGAAGCCGCCGGGCAGCAGGTCCTCCATGAGCCGGTCAATGTAATGGTAATGGGAATGCGCGACGTGGACGGCGAAATCCCACAGGAAGCCGCGCCCGTCGCGGAACGACGCCGCCAGGCCGCCGACGTAGGGATGCCGGTCGTACACGGCGAAATCCGTGAAGCCCTTCTCCGCCAGCCGGTGGGCCGCGCCGAGCCCGCACGGGCCCGCGCCTATGATCACGATGCGCATGGTCGTTTTGTACCGCAGAGGGCGTGCACATTACCAACAGAACCGGCGGGAGCCAACCAAGAATGATACCCGCGAGTGACGCGAAATTAAGCTAATGACGGGGGGCTGTGGATTCTCTTTTTTTAAATTCGCGTCCATTTGCGCAATTCGCGGCCTGAAATGAAGGTCTCGTTTCTAGTTCCCGACATTGCCTGTCCCGTCCTTGGCCCGGTCACGGTCCTGGCCCGCACCCTGCAACGACACTATCCGGTCCAGATCGTCGGCCCGGACCTCGGGCATGGCGTCTGCCCGATGTACCGCGGCGCGTTCGACTACACGGTGGTGCCCGCGCCGCGCCTGTACCGCCTGCCGGACTTCCTCTGGGAATCCCGGAAGCTGGGCGCGGCGCTGACGGGAGACGTGATCATCGCCGTGAAGGCGTTCACCGACACCGTGCCCGTGGCGCTCCGGGAAAAGAAACGGCGCGGGGCGAAGGTGATCGTCTATCTCGACGAATGGGACGGCGCCTTGTTCTGGCAAATGAGCCGGGGTTCGCGCTGGCGCAGCGTCCTGCGGAACCTGCATCATCCCTTGGAGGAGCCCTTCCACCCGCTTGTGGAAAAACTGATTCCGCGGGCCGACCTGGTGATTTCGACCAGCACCTGGCTTCAAAAAAAATTCGGCGGTCGCATCGTTCCCGTGGGCGTGGACACGGAGTTCTTCAAGCCCTCGGCGCCGGAGCAAGCGGCCGCGCTGAAGCGCGAATGCGGACTCGAGGGCTTGCGTTGCATCGTTTTTGGCGGCGTGGTCCGTCCGCACAAAGGTCTTGAAATCATCCTGGACGCCCTCGTCCGGCTCGGCCGTCCCGACGGCCGGTTTGTGATCGTCGGGCCGATCAACGAGCACGTGAAAGCGCTTCAGTCCAATCCGACGTATCGGCCCTATCTGACCGTCCTCGGCGCGCAGCCGGCCGCCCGCATGCCGGAGTTCTTGAGCCTGGCCGACCTGATCGTACTGCCGCTCAAGGATACGCTGCTGGCGCGCTCGCAGATGCCGTGCAAGATTTTCGAGGCGATGGCGATGGCTCGCCCGATCATCGGCACGGCGATCTCCGATCTGCCGCTCGTACTGGAGGGCTGCGGGAAGGTGGTCCCGCCGGACGACGACGCGGCCCTGGCGGACGCCATCGCGCGCGTCCTGGATCATCCTGACGAGGCCGAGGCCATGGGCCGGGCCGCCCGCGAGAAGTGCATCCGTTATTACAGCCGCGAAGTCACCGAGCGCGAGCTGGTTTTGTCCTTGGAATGGATTGAACAGAAGAAAACAAAGGGAACGAAGACGGGATGATCCGGTCCCGCGATTCCGAAATATCCTTTGTTTGCTTCGTTGCCTTCTGTTCAACATACTCTATCCAGGCCACCGTGTGCCCTATTCGCTTGAAAAGCTCCGTGAAAAAGGCACATTCGAACCTGGCACAGCGGAGATGACTCATGATTAAAGGTAAAAAGATCTTCATTACGGGCGGGGCGGGATTCATCGGCTCGACGCTCATCGGCCGGCTGGTGGAGGAGAACCCGATCGTGGCCTACGACAACCTGGCGCGCAACGCCCTGCAGAGCCAGGCTTACAAGGACCATCCGAATCTCCAGTTGATCGTCGGGGACGTGCTCGACTATGACCATTTGGCCAAGACGATGGCAGGCGCAGACATCATTGTGCATTGCGCGGCGATCGCGGGGATTGACACGGTGGTCAAGAACACGGTCAAGACCATGCGGGTGAACATGGTGGGGTCTGCCAACGTGTTGGAGGCGGCATCCAAGCTCGACCACTGCGACCGCGTGGTATGTTTCTCCACCAGCGAGGTGTTTGGGACCAACGCCTTCCGGTCGTCGGAGCTGGACAAGACCTCCATTGGCAAGGTAGGCGAGGCGCGCTGGACCTACGCGGTCAGCAAGCTGGCCGAGGAGCACTTGGCCATCGCCTACTTCCAGGACCAGCGGCTCCCCGTCACCGTCGTGCGGCCGTTCAACGTGTACGGGCCCGGCCAGGTGGGCGAGGGCGCCCTGCGCATCTTTATTCAACGTGCGCTTAAAAACGAAACGATTCAAATCAACGGCGACGGCACGCAGATCCGGGCTTGGTGCTACGTGGATGATATGGTCCGCGGCACGTTACTGGCGATGGAGCACCCCAAGGCCGTCGGCGAGTCAATCAACATCGGCAACCAGCGCGCCGTGACGACTATCTACGGCCTGGCCAACACCGTGATCCGCGTGCTGGGTTCGAAATCGAAGATCGAATTTGTCTACAAGGATTATGCCGATGTCGAACTGCGCATCCCGAACGTCAGCAAGGCGCGCGACCTGATCGGCTTCGAGGCGGAAGTGGATCTCGACGAGGGCATTCATCGCACGGCGGAATATTACCGTAAGTCTTGAGCCCGGCACCTCATGACTCGGCAAACTACACTGCGGACCTCCTCGGATTGGCTCTACGGCCGTCACCTGGACCAGGACGGCAAGTCCGGCCTCCGGTTTCACCCGGCGGCGGAAGAGGAGGGCCTCGTCTTCGTGCGCGCCGACCTGCCCGGCCGCCCGGAGGTGCGCTGCCGCCCGGAAAATTTGCGCAGCATGCCGCGCTGGACGGCCCTCGAAGAGGGCGGCGTGGAGGTCCACCACACGGAGCACGTCCTGGCGGCCCTGGCGCTCTGTGGGGTGGATAACGCCGTGATGGAGATGGATTGCAGCCGGGTTCCCATGACGGCCGGATTCAGTTCCGCGGCGTTCTGCGAGGCGCTGATGAAAGCCGGTTCGAGACCGCTGGAGGCGCCGCGCCGCGTCTATACGCTCAAGGCCCCGCTCTTTTACCTCGACTCGCAGCGGACCACCGGGGAGGTCTCCGGGCAGCCCTCTTTGGCCGACGGGCGCTATGTCGTGGGGATTCCGGCGGACCGGCTGGCGGTATCCTATGTCTTTCACTGGTCGCATCTGCCGTCGCTGCCGATCGGCGTGGCGGAATACGATGAATCGGTTCCCGCCGCGTGGCAGAGCTTTGCGGGCGCCCGCAGTTACCTGGTACAAACCGAGGCGGAAGCGGTCCGGGAGGTGCTTGGTCCGGCCCGGATGGACGTGATGATGTTGGCGCCACACTGTTCCCCCGCGTTGGCCCAAGAGGCGGCGCGGCATAAGATCTTGGATTTCGTGGGGGACCTGATGATCCTGGGCCATCCGGTGCGGGGCCGGTTCGCGGCCTTTCGCACCGGCCATCGGATTCATCATAATCTCGTGCGATATCTGGTGGAGAACAACCTGTTGGAAACGCGGCGGGAGTGAGGCCATGCCCTCAAGAAACATTGTAGTGCTGGGCGCGGGATACCATGCCGGAGTGGTCATTGAGGCAATTCAGTGTCTTCAACGGGATCGAGTCATCGGAATCTTGGATGACCAGCCTTCCAAGGCGGGGCAGGTCATTGGCGGTGTGGAGGTGCTGGGGCCAATGAGTCTGCTCGATTCTCTGGCCCGCGAGGAAAGGGCTGATGCGGTCATCTTGGGTATCGGCAATATCCGCTTGCGCAAGCAGGCGGTGGCGCTTTTTAGGAAAGCGCAATCTCTTGGCCTGAAGATGGTGACTGTGGTTCATCCGGCCGCGTTTGTGTCCCCATCAGCCCGACTGGGCGCCGGTTGTTTTGTGGGCCCCGGCGTGGTGATTCATACGAACACCCGACTCGGCGACGGCGTGACTATCTACTCCGGCAGCACGGTGGATCATGACAATGAGGTCCAGGAGCACGTCTTCATGGGGCCGGGGGTACATACGGCCGGCAAGGTTACAGTCGAAGCGGGGGCCTACATCGGTCCGGGTGCCGTCATCGGATCGGAATGCCGGGTCGGAGCCGGGTCCATCGTGGGCGCGGGCGCCGTCGTGCTCGAGGATGTGCCGCCCGGGTGCCTCGTCGCAGGTGTGCCCGCCCGGAAGCTCAAAAGCATTGCGGAATGGGAGCAGGACAAGTCTTGATCATACAGAGCGCCAAACCCTGTCTTGATGAAGCGGATCGGGCGGCGATCCTCCGGGTTTTCGATGCCGGTCTGATCGCGGAGGGCGGGGACATCGAGCGATTTGAGGTGGAACTGGCGGCCTTCCTGCGCATGCCGGGTGCGGTAGCGGTCAGTTCGGGATTCGCTGCGTTGCACCTGGCGCTCAAGGCGTTGGAAGTGGGCTGCGGGGACGAGGTCATCATTCCTTGCGTGTCCACCTGCCCGGCCCTGCGCAATGCCGTGTGGGCCGCGGGTGCGACGCCGGTCTATGCCGACATCAACCGGAACGATTTCAACCTGTCGATCGATTCAGTCGGGACGGCCATGACGCCGCGCACAAGGGCGATCATAGCGCCGCACCATACCGGGATTCCCGCGGATATTCCCGGCTTGATCGCGCTGAAGATTCCCGTCATTGAAGACTGCGCCCAAGCGATCGGGGCATCCTGGCGTGGACGGCCGGTCGGGTCATTCGGGACAGCCTCCGTGTTTTCCTTTTATGCCACGAAATTGATGACTTCCGTGGACGGCGGGGCGGTGTGTTCGTTGACGCCATCCATCACGGAGCGGGTGCGGGAATTTCGATATTATCGTCACCGGCGGGATGGGCGGATGCGGTTCAATTACAAGATGCAGAACCTGCACGCGGCCTTGGGGCGTTCACAGTTGAAAAAACTGCTGCAGTTTATCGAGCGGAGACACGCGATTGCCCATCAATTCCTGGGAGTCTTCACGGCTGCCGGAGGAGATCTTCGCCAGTCCATGCATCAGGTCGACGGCGCCGTCTATTTCAAGCTGGCCCTGCGGTTGGCTCCGGCTGATCGCGACCGATTGTTGGACGAGGCTCAACAGCGGGGGTTGCCCTGTTCGACGGAATTTGATTGGGTGGCGGAAGAACCGGGCCGATATCCGAATGCGGAACATCTGATGGCGCGCATCATAACCCTGCCCGTGTATCCCGCGCTCACGGATGGCGAAGTCCGATCCCTATCAACGATGTTCAAGGAATCGCTCCTTGCCGTCGGGGCGGTGGATAGCGGAGAAGCCTGATATGGAGCGCCCGGCCAAAATCGTGGCGATTCACCAGCCGAATTTTTTCCCCTGGTTGGGTTACTTCGCCAAGATGGCGCGGGTGGATTGCTTTGTGTTCCTGGATAATGTTCAGATCCCCAAAACGGGCGGGAGTTGGGTCAACCGGGTCAAGCTGCTCATGAACCAGAAAGCCGGGTGGTTCACCCTGCCGATCGATCGTTCCTATCATGGGACACGGCTGATCACGGAAGTACAAATCGCGATGGGCGCCGGTGAGCGCACATCCCTGGCGGACAAGGTGCGGCTGAACTACAAGAAGGCGCCTTTTTTCGACGAGGTCTTTCCCGTGCTCGAACCCCTGTTGAGGAATCCGGAAATGAACTTGGCCGAATTCAACATCCATGCGGCATCGTCGCTGGCGATACGCATAGGGTTCCCGGAGTCCATGTTTGTGCGAAGTTCAAGCCTGCCGAGCATCGGTGAGGTTTCAACGGACCGCCTGGTGACGATTGTCCGGGAAGTCGGCGGTTCCGCGTATCTATACGGTGGCGGCGCCGTGGACTACCAGGAGAACGAGAAGTTCGACCAGACGGGATTGGGTGTGATCGCCCAGACTTTCGCTCATCCGACGTATCCCCAGTTTAACACCGCCGTGTTTGTGCCGGGATTGTCCGTCATAGACTCGCTGATGAACGTGGGTTTTGCCGGCACGCGGGAGCTGTTGACCCCCACTTGGAAAATGACATGAACGAAACGAACCGCCAGAATCATCAAACGGCGGGAGCCGGAACGCGTCCGGAGCCCCAGTTGTCCATTATCCTTCCGGCCTTCAATGAAGAGGGCAACATCCGGCCGGTGATCAACGAGACGGTCGAAGCGATTGTGCGGAATCCGTGGATCCGCGGATATGAAATCATCATCGTGAACGACGGAAGTACGGATGGCACAGCCCGTGAATCGGAAGCCGTCGCGGCGAAGAGCGATGCCATACGCGTGCTGCACCATCCTGAAAACCGGGGTATCGGGGCGGCGCTCAAGACGGGCTATGCGGCCGCCATGGGCACCTGGGTGACTGCCGCTGGCTCGGATGGTGAGGTCGAGATGTCGGAGGTATTGCAGCTGGTACGCATGATGGATGATGCGGACCTCGTGGTGAGCCGGAGATGGCGCGGGCCCGGCGCCCACCGCAAACTCTTCACCTACTTGTTTCACCGTCTAACCAACCTGATCGTGGGATTCAATATCGCAGGTATGGAGGGGATTTATGTGATCCGGCGCGACATTCTGCGGCGTATGGAGTTGTACTCGAACACCAGCCTGGTGAACCTGGAGATCATCATGCAGGGTGTCCGGGCCGGTTGCCGAATCCGTACGGGAGAAATCACGGTGCATCCCCGCTTGAGCGGCGAGTCCAAAATGACCAACTGCCATGCAATTGCCCGGGTGTTTTTGGAAATGCTTAAACTTCGCTTGCACTTGTGGCGCAAGGCGCGCGGCACATAGGACATGGCGGAAGAAAAGAAGATATCTGCCGCCATGTGTCCTGTGCTTGCGATCATCAACAATCCTCCATGTACCATTCACCATTCATTCACCCCTGTGGCCGAACCTGACGGAGACCTGGCGCTGGTCCACGCAGATCCTCAACGAGGTGACCTGCGCGCTGTTGTTCTATGCCTTGAGCGGCTGGCTGTTCGTGGCGCACGTCCGGCGCGGCGGGGCTTGGCGACTGACCGGCTCGGCGCTGGCCTATGGGATAGGGCTGTTACCCTATGAACAGGGCATCCTCCTGCCCGCCGCCGCATCGAGGAGCATTTTTTCACGAAGCGTACAGTGCAATTATACGCCGAGGGATTTCGCGCGATGATCGAAGCGCCCGGCCACCGCCCGCCCGCATTGCGGCTTGAGGACTCCAGGATTCCGCGCACGCTGCAACCGACATGGTGGACGCAGATCCCTGCGCCGATCAAGAATGTATTGCGAAAATGGATGGAACGATTGGGTCTTACGGCGTGAACCTTGCGGCGTGCGTCGGGGAGCGCGCGATTTCGGTCTTCATTTCGTGTGCAAAACCGAGTATGAACCCCATAAGAAAGGATGCCTTATGAAAAAAGCGGAATTCTTGCTCCTCTTGGACGAACTGATGGAGTTGCCGCAAGGCACGTTGAAGGGCCCGGAAAAGCTCGTGTCGCTGGCCCAATGGGATTCGCTGGCCTCGGTAGGATTTATCGCGCTGGTGGACCGGCACCTGGGGATGGCCGTGGATCCCGGGAAACTGGCGGAGGCCGCAACGGTGGACGATCTGCTGGCGCTCGTGAAGGAGAAGCTTCAGTAGCGGGTCCCGGATCCGGAGGGCCAGCGAAGGCGGATCGGACGTGGCGGCAACGTGGGGCGGGCATGGCGCAAGGAGTTGAACCGTGAATCCGTTTGACCTGTCGGGCCGATTCTACCTGGTGACCGGCGCTTCGTCCGGAATCGGGCGTGCCACGTGCAAGGTCTTGAGCGAGGGCGGGGCCCGCCTCCTGGCCGTGGCGCGCAACGAGGAGCGATTGCGCCAGGTCGTGGCCGAACTGGCGGGCGGCGGACACGCCTATGAATGCTGCGACCTCGGCGCGACGGCCGGCCTGGCGGGCGTTTTGCGCGGATGGGCCCAGGCGCACGGGAAGCTCAATGGGTTTGTGCACGCGGCGGGCCTGCAGGCCATGGCGCCGATCAAGGCCTTTGACGTGGAAGCCTTCGACGCGATGTGGAAGGTGAACGTGCGGGCCGCCCTGGAGTTGACCCAGGGATTTCGGCATTCCGAGGCGTGCGCGGGCGGCGGGAGCGTCGTCTTCATTTCCTCGATGTCGGCGCTGGCGGGCCAGGCGGCCCTCTCCGGCTATTCCAGCACGAAGGGCGCCCTGATATCCGCGTGCCGTTCGCTGGCCGTGGAACTCGCCCGGGAGGGCATCCGGGTGAACTGTCTCGCTCCCGGCCTCGTCCGCACGCCGATGGCCGACTACATGCGAAGCCTTTTGGGAGAATCTCGCATGGCCGCCCTCGAAGCCCTGCATCCGCTGGGCTTCGGGCAACCGGAAGACGTGGCCCGTGCGGCGGCCTTTTTACTCTCCGACGCGTCGCGTTGGATCACGGGGACAACCCTTGTCGTGGACGGCGGGTTTACCGCACAATGAACGGCCGGGCCGCCTCGGCCCGCCGGGAAAGGCACACATGAAAGCCATCATCAAGGCGCTCGACTACTTTGTCCCGGAGGGCGTGCTCACCAACGAGCAGTTGGCCGCGGAATTCCCGGAGTGGACGCCGGAACGCATCGAGAAAAAGCTGGGCATCGTGGAGCGGCATATCGCCGGCCCGGACGAGTGCGCGTCCGACCTGGGCGTGGCGGCGGCGAAGAAACTTTTTGAGAGCGGCGCGTGCGCGCCCGGCGATATTGACTACCTGTTGTTCTGCACCCAGAGCCCGGATTTCTTTCTGCCCACGACGGCCTGCCTGATGCAGGACCGGTTGGGCATCCCGAAGTCCGTGGGGGCCCTGGATTTCAATTTGGGCTGCTCGGGCTTCGTGTATGGCTTGGGGCTGGCGAAGGGTCTTGTGGAGACCGAACAGGCGCAGCGCGTCCTGCTCATCACGGCGGAGACCTACAGCAAGTATATGCATCCGAAGGACAAGGGCGTGCGCACGCTGTTCGGCGACGGCGCCGTGGCGACGCTCGTGGCCGGGCAGCCCGACGGGGCCGGGCCGGGCGGATTGGGGCCGTTTGTCTATGGGACCGACGGCAGCGGCGGCGGAGCGTTGTGCGTTCGCTCGGGCGGCCATCGCTCGCGCGAAGGCGCGGAGCACGTGACCGCAGGACATCCCTTTCCCGACAGCGCGCTGTTCATGGACGGCGGCGCCATTTTCAACTTCACGCTGAAGGTGGTTCCGGAGTCGCTGAGCGCGCTGCTGGAGCGGTCGGGCCTGGGGTTAAACGACGTGGACCTGTTCGTCTTCCACCAGGCGAACGTCTACATGCTGGAGTTCCTCCAGAAGAAGTGCAACATCCCCGACGACAAGTTTTACCTGTGCATGAAGCCGTTCGGCAATACGGTGTCCTCCACCATCCCCATCGCCCTGTCGCACGCCTGGCGCGAGGGGAAGCTCAAGCCGGGGAGCCGGGTGCTGATCATCGGCTTCGGGGTCGGCCTGTCCTGGGCTTCGGGACTCATCGAGTGGGCGGTATGACGGCAGATCCTTGGCCGGGCGGCGCGGCGCGCGTGCGCCTGTGCGCGGAGCTGTCCGCAGAGTGGAAGGAATCGTTGGAGGAACTGCTCTTCTTCAATCCGCAGCAGGCGCTACTGGAGAAGAAAATCCTGGAGACCATCCACGCCTTCGGGTTGCCGCGGATCATTGACCATCACGGGCGCCTGAGCATTGAGTTGGGCGATTCGACGGCGCCGGGGGCGTTGTTTGCCCTGGTGGGCGCCGGGGAAGACGAACACCTGGCCGGCCTGCTCTTGTTCCTGCGCAAAGACGCAGGGTTGCTTTGCCTGCATATGTCCGTGGCCGAGGACTATTCATCCCGCGGGCCCCGGGCCTCGCTGCGCGTGGCCATGCGCCTGCTCGATGAGCTGCGGAAGATCGGCTCCCGGATAGCCGGGGTGAACCACATCGAAGTGTATTATAAACGAAGCGGCTGGCAGAGACTTCCGCTGACCGCCAGGTTGGTGTGACGCGCCGTAACGCCGCGTGCGCCCGGGATTTCGGATTTATCGCATTTCGGTTGGGAATATGGACGGAGCCTCTCGATGCTTCTGATTCAAGACGCCGTGTCAAAAGTGCTTTCCGGCATGCCTTTCGTGGTGCCTTGGCTACGGCGTTGGGCGGGCGCGGAGTTTCTCTGCGTCAACTATCATCTGGTGTCCGACCGCCCGAACCCCCTCCTCGGAGACGGTTTTCCCCGCCTGACGGTCAAGGCCTTTGAACGCGACTTGGATTGGTTGCTCAAGCATTACAGACCCCTATCGCTCCGGGACGTCATCCGCTCCATCGACAATACAGGGCAGCTTCCCGCCCGGGGTTTTGTGGTCACGTTTGATGACGGGCATGCGGAATGCCACGATCTGGCGGCGCCCGTGCTGTCGCGGAAGGGCGTGCCGGCCGCTTTCTTCCTCTGTACCGCGACCCTGGACAACCGGGAAATGATTTATGAGCACAAGAAAAACATCATCCTGGCCGCACTGAAGGACGGCCCGGACCCGCAGGCGGCGCGGCAAGCCCTGGCGAGCCTCCCGGGCCTGGGTTCGGCCGCTGGTTCCGTGGAGGAGGCGATCCGCGCGGTGGACTATCCGCAACGGCATCTGCTGGACGCCGCGGCCCAAAGACTGCAGGTGGACATGGCCGGTTACCTCAAGGCCCAAAGGCCCTACCTGTCGGAAGGGCAAGTGCGGGCCTTGATGAAAGCGGGCTTTGAGATCGGGTCGCATGGCATTGACCATGCCTGGATCGCCGTACTCGACCCGGCGGAACAGATTCGGCACATCGTGGACAGCACCCGGCATCTGCGCGAACTCTTCGAGCTCGACTACGGGCTCTTTGCGTTCCCGTTTTCGGAAGAGGGGGTGCCGGACCGCATCATTCGCGCCGCCCTGGATTCGGGGTTGGTCGACCTCGTCATGGGAACCCGCAACGGCGCGCGCGATGAGATCCCGCGATGCGTGCAACGCACGGGTGCGGACATTAAACGGGGGGCCACGCCAACGCGTTTTCTCAAGATCTACCACGACATGATACTGGATCGCCGCCGGGGGAGAGGGGTGGTGGTGCGCGCATGACGATTCGCGAATACAATGCTCTCTCTTTGCCTGCCGTGGCGGCGGAATGGTATCAAAAGCCGGAGGGCTGGGTTCCCATTTCAAGGACGCGCGCATGGGCCATGAGCCGGAACCCGCGGGCGGACGAGGCCGATGTGGCCTTGGTGACGGCGGAGGAGCAGGGCCGGCTCCTCTCTTTCATCGGGGTGTTGCCCGACCGGATTCGTTTCGAGGGGCGGAATGACAAGGTGGGCTGGTTGAGCTCCTGGTGGGTGGATCCGACCCACAAACGCTCGACCGTGGCCGCCGAGTTATTCTATCGCGTCCTTGAAAGATATGAAGGGCGCGTGGGCGTATCCACCTTTTCGGAGAGCGCCGGGCGTATTTATAAGGCCTCGGGCAAGTTCACCGCGTTGCCCGAGTTGGTCCGCGTCAATTACATCTTCCGGCTGGATCTGGAGCGCCACTTCTGGCGCTGGGCGGAAGCGGCGGCCCCGGCACGATGGGGGCTGGCGGTGGCGGGCGGCATGGTCAATCCGGTGCTGTCCCTGGTCAAGAGGTACAAGGCCGCCGCCGCGCAGGCGACCAAGATCCCGATCACGTATCTGAAAAGCATCGACGAAGAAACGGACCGGTTCATTAATCGACACAACCATAACGAGTTATCGCGGCGCGCCGCCGCGGAGTACGACTGGATTCTCCACCACCCGATGACTTGCCCCGAGGACTACGAGGATCGGGAGACCGCGCGTTATCCCTTCCACTTGAAATGCAGGAACTTTTCACATTGGATCGTTCGCGTCCATCGTCCGGATCACAGTCTTGCCGCCGTGTGCTTGCTGCTCACGCGGGACAACGCCTTGGATGTAAAATACTGCCATTATGATGACGATGCGCTGGACCTGTTGCTGCGGGTGCTGTGGGGGCACGCCCTCCGGCGTCGAGTTCGAAGGTTGAGCCTTTATGACGAGCGCCTGCAGAAGGCCGTCGAGACAAGCCGGCTGCCCTTTCTTTACAAGACGGTGCTGAATATCAAACCCATCATAGGGAAAGTGTTGGAAAGTTCCGCCCTTCAAACCGTGCGCATGCAGGGCGGAGATGGCGACTCCGTGCTGTTTTGAAAACGCTCGGCGTCGATTGTTCGCCGCCGTGAATAATCCCGGGTGAATCCATATGCGCTCTAGTTCCCGATTTGCCATAGGCGTGCTGATCAGTGCGCTGTTTCTGTTCCTGGCGCTTCGCAACGTGGAGTGGGTCGAGGTCCTGAACGCCTGGCGCGCGGCCCGCCCGCTGGGGCTGGCCGCGGGGGCGTTGATGGCGGTGGCCTGTTGGGGCATCGGGGCGATCCGGTGGCGCGTGCTCCTGGCGCCGGCGCCGGGGCTGCGCATTCGCGACACGTTCGCCTACATCTCGATCGGCTACCTGGCCAATACGGTCCTGCCGTTCCGCCTCGGCGAACTGGCGCGCGCGACGCTGATTGGACGCAAGAAAAAGCTGGGCGTCGGCCGCGCGCTGGGCAGCATCGCCGTCGAACGCGTGTTTGACCTGCTGACGGTTATAACCATCACGCTGCTGCTTACCCTGTTGATGAAAATTCCGCCTGCCATCCAGGCGGGCCTGGCCTCCATGATTGGGCTGGCCCTGGTGGCGCTGGCGATCCTGCTGGCGCTTTCCCTGAACCAGGAGCGACTTCATCGCTTGACCGCCGTCATGGCGCGCCTCATGCCGCACCGCGTCGCCGAACGGCTCGTGGGCCTGGCGACGAGTTTTGCCGGCGGCGCGGGGGCCATCCGGCGTCCGTCCGGGCTGGCCGCCGTGGTGGGGCTGTCGGCGGCGCTGTGGACGGTGGCCGGCGCCGCGACGCTGGTCTGGGTGCGCGCCTTTAACCTGGCCGCGCCTTGGTACGCCGGGTACTTCGTGCTCGTGGTCGTCAACTTGGGATCGGCCATCCCCTCCTCGCCGGGGTATATCGGGGTCTATCATTACCTGGCAGTCCTGGCGCTTTCGATGTGGGTGCCCGAGCGCGGCCCCGCGCTGGCCTATGCCATCGGCACGCACGCGTTGATCACCCTGGCCAACATCAGCCTGGGGTCGTTCTTCCTGGCCCGCGAAGGCGTCAGCCTGCGATCCTTGGAAAAGCAGAGTGAAGAGTCTGGGAAGGTGGATCGCTGAAGCGGCACGATCGGCATAAGCTGGACATCCGGCAACCTGTACTGAACACTGAACACTGAACACTGAACACCCTTCCGACCTCCAAGCCATGTTCCCTTCGCATCAAGATGACGGTCTGGAGCAAGCGCCCCCCCTGCGACTGGGGTGGGCGCTCGTCTTGTCCGTCCTGCTGCTCCAGTTTGTGTCCCGCTACTTGCCCTCGCCCTGGGCGGTGTTCGTGGCGGATGACTGGCCCAACTATGCGCGGAGCACCTTCTATGCCTCGCACGCGGAAGCGGCCCTGACGGGCTTGCAGGATCCGAACCGCCCGTTGAGCATGGCGGCCGTGGAGGTGGTGTATCGCCTCTTCGGGACGCACCGTTCGTATTGGACCGCCCTGTCGCTGCTCTCGAACTCGCTGATGCTCTGGTTCATCATGCGCATGGGCCTGGAGCTGACCGGGAGCCGGAGGGTCGCGGTCCTGCAAGGCGTCCTCTTCGCCCTGTGGCCGAACCTGACGGAGACCTGGCACTGGTCCACGCAGATCCTCAACGAGGTGACCTGCGCGCTGTTGTTTTATGCCTTGAGCGGCTGGCTGTTCATGGCGCACGTCCGGCGCGGCGGGGCTTGGCGACTGACCGTCTCGGCGCTGGCCTATGGGATCGGGCTGTTTTCCTATGAACAGGGCATCCTCCTGCCCGCCGCTTTCCTGGCGATCCTCCCCTGGCGTCGCGAACGCTGGCGCGCCGTGTGGCGAATGATCCCGTTCGGTTTGCTTTTTCTGCTGTACGGGGCCTGGCGGACAACCGGCGCGTTCGGCTTTAGCGATGCCTCCCATTATCCTCCGCATATGCAGGTGGGCGGCTTCTCCTGGTGGTTCCTGGGCTGGAATGCCCGGCAGGTGGCGCACTGGTGGATCGGCGATCGTTTCTTCGGCGCGATATTGGCCGGCCTGGACAGCTTTGCGACGCTTTCGCTCTGGACGCGGCGCGCGCTGATGTTGGGCAACGTGGCGGCGGTCACCGTCGGCGTGTGGCTGTTGAGACGCTTGTTTCAGAAGGACGAGGAAGCGCCCTCGACGCCCGGCATTGCGACAGGACAGGCCGTGGCTTTCGGGGTCGTATGGTCCGGTGCCGCCGTGGCGACCAGCCTGACTTCGTACACCGCCGGCCGCCTGAATATTCTGCCCGCCATGGGCCTGGCGCTTCTCGGCGGTCTGCTGCTCGCTCGACTTCCGTGGCGGATATGGCTTGCCGCCCTCTTCGTCCCCGCGGTGATCTGTCTCGCGGCCAACCAGGGCTCGGCGGAAAACTTCCGACAGGCCGGAGAATTCAATCGGCGCCTCTTTGTCCATTTGCAGGACACCCGTAGCAAGTGGGAGAACAAGGAGGTTCTGCTCTTTGAGACGGCCTCGCTACGTCACCGCCGGACCCCCGGGCTCCTGGGCCCGGTCAGCTCGGCCGAGGCGACCTGGGCGGAGTACGGCAATGCGCTGCTCTTCCGGGGCTTTGTCCCCCTCGGCATGGTGCAGTTGATCGCGCGCGGCGGGGCGGCGCCGGCGCATGTCCTTCACGACGTGGAATGCGGCGCGCGCATCGAGGGCGACGAACTGTTTTGGCACACCCGGTATCAGCCCGAAGAAACGCATCGAACGCCCATGACCCGGGTGTTCGTGGTGGATGTCTGGGCCGCCACGCAACCCTCGAAATGAGCGCGCTCCGCCTTTGCGCCCCTGCGCCCCGGCGTTGAAAATCATGAAGATCGCCTATCTCTGCGAGCCCCAGGCCGGCGGGACGTTCACGTTTTTCCGGCGCGTCCGGCCCCGCCTGGCGGCGCTCGGCGTGGAGTTCCGGTGCCTCCCTCCGTATTCGGCGGAGACCTTTGCCGGCTCGCCGTTCGAAGGGGCCGAGGGCGTGGACTTTCTCACGCTGCCGTCGGATCCGTCCGATCTCTCTAAGGCGTCGGCCGTTTTGATCCAGCACATGGTCAGTGAAAATTATGACGCGGTGCTGATCCTGCCCGGCTGCGACATCCTGACCACGAACCTGGCGCGCTACGTGCCGCGGATTCTGCGTTGCGCGGCGCGTGTTTCCCTCATGGCGCGCGGCGCCTATGTTCCCGCGCGCGCGATCGCGGAACACCTCAGTGCCGTCTTCGCGGTCAGCCATCGCGTGGCCTACGATCTGGAGAAGTCCTACGGGTTCTCCGCCGGGCTCGTGCGCACCATCTATAACGGAGCGGTGCTGCGTCCGTTCCCGTCGCGGGAAAGTGGGGCCGCGCGGCGTCCGTTCCGCCTGGTCTACACGGGACGGTTCTCCGACCTGGACAAGGGCGTCCTGATGCTGCCCGCCATTCTCCGGAAGGCCGTCGCGGGAGGCGCCGACGTCGTCCTGACCGCCGTCGGGAGCGGCCCGGATGAAAAGCGCGTGAGGGAGGAATTCCGGCGCCTGGGGCTCGAAAGTCGCGTGGTGATGAAAGCGAACCTGCCGCTCCACGAAGTGGACAATCTCCTGGACGAAAGCGACGCGTTCCTGCTGCCCTCGCGCCTGGAGGCTTGTCCCAACGCCATGCTCCAGGCCATGGCCGCGGGCTGTGTGCCCGTGGCGTTCCGGATCCGTGATTCCGTGGATCGCATCGTGGAGGATGGCGTCAGCGGCCTGCTGGCGCCCGTGGGCGACACGGCGGCCTTCGCGGAGGCCATTGTCCGATTGGCGAAGGACCGGGCGTGGGTCGTCCGGATGAGCGCCTCCGCCCGCCGCCGCATCGAGGAGCATTTTTCCGCGGAGCGCACCGCGCAATTGTACGCCGAGGGATTTCGCGCGATGGTCGAAGCACCCGACCGCCGCCCGCCTGCGTTGCGGCTTGAGGACTACCGGATTCCGCGCGCGTTGCAACCGACCTGGCGGACGCGGATCCCTGTGCCGATCAAGAACGTCCTGCGAAAATGGATGGAACGGTTCGGCCTTACCGCGTAAGCCTGCGGGAAAAATCCGGAGGGGAAACCACGAAAGACACTAAACACACGAAACGAAAAAGGAAATAGACGTCGTCGCAGGCCTGAAGTAAGGAATTCCATTTCGTGACGGTATGTGGTCTGTCATGCCAAGAGTGCAAAGGTGGCGTGGCGGAGTTATCGTCACAGCCAGTGGGTGTCGTGCAAACCAACTGGCGGCGAACGTGAGACGCTCGAGAATGACGCTGGGGTCACTCCCCGT
>JAHJJH010000349.1 GCA_018823105.1 Verrucomicrobiota bacterium | reverse complement strand
CGCTCCCGGTCCGGGGCTCCCTTGACAGCCTTGGTTTCGCGGGTACGTTTAGGACATGGGTAGCGTAAGGAATATTCTGCGCAATCTGGCGTCCATGAGCGGGTTGCGCGTGTGTCCGAAAACGGGTCGCCGGGTCTTCACGCGGGGGAAGGGGCGCGTTTTCCGGCCCTTGTATATCCTTATCGGGCTGGCCGCTTTGGTCTGGCACCTGGTCCGCGTGCTTCCCCGGCCGAGCCGGGCGACCTATCCCTGCCAGCGCGTGGCGGGGCCCATCGCCTGGAGTTTCCTCGCCTCTCTGCTCGCCTGGCCCGTGGCCCTGCTGACCTCGCGCCGCGCACAATCTTTCCTGCGCGAGCGGCGCTATGTGCTGGCCGGCTTCGCCGTCGTTCTTGCCTTGGGCGCGGTCTCCGGCGGACTCGTAGCGTCGGCCTTGAAGTCGGACGCGATGTTCACCGCGGAGGCGAAGAACAGTCCGATCGGCGTCGCGCGGGGAACGTTTCCCGGCCGGGTGGTCTGGTGCTATGACCCCGCCGCCGCCACGTGGGACGGCAGCACGGGCTACTGGTGGGAGGACCGATGGAACAGCCAGACGGCCGTGGACGCGATGATGTCGTCGGGGCTCAAGGAGCTGACCGGCGCGGCCACGGACGCGGCGGCATGGGACGCCTTGTTCCGTCACTCGAACGCGGAGCGCGGGCGCGGCGAAAACGGCTACCAGGCGGGCGAGACCATTGCCGTTAAAATCAACCTGAACAACCAAGGTTCGGGTTATGCCTGCACGGACAATCACCCCGACGCCTCTCCGCATATGGTGCTGGCCCTCTTGCGCCAACTAGTGAATCAGGCCGGCGTGCCGCCAGCCTCCATCGTCGTATACGATGCCGTTCGAAACATCCCGGACAAGATTTTCAACAAGTGCCGCGCCGAATTCCCACAGGTGGTCTTCCTGGATGCCACGGGCACCAACGGCCGCACGCCCGTGCAATGGACCGGCGTCGTGATCGGTTACGGAACGAGCGTGTGGCCCGATGGTAGCCCATGCGGCCAGAGCATCCCCAAGCTCGTATACCAGGCCGCGTACTCGATCAATATGGCCCTGCTGAAATGTCATGGCACGGCGGGCGTTACGCTCACGGCAAAGAATTTTTACGGCACGATCAACGGCCGCGAGCACTGGTATATCCAGGCGCGGTCGCGAACCATGCCGCTTTACAATCCGCTGGTGGATCTCCTGGGCCAGAAAAACGTGGGCGCGAAGACCATGCTGTTCATGATTGATGCGCTCTATGGGACCAGCGGCGTGGACCACCCGCCGAAGCGTTTCCAATGGGCCCCGTTCAATAACCGATGGTCGTCCAGCCTGTTCCTCTCCCAGGACCCCGTGGCCATTGACTCGGTCGGCACGGATTTCCTGGTTTCGGAGTTCAACTCCTCTTACCTGGTCAACGCGGACAACTACCTGCACGAGGCCGCGTTGGCCAACAGCCCGCCTTCCGGCACGGTCTATGATCCCGAGTGGGACGGGATCCGGTTGAAGAGCCTCGGGACCCACGAGCACTGGAACGATAACGTCAACCGCCAGTACAGCCGGGACCTGGAGACCGGCAGCGGCATTGAACTGCTGTTCCTGGCGTCGGCGGATCTGCCCACCGACAGCGACGGGGACGGCCTGACGGACGGCTGGGAATCGCAGTACTTTCGCACCCTGACGGGCGCCCGGCCCGGAGACGATCCGGACGGCGACGCGTATTCCAACCTCGATGAGGCCACGGCCGGCACCGACGCGCGAGATGCAATGAACTTCTTCCAGGCCGCTGCCGTGGAGGCCGGGGAGGGCGGGGTTCTCCTGCGTTGGAACAGCGCGGCGGGCCGGACGTATCGGGTCGCCCGCGCGGCCGCGCCCGGCGGCCCGTTCGTGGAGGAACCGGACGACATCCCGGCGACGCCCCCCCAAAATACGTGGACCAACCCTGCGCCTGCCGCCAGCGGATTCTACCGCCTCGGCGTACAGTAGCATGGCTGGCGGTAACGGCTTTCCAGCCAGTAATACCCCTTGCAGATTGGAACTGCACCATTACGGTGATGACTTGTTCAATTCCGGGTGGTTGGTGGCTCGCGCGCTCCGTCGCGCGAGCGGACCGTGCGCGGAGCGCCCGGCCCACCACAACAGTGCAAAAACAAGCTGAAGATGGTATAAAAAACGGATCGTATAGCCGAGACTTTGGTGAGCCGTTGTGGACCCCGCTACTTTCCCGGTCAGCGCACCGGGATGCCGCGGGAGGCGAGGTAGTCCTTCACCTGGCGTACCGTGAACGTGCCGAAGTGGAAAACCGAGGCGGCGAGCACGGCGCTGGCCTTGCCTTGGACAACGGCCTCGTAAAAGTGTTCCAGCTTGCCCGCCCCGCCGCTGGCGATCACCGGCCGGCCTGTGGCCTCGGCCACGGCGCGGGTGAGCGGAAGGTCGTACCCGTCCTTCGTGCCGTCGGCGCCCTTGCTCGTCGGCAGGAAGAACCCCGCCCCGAGCGCCGCTATTTCCCGGGCAAACGCTGCGGCGTCGCGGCCCGTGGCCGTGCGCCCGCCATCTATGTACACCTCGCGCTTCGACGGCAGGCCCTCGTTCACATCGGCGTCGATGGCGATCACAATCCGGTCGGCTCCGAACTGGCGCACGGCGTCGCGCACCATGCCGGGGTCGCGGAAGGCGGCGCTGGAAATGCTGACGCGCGAGGCGCCGGAGTCCAGGGCCTCCTCGATGTCCACGCACGTCTTGATGCCGCCGCCCACGGTCAGCGGCACGTGCACCACGGCGGCCACGCGGCGCACGACGTCAAACATCGTCCGGCGCCCTTCCACCGTGGCGGTGATGTCGAGAAACGCGATCTCGTCCGCGCCGCCGTCGGAATAGGCGCGCGCGGCCTCGACCGGATCGGCGGCGTCGCGCAGTTCGACAAAGTGGACGCCCTTGACCACGCGGCCGGCCTTCATGTCCAGGCAGGGAATGACGAGTACAGGTTCCATGTCAGCCTCCTTTTTGCTCCTCCAGCGACGCGGCGCGGCCGAGGTCGAACGCGAGCAGGTTCTTCTCCACCACGTCCGCCCCCTTGTAGTCGAAAAAGCCCGCGACGGCGTCCCGGATCACCTCGGCGGGAATCATCAGGAACGGCGAGGCGGCGCCCAGCAGCACGCTGTTGACGGCGCGGACGGTGCCCGCCTTCCGCGCCAGGGCCTCGGCATCCAGAAGGCGACGCTTCTGCCAGCGGTCGATGTGGGCGATCAGTTTCTCCGTCGCCGGATAGGTCTTCAGGTTGCGCATCGGTACGCTGTTGGCGACGAGGACGCCGTCGTGACGGAGAAAGGGCAGGTGGCGCAGGCCTTCCATCGGCTCCATGGCCAGCAGCAGATGCGCCCGGCCCCGGCTGATGAGGTCCGAGGCAATGGGCCGCTCCGACAGGCGCAGGTGCGAGACCACGGCCCCGCCGCGCTGGGCCATGCCGTGCACCTCCGATTGCTTCACATGCAGCCCGCGCTCGATGGCCGCCGTCCCGATGATGCCGGCAATGGTCAGGATGCCCTGGCCGCCTACGCCGGCGATGAGAATGTCCTGGTGAGTGATGGAGGATTCAGGGTTCATGAAAGAAGGTTTCAGTGTTCAGGGTTCGGGGTTCAGGTTTCCCGTGTCTATTGTCTGACTTTGTGCCCTTTGCGCCTTCTGTTCATTTTTGCTTCCCCGCCCGCGCCGTCACCACACATTCGCGGCGCGAGATGATGACCGAGGGGCCTTGGTACGCCAGTTCCCGCCGCAGCAGCTTCACGTTCGCCTCATGGTTCGCCGGCAGGGGCACAATCACATGAACATGCGCAGGCTCCACGCCGAGCCCCTTGACGATTTCTTCCACCCGGCCCGCGGCGGCCACAGGCTGCCCGCCGGTCATCCCTGTGGTCAGGTTGTCCGCGATGATCAGCGTCATCGGCGTGCGCTCCTCGACGATGTACACAAGCCCGGTCAGGCCCGAGTGCATGAACGTGGAATCGCCGATCACGGCCACGGACGGATGCACCCCGGCCTCCGCCGCGCCCTTGGCCATGGTCACGGAGGCGCCCATGTCCACGCACGAAT
>JAHJJH010000348.1 GCA_018823105.1 Verrucomicrobiota bacterium | reverse complement strand
ACGGGGAGTGACCCCAGCGTCATTCTCGAGCGTCTCACGTTCGCCGCCAGTTGGTTTGCACGACACCCACTGGCTGTGACGATAACTCCGCCACGCCACCTTTGCACTCTTGGCATGACAGACCACATACCGTCACGAAATACACGGAAGGAAAAATGCAAGGGCGACCGCGGATTACGCGGATGACACGGATAGAGTGAAGAGAAGAGGACACGGATGGGAAGTGAATAGCAGGAAGGGTCAGAAGAGGGAGCGATAATTCAAAGGCGCGGAGGGGCAAAGAAAGAGAACCACGAAATACACGAAACACACGACAAGGAGAGGCAGAAAAGCTCCCGCGGATTACGCGGATTGCGCAGATGGGTTTGAACCACAGAGTACACGGAGGGCACAGGCGGGCCGTTTGGCAGGCAAGGCGCCGTCAAGCCGGCGCACTCCAAAGCGTCTTTGCGTTCAATATAAAACAGAGAGGTAGGGCGCGCTGGCTCAGCGCGCCGCGGCGGCTTGGCCTGCCCGCCATAGCCCGAAGGGCGGCGGCTTGAGCCAAGCCGCCCTACCCGAGCCAATTAAAAAAGTCTATCGTAACCGGAGTTATAGCTCCGCGTCCTCCGTGGTGAATAATCCGGTCTACAGGACCTTTTCCAGCGCCTGCTTCAGTTTTCGGACAGCGGGCTTCGCCATCTCGTAAATCTCGTCGGCCTTGTAGAACTCCAGGATGTCCACGCCCGTGATCGCGGGCCGGATGTAGATGTCCGGGGACACATGCTTCAGCTTCTCCACGATGATGGATTTCTGCATGATGTCGAAGGTGCCGAGCACGGCGCGGAACAGGTTCGGGACCCTGGGCGCGTCCCGGCGCAGGTCCCCCATCACGTCAATGGCGACCACGAAATCGCAGTCGTCGAGGACATCGTACGGCACCGGGTTGACGCCACCGCCGTCGATCAGGACGCGCCCGCCGCGCGTCACCGGGGTGAACACGCCGGGCAGGCCCATGCTGGCCTTGATGGCATCCAGGAGGTCCCCGGAATCCAGGATCACCTGCTCCGACGTATTGAAATCCGTGGCCACGACACGCAGGGGGATCTGCAGCTCCTCGAAGGTGCGGGCGCGCATGGCGTCATACAGGAAACCGATGAACTTGTCCCCCTTGAACAGCCCGTGGCGCCCGAATTCCAGGTCCATGAACTGGATCCACTTGAGCGCATCTTTCTTGCGCAGGGCCTCGCGGAACGAGTCGCCCCGGGTGATGACCATTTTCCGCACGCCTTCGCGAATCCGGGCCCCGGAAAGGCCCGAGGCGTACAGGGCGCCGATCACGGCGCCGATACTCGTGCCGGCGATGCGATGGGGACGGAGGCCCAGTTCATCCAACACCTCCAGCATGGGAATATGCGCCAATCCCTTGGCGCCCCCGCCGCCCAGCGCCAGTCCGAGCTTTTTCATGGGGCCGCGCCGGCGGGCGCCCAGGGACTTCAGGGCCGGTACGAGCGATGAAACGGTGACTTTCATGTCTCGCCCCCTTATAGCCGCCGCCGGCCGACAAGTCCATACCGCGCCCCCCCTCCCCGCCCCGGCCCATTTCGCGCGCTTTCCGCATCGGGATTCCCACGCCGCATGCGGCACGAATGCTCGCCTTGACTCCCCACCCGACAATTGCCGAGACCCGCCCAGGGATGCCCCATTCCATTTCTGGAGTTGAAATCCAGGGGACCCTCGTGTATTTTTGAAAATGGAGGCTTAGCTCAGTTGGTAGAGCAGCTGACTCTTAATCAGCGGGTCGCGGGTTCGAGCCCCGCAGCCTCTATTTCTCCTCCTTAACGTATCCGCTGTCCCCGGGTAAATAAGGCGGGTTTGATTCGAGGAAAAAAAACGAACGGAAGGACATCACATGGCTACATCGGAAAATCTGAAGGAAGCGTTTGCGGGAGAAAGCCAGGCCAACCGGAAGTATACGGCCTTCGCGAAAAAGGCCGAGCAGGATGGATTCAAGCAGGTCGCCAGGCTCTTCCGCGCGGCCGCCGAGGCGGAGACGATCCACGCCCACGCGCATTTGAGAGTGATGGGCGGGATCAAAACCACGGCCGAGAACCTGCAGGTCGCGAAGGACGGCGAGGGCTACGAGTTCCAGAGCATGTACCCGGGATTCCTTGCCGTGGCCAAGACGGAAGGCAACGCCGCCGCGGTGAAGTCGTTCGAGTTCGCGATGGCCGCCGAAAAGGTCCACTACGGCTTGTATTCCAAGGCGCTGGAAAGCGTCCTGGCGGGCAAGGACCTGGACAACGCGGTGGTGTATCTCTGCCCGGTCTGCGGCAACGTGGAAATCGGCGTGCTGCCGGAGAAGTGCCCGATCTGCGGAGTGCCCAAGGACCGGTTCGTCGAAATCAAGTAATCCCGGGGCGGGCGGCACTCACGTCCGCCCTCGTACTCTTTCAGGGGCCGGCTCATGAAATCCTGGCGCTGTATCGTTTGCGGTTACGTTCATCACGGCGATCAACCCCCGGACCTGTGCCCGGTCTGCGGGGCCCCGTCCTCTGATTTCGAGGAAGTGATCGAGCCGCCGGCGCCGGCCGCGGCCGAGCCCGCGACGGCCTGGCGCTGCCTGGTCTGCGGTTATGTCCACGCCGGAAGCGAGCCGCCGCCGGAATGCCCTTTGTGCGGCGCGCCCGCCAGCAGTTTCGAGGCGGCACAGGAATCGCCGCCCGAAATACCCGGTGCGGCCGGCAGCCGCCGCATCGTCATCCTGGGCGCCGGTATCGCCGGGGTGTCGGCCGCCGAAGCGGCGCGCAAGGCCTCCCCCGACTCCCACCTCGTGCTGCTGTCCCGCGAAAATGAACTGCCGTATTACCGTCTCAACCTGACCCGATTCCTGGCCAGAGACGTAGAAGAGTCCGCCCTGCCCCTGCATCCCGCGGGCTGGTATGAAGAGAACGGCATCGAACTCCTGACCGGTGCGGAGGCCGTTTCGATCGGCGCGCCGGGACAGGACCTGGAACTGGCGGACGGCAAGCGGATGGCGTTTGACCGGCTGATTATCGCCTCCGGCGCTCATGCCTTTGTGCCGCCGCTCCCGGGCTCCGGGCTGGAAGGGGTTTTCACCCTCCGCACCCTGGAGGATGCACGCGGGCTGGTGCAGGCTGTCCAGCCGGGCCTTCGCTGCGTGTGCATAGGCGGCGGGATCCTCGGACTGGAAACGGCGGGCGCACTCGCGCAGCGCGGGGCGGGCGTGACGCTGCTGGAGAGCCATATCTCGCTTATGCCCCGGCAGTTGAACCGGCAGGCCGGCGAGCTGCTCGGCCGGTACGTGGAAGGTATCGGGATCCGGCTGCGCACGCAGGCCCGGACGAAAGAGCTCGCCGGTCCCGGGCGGGTACAGCAGGTGGTGCTGGAAGACGGGGCCCGGCTGGACGCCGATGTCGTGGTGATCGCCACCGGCGTGAGATCCAACACCCATCTCGCGCGGGGCGCCGGATTGGACGTCCACCAGGGGATCCTGATTAATTCTCATCTTCAGACGTCGCGCCCGGACATCCTCGCCGCGGGCGACGTAGCCGAACACCAGGGCGTGCTCTACGGTGCATGGCATGCGGCACAGTACCAGGGGAGCATGGCGGGCACCAATGCCGCCGGCGGCCACGTCGAATTCGGGGGCCTGCCCCGCTCGCACACGTTGAAGGTGCTCGGACTGGGCATGACGAGCATCGGCCAGTTCGAGCCCGCGGACGGAAGCTATCGCATCATCGAGCAGGCGCAGGGAGAGGGTTACCAGCGTTTCGTTTTCCGGGACGCCCTTCTCGTGGGCGCGGTCCTGCTGGGCGATACCCGCCTGGCCGCGGCCGCGAGCCATGCCATCGAAAAACGCCGGGATTTTTCAGCGCTGCTGAGCACCCAGGCCGACGTGCGCGCCGTGGCGGAGCAACTGGCCTGAATCAGGTCAATTCCTCGAGCAGGATCGCCGCGGCGCGTTCGGCCGCGCCGCCCGAACCGAGGGCGCGGCTCACCTCGCGCAATCCCTCCAACATGGCCGCCCGCTCCGGGGTGTCCGCCAACAACGGCTCCACGGCCGAGGCCAGCGCCGCGGGCGTGGCTGCGCCCTGAATCAACTCGGGACAAAGCCTGCGCCCGGCCACGAGATTGACCATGCCCAGGTGCGGCACGCGCACCAGCATCTTCCCGGCGACGTAGGTGGCCCAGGAGGTCTTGTAGACGACGATCTGCGGACATTCCATCAGCGCCGTCTCGATGGTGGCCGTCCCCGAGGCCACCATGGCCGCGCGGGCCTGTCGCAGGATCTGCCGGGTCTCGCCCGCGACGAGTTCCACGCGCGAGGGACCCCCGGACAGGCCGGACCACCGGTCCTTT
>JAHJJH010000347.1 GCA_018823105.1 Verrucomicrobiota bacterium | reverse complement strand
TTCTACAAGATCGGCGTGGCTTTGCCGTAGTCCCGAGGCTTCTGTAGCTCCGGCGCTCCGTCGCCGGAGAGTGCTTCCGCCGGCAGAGCGGCGGAACTACAGGGAACCCAACTCACGGTGCGATAAAGAACTGTAGCCGCAGCGTTATACGCCACGCACCCCGCCGTAGGCGGGAAGGCGTGCGGGGCGCTACACCAATCTTCGATACAACGGCCTTCTGTAGCGCGCCACGGCGTGGCGCAGTCATGGCCGCTCGAAATATACCCGCTTGGCCTTGGGCGCGATGGTAACCTTGTATTTCGAGAGCAACCGTATCCCCACGCGCGGGTGGTCCGGCAGGCCGAGGGCACAGTCCCGGGCGGCCGCCGCCTGCACGCGCGGGAAAACAACGTCGCCCAGGCTCACCCGGACCGGTTCGGCCGGGGGCTCGTTCATCGCCACCTCGAAATCGCCGGCCGTGTCCAGGATCACTGTTCGGGGCTCGCCGTCCACCAGGCCCTCCACGGCCAATGCCCCACGCACGACCTTCAGCGGGAGTTCCGCGATCAGATGGTCGGCGGAGGGGGAATAGGTCGATGTCGAGGAGAGGAAGAGCAGGTGTTCCGGGTAATTGACCTGGACGAAGGCAAACGCATTGATCCAGGAGGTTCCGAGAATCAGGACGGGTGGCGACTTCTTGTCTTCGCGGCGGGCGAGATAGCCCAGCGGCCCGTGGGCGGCCCGTAAATTGACGACGACGTTTTCCATCTGCATCAGGTCGTAGCGGAGGGTCGGGATCACGCAGGCATAGCCGCGGATCGGCTCCAGGACGTGCTCCGGCATGGATTCATAAGCCGGCGGCCCCAGCGGCACGCCGCGCAGCCGGAGGATGAATTCCGGGACCGCCCAGCAGTCGCGCGCGCTGGTGTCCAGCAGGGCCAGGTACGTCTCCTTATCCGTCGCCTGCACTTCGACCAGGGGCCAGTCCTTTTTGTTTTTCCCGCCCAGGAACGGCAGGGCGACGAGTTGCTCGGGATGCAGCCGATTGGCATTGGCAAAAAAGGGCCCCTCCTCCGAGCCATAGACGGTGATCCAGAACCGGCGGGGATCCTGCGCCCGGGAGAAGACGGATCGTAATTCTCCCGCCGTCATCGGGCGGATCTGCTGCACCCGCCCGGACCGGCAGCCCGCGGTCAACACCGCGCCGATTACGACAGCCCGCATCATGCCACGCGCCAACATGGCGCCACGATGCCACACCCCCGCCCCGCAGGACAAGCCCGATATGCGCAGACCGTCAACAGATTTCATTCATGGAGGGAGGGCGGCCTGCCCTGGGCGAAGTCCAAGGGCCCCGACCGCCGCGGCTTTCGGCGACGGAGGCCCGTCGCCCTCATTTATCGCTTGTCGAGACGTGACCCCGTTCCTTCAGATTTGGGCAACAGGCCGTGGAGATGTGATCCTATAACCGTACCGGCGGCGAGCCGCATCAGCGGAGGGACTGGCGCGCGCCGTGGCCTTCCATAGCACGGCGCGTGTCAGCCCCGGAGCGTAAGCCCGGAGCGCCTGGCGCGAGGGGCGTACAGCGAGCGGCGTCAGCCGCGAGCAGGAAAGCAGCCAGGCATCATTCAGCGCTCTTTGCACATATGCACGGACCGACCCCTTTTCTCCTTTTCCGCTTTACGGAGGGATCTTTTGTGTTTGACCGGAACCTCTAATGGGCGACCCCTTTATGGCAATTTACGATAGAGGATTATCCGGGTGCCTGCATCGGGCGCAAGCACCCTGATTTCCACGCTTTTGGACCACTCAGTAACGGTCACCCACTGGTCCACATCCAATTGAATGCGGTCTTGGCCAAGGGTGGCGCCCGAAAAGGTGGTTTTGGGAGAACTGGGTTTCATGTATATCCCCGAAATATTCCCGGAATTGCCTGTGTAGCCGAAAATCCGAATGCTGGATATTCCGGGCAATTTAAGCTCGCCCATGCCGGACATTTGGATGATTTCGACACCCTTGGAAAACGCTTGAAGTTCAGCGGTGTAGGTTTCCCCGCCGATGCAGTAAGGCTTGATGAACGGCTCATACCCTTTGCTGATGATGCTGATGGCATATTCCGGCTCCGGATCGATGGTGAATTCGGCTTTTCCCGTTCGGTCCGTTCGCTTGCTATGGGTCTTGCCATCGGCGTGCGAAGTCAGCACGACCTCCAGTCCGGGGATGGGGGCCTTCGGATCTTTTGCCAAGACGATCAACCGGGTTTCATCCTTCGGGTTTTGGACGATGGAATTGGGGGCGCCCGGCGGGTTGGCTGCAATTCCGCCCTCTCCCGGTTGGGCGGCCGTGCCATTGTCGGAGGGAGGCAATTCCCGGTAGAGAATGAGCCGGATGCCGTCATCGGGCGCCAGCGCCTTGATTTCCACTTGCCGGGAACGCTCGGCAACGATCATCCAGGTGTCCAAATCCAACTTAATACTTTCTTGTTGGGGAGGATTGCCGGAAAACGAAGTTCGAAAAGAACTGGGTTGCAGGGATATTCCCGAAATTTTCTGTCCGGACAGGCCATAGTGTCCGGAAATGCGGATGTTGGATATACCGGGCAATTTGAAATCCCCCGTAATCGGCATTTCGATGACATTGACTCCCTCGGGCATCGCCTGCATCTCGGCGACGTAGGATTCCCCGCCGATGCAGTGGGGTCTGATGAAAGGCTCGTATTTGGAGTTGAGGATATAGATGAAATATTCCAGTTCCGGAAGAATGGTGAATTCGGCTCGTCCCGCCCGGTCCGTTTGCTTGCGGAACGATTTGTCGAAGGTCTGGGATTTCAGCGTAATATCCAGTCCCGATACGGGGCCCTTCGCATCGGTGGCAAATACAACGAGTCGATCTTCCCCGATCGGTTTCTGGACGAGGGAAGCGGGGGATGCCGGCGCCCGGGGTTCGTTTTCGCCTGCCCCCCGTGCCGGCGTTGCGGGAGCCAGGGCACTTGGATCCAGAGACGCCTTGACCTGCTCGATCTCCGCATCCACCAGGATGGCCTGATCGATCTGGTTCTGCCGGGTCAGCGCTTTTTTCGATTTTTCCAGAAACTGGATATACGATTGCCGCAGCTTGGCCTCTTCGATCCGCATGTTCCGGAGGTTGGATTCATAGGCCGCGATGACGGAGCGCTGGGCCTTTCCCACGTATTCGCTGTCGGCCGACACGTCTTGTTCCTCGACCTTGCCAGCCGCTTGAAACCGCTCCAGTTCCTTTTGCGCGGCGAGATAGTCGCGCAATTTTCCCTGGGCGCGAGAGGCTTCCGCGTAATCGGAAAGAAGCTTGCTGTATTTGTTTGAAATCCCGGCCGGCAACTCTTCCAGATACTTCTTCTGAATGAGCCCTAATTTGGCCTCGAACGACGCCTTGGGTTTATCCAGAAAAGGGCCTTCCTCGGCGGCCAGGGGGGCCGCATGCAGCAGGAGGCCCAGGGCGATGAAAAAGCAGGTCCGGGAAATAGGGGCCGGCGCGATTCTCGTGATGATTCTATTCATGCGGATGCCTAGGGTTTTCCCATCCTCATATTTGGGACTTGTGGGTCAGTCCGTGCATATGTGCAACTTTCTCTTAAGCCGGCTTCGGCGCGGGTGATCAGAAGCAAGAGTCGAAAGACAAGGAAATCACGTCGTGCGTCTATTATTTGACGACTCACTCGCCCTCCCTTCACACCAGTTTGAACTCTGCTGCTGGACGTTTCTCCGAGCAAGCTCTTTTTCAGACTTTTCCCACAGCCAATTCTTCAGCCGATGTTAGCGCTTTTTCTGCTTCAATTATCACCCGCCTTGTGTAAATTACGCTGTTGGAACGGAGCGAGTTATGTCGACCACCGTGCAGGCGCGCACAATTCACTGGGTGGGCCGGGGTATCCCCCGCGTGGACGCCGAGGACAAGGTCCGCGGCCGCACCCAGTATGTGGACGACCTGAACATCCCCAATTGCTGGTTCGGCCACATCGTCCGCACCACCGTCCCCCACGGCCGGCTCCGCGGCCTGCATTTCGATCCCGCCTTTGACTGGAAGCGCGTGGTCGTCGTCACCGCGAAGGACATTCCGGGACCCAACGCCGTCGTCAGCCACGACCGTTCCATGCCGCTGTTGGCCTTCGACGAGTTTCTCTACCTGGGCGAACCCGTGGCCCTGGTGGCCGCGCCCACCGCGCGACTGGCCGCCGAGGCCGGCGAGCACGTTCGGATTGATTTCGAGGAATTGCCGCCCGTACTGACCCTGCGCGAGGTAGCGGACCAGTTCAAGACGGGCGATCCCGCGCTGGTGAAGCTGTGCACCCAGACGATTCGCAAGGGCGACGTGGAGAAGGCCCTGGCCGGGGCCGACCGGGTCGTCGAGGGCGAGTATACGGCGGGTCACCAGGAACAGCTCTATATCGAGCCGCAGGGCATGGTGGCCGAGCCGACAGCCGACGGCGGGGTGTTCATCCGGGGCAGCCTGCAATGTCCCTACTTCATTTGCAACGAGTTGAGCGAGGCGCTGAACCTGCCGCCGGAAAAAATCCGCGTCACGCAGGCGGCGGTCGGCGGGGCGTTCGGCGGCAAGGAAGAATTCCCCACCTGGCTGGCCGGCTACTGCGCGCTGCTGGCCCTCAAGGCCCGCCGGCCGGTCAAGATCATCTACGATCGCCACCAGGACATTCTCTTCACCCCCAAGCGCCATCCCGTCTGGTCCCGCTACCGCGCCGGCCTGCGCCGCGACGGGACGATCGCCGCGCTGAAGGTAGACTTCCTGCTCGACGGCGGGGCCTACCTGACCTTGAGCGACGTGGTCATGTACCGCGGCATCCTGCACGCCGCGATGGGCTATCGCTGCGACGACGTCTTCGTCAACGGCCTGGTCGCGCGGACCCATACGGTGCCTTCGGGCGCGTTCCGCGGTTTCGGCGCGCCGCAAGCCGTCTGGGGCATGGAATGCCACGCCGACGCGATGGCCGCCGCCTGCGGCATGGCGCCGCACGAGTGGCGGCTGAAGAACTGCCTCGTGCAGGGCGACACCACCCCCACCGGCCAGGTGCTGAAGTCCAGCGTGGGCTCGCCCGCCGTGCTCGAGCAAACGCTGAAGCGTTGCCGCTTCGACGAGCAGTGGAAGAAGTGCAGCCGCGGGCACCGGGGGGACACGACATGGTAC
>JAHJJH010000346.1 GCA_018823105.1 Verrucomicrobiota bacterium | reverse complement strand
CGCGGTCGACGAACCCGCCGAGGTCCAGCGCATCCTCGAGGAAGAGATCGAGCGGATCTGCCAGGAGATCGCGGATGCAGAACGGCCGTGATACCTATGAAACCGCCTACCGGGCGGGCTGGCGGCCGGAGCCGCGGCTGACGGTCAGCGAGTGGGCCGACGATCACCGCGTGCTTGGCAATCGCTCGGGCCATGCCGCAGTGCACTGGCACACCGACACGACGCCCTATCTGCGCGAGATCATGGACGCTCTAGGTCCGAGGTCGCCGGCCCGCCGCGTCGTGTTCATGAAAGGCTCGCAGCTAGGCGGCACCGAAGCTGGCAACAACTGGCTCGGGTACGTGATGCACCACGCGCCCGGGCCGATCCTCGTTCTGCGCCCCACCGTGGACGAAGCGCGGCGGTTCAGCCGGCAGCGTCTCGATCCCATGATCGCCACCACGCCGGTGCTGCACGAGCTGGTCCGCGAGGCCCGGTCCCGCGACGGCGGCAACAGCCTCCTGATCAAGGAATTCCCCGGGGGCGTGCTCTTCTTGACGGGCTCGAACTCGGCTACCGGCGTCAAGTCCATGCCGATCCGCTGGCTCTTCTGCGACGAGATCGACGAGTACCCGGGCGACGTCGATGGGCAGGGCGACCCCATCGCGCTGGCTGAGAAGCGGACCACCGGCCCTCTCTACTCGCGCCGCAAGGTGTTCCTGGTCTCGACGCCCACGATCAAGGGCATCTCCCGGATCGAGCGGGAGTTCCTGGCGTCGGACCAGCGACGGTACTTCATCCCCTGCCCCGAGTGCGGCCACTTCGACTGGATGCGGTGGGAGAACATCCGCTGGCGCGACGACGACCCCAAGACCGCCGCCCTGGCCTGCGTCCACTGCGGCGTCCTGATCGAGGAACGCTTCAAGCCCCAGATGCTCAACCATGGGCAATGGCGCCCCACCGCCAAGGGCAACGGCGAGACGATCGGGTTCCACCTCTCCAGTCTCTACTCGCCCCTGGGCTGGCTGCCGTGGTCGGCCACCGTCGCTGAATTCGTGGAGTCCAAGGAGAACCCGCTCCGGTTGAAGAACTGGGTCAACAGCGTGTTGGGTGAGACCTGGGAAGAGCGTGGCGAGACCGTCGACCCAGACAGCCTGCTGGCCCGGGCGGAGCGGTACGAGGCCGAGGTGCCCACTGGCGTGGGTGTGCTCGTGGCCGCGGTCGACGTGCAGGGCGACCGGCTCGAATGCTCCGTGAAGGGATACGGCGCGGCCGAGGAGTCCTGGCTGGTCGCGTTCTCCCAATTCCACGGCGATCCGGGGCGCGACCAGGTCTGGCTCGACCTCGACCGCTTCCTGCGGACGGAATTCACCCACGAGAGCGGCCAGAAGGTCCCGATCTCCTGTGTAGCCGTCGACAGCGGCGGCCACCACTCCGAGCAGGTCTACCGGTTCTGCCGCGCCAGAATCGACCGGCGGGTGTTCGCCGTCCGTGGTGGGTCCGAACGGGGCAAGCCGCTCGTCGGCCGCCCGTCCGATCACAACCGCTACCGCGCGAAGCTGTTCACCCTCTGCGTCGACACCGGCAAGGAGATTGTCTACTCGCGTTTACGCATTGGGTCGCCGGGGCCAGGCTACTGCCACCTGCCCGAGTGGATCGACGAGGAGTATATCGCTCAGCTGACCGCCGAGAAGGCCATCCGCAAGTGGATCAAGAACCGTGGCACGGTCCGTGAGTGGGTCAAGACCCGCGATCGCAACGAGGCTCTCGACCTCGAGGTCTACTGCCTGGCCGCCCTCCACATCCTGGGGCCCGCCTTCGTGAAGTCCCTGCCCGAGCGCGCGGCTGCCCTGGCCAACCTGCGCGCGGTGCCCGTCGCGGCCGAGCCGGAGCCAAGCATGCCTTTGCGGCGCCCCCGGGGGTGGATCGATGGCTGGCGGGGGTAGCCGGGGCCGGTCCCGGTCGGGGAGAAGCCTTCAGGAACGCCAGATTCTGGCCCCATTCCGCCGATCCGTGCGTGGCCATAATGCACTGATAATAATGCACTTACTGGTCGATTCGCCTTCCCATTCGGCCGCGAAAGCTCGTCACTGTCAGGGCGGCGGGCATGGGGCCCGGCGACCCGAAAGGAGCACATCATGACCGTCAACGAGATGATCGAACGCCTGCAGGAGGCCGCCGACGACGGGTTCGGCGAGTGCGAGGTGCGCCTCGCCTTCCAGCCCAGTTGGCCCCTGCAATTCACCGTCGCCGGGATCGCCACGCCGGACGACGAGTCCCGCGCCCAAGGCGAACCCGACGAAGAACCCGATGACGCCGCCTCGGTGGTCTACCTCGTCGAAGGTGGCCACCCCGAGGACGACTCCCCCTACGCCCCCGCCTGGGCCTTCGCTGCGGCGCAATGAGGAGGTCGGTCCCATGTCGAAGAACCATGACCGCCCCGCCCGGCTCCGCTTCAGCGACGGGATGGAGTTCGACCTCAGTGGCGACCTGCGGGTCGTTCACCGGCGCGACGGCTGGTACGTCGTCGGCCGGGGAATGCTCATCCCCGTCGCAGACCGCGAAGAAGGCGACCGCACGGTCGCCCTGACGAAAGACGAAGGAGGCAGCGACGATGCGATACGGACCTTATGACAAGTTCTGGGTCGTGATTGACCCAAAGCCCCACAGCACGCTCGATGATCTCGTGTTCGAGGCCTCGTTGCGCGACCTCGATCTGCAGTTCAAAGGCGGACTGCAGATCGACGAGAACCCGACCCTGTTCACCGACCGGCAAGAGGCGCGGCTGG
>JAHJJH010000345.1 GCA_018823105.1 Verrucomicrobiota bacterium | reverse complement strand
CTGCGCGGGGGATTGGCCTTTTTCGGCCAATTTAAGGAGGAAAGGCTGGAGGCTGTCGCGATCCCGCGGCGGTTGCTCGTATTTCGCGCAGAAATCCAGGTAAAAGCGGAGCCACATGAGGTACGCGCCCGATTCCGACCCGGGCACCCCGGCCCGCTCCATCGCGGGCCGGAACAACTCTTCGAGCAGGGGAGATAGCCTCTTCATGTGTAATGGAATACTTTGTTGCCCATTACATCATGACATGATGAATCAATCAAGAAATCATACACTTTACGGCAAGCCTGACGCCGCCTGACGCCGCTTTTCCTTGACACTCAACCCCTGCCCGCAAATAGTCACAAAAGAAACCAATATCTTGTTAGCTCTATGAATAAGAAGGTAATAAACAAAGTCATATTTATATTTCTGATCGTAACGGGAAGCTCCCTGGCCGTATTTCTAGATGAGTCGCCAGAGGTATGGTGTAAGCCAACAAATGACCTTCAAATTGCCTTGATTACTGTCCAATCGGCATGGGTTGAAGGCGACGACATTGAGTTTTATGTCGCTTTCAGAAATGCCGGCGAGAAAGATATGTTTATAAATCTTGGCGTCACCCTGGCAAACGGGCGAAACCATTTCCCCACAGAGGTCTCCTTATTACTAATCGACCAAGATGGCCAATCGCGCAAACTTCATCTTTTAGGGCCGGCGACTATTTCCGGGCGCATGGATGACTATGCTGTTGGCTTGGGCGCAAGATCCATGCATTTATTAAAGCTGCATCTCTCTGAGTTCTGTTCTCCACCCACCAATGAGTTCCGAATCAAGCTCTCGAACGGACACTACAAGGCCACTGCTCAATTTAATGGTCATGGCGCACTAAACAAGAACACGGGTATGGATTGGACCGCTTGGAACTTCTGGGAGGGCTTCTTGGAATCTCCTGCGGTGGAGTTCATTGTTCAAAAGAAGAAATGAAAGATATTGGGCTAACAAGGCGTTTGAGACTAACGTTTTCCGCGGGGCGCGAAAAACGTCGTCTCAACGCCGACGTTATGCCGCACTCGAGTACATGAGAAGAGAAAATCATAGCAGGAGGTATGAATGCGGATTACAGACTTGTGGAGCCCGGGCAAGAAGCCAACCGTGTCGTTTGAATTGTTCCCAGCCCGGTCCGAGAAGGGGGCCGTGAGCCTGAAAAAGGCCATCGACGAATTGTCGGAACTCAAGCCCGATTTCGTCTCGGTCACTTTCGGCGCCGGCGGATCAACGCGGGAAGGTTCACGCCAATTGGTGGAGGTGCTCAAGAACGAGAAACAGATGGAGGTCATTGCCTACTTCGCCTGCTACGGACTCGGGCCAGACGATATCACGGCTGTTCTGGACAGCTATCGAGACATGGGCGCGGAAAACATACTGGCGGTGCGCGGCGATCCGCCCAAGGAAGAGGACTTCAAACCGCATCCCAACAGCTTGCCACACGCCTCCGACCTTGTGACCTTCATTCGGCAAAGGAACGATTTCTGTATTGGCGTGGCTGCCTATCCTGAGGGCCATATAGAAGCGGCGAGCAAAGAAAAGGACCTGGAATACCTGAAACTCAAAGTGGAGCAAGGGGCTGAGTACATCATCACCAACTACTTCTATGACAATGCTTACTTCTTCGACTTCGTTGAACGATGTCGAACAGCACGCATACAGGTCCCCATTGTGCCGGGAGTGATGCCGATCTACAGCAGCAAGATGATGAGCATGCTCGCCGACCTGTGCGGCGTGACGATCACAGATGAAGTCCGCCAGGGAATAGCAGGTTTGCCCGAAGGAGACAAGGACACGCTTCTTGCGTTCGGGATCGAATTCGCGACACGCCAGTGCCGGAGTCTATTGGAAGCCGGTGTGCCAGGGCTGCACATTTACACCATGGATCGCAGTGCCTCGACCATAGCGCTCCTGAAGCAGTTGAGAACCGAGGGGTTGCTACCGTGACAGAACGGCGGCATAACAAACAGCTGCACAAAGTCCACTCGCAAACTCGCGGCTTGTGAGCTGTACCGTTCGCCATAAGAGATGATTGACAAGCAAGGCGAGATGGCGTACGTTATTACGTACGACATGGAGAACTTGATATGACAACGATTACAGCCACTCAAGCCCGGAAGAAGCTCTACAACCTCGTGGACGACGTTTCCCAATCACATGAGCCTGTTCAGATCGCGGGCAAGAGACACGCGGCCGTGCTGATTTCGGAAGACGATTGGCGGGCTATCCAGGAGACGCTGTATTTGACCTCCATTCCCGGAATGAAGGCGTCTATCCACCGCGGCCTCAAGACACCCGTGAAGAAGTGCCACAAGGAGCCTGGTTGGTGAGCTGGCCACTGGTCTTTACTTCCCAGGCTCGGCGAGACGCCAAGAAACTCGCGCGCTCCGGCCTCAGACCCCAAGCGGAACGATTGCTCAAGATCCTCAAGACCAACCCCTACCAAACGCCCCCACCCTACGAGAGACTCATCGGCGATCTAGCCGGCGCTTGCTCACGGCGTATCAACATCCAACACCGACTTGTCTGCCAAGTTCTTCACGACATCAAGGTGGTTAAAGTTATCCGTATGTGGACGCACTACGAATAACTGGGCGAACCAGCGGCTGGAGTTAACGTTTTTGCCGGGGCGGCAAAAACGAAACTCACCCGTAACGTGGGGCAGAAGGGGGCCTGATGAAGGTTAGACATGCCAAGCGGCTCGACGAGCAGGACCACAAGTCATTGGTGCTCTGGGCCGCCGACTGCGCCGAGCACGTGCTCCCGTACTTCGAGAAGAAGTACCCGAAAGACGACCGACCTCGCAAAGCCCTTGAAGCAGGGCGCGCCTGGGCGCGGGGTGAGATAAAGTGCGGCGAGGCGCGCGCTGCCGCAGTTGCCGCCCACGCCGCCGCTCGCGACGCTGATAATGGTGCGGCCCGCGCTGCCGCCCGTGCTACCGGTCACGCCGCCGCAACCGCCCATATAGCCGGTCACGCCCGCCACGCCGCCGCCTACGCTGTTAAGGCCGTCGCCTACGCCACCGATCCCACCGCCGCCGACGCTGCCACCGCCACGGAACGTGATTGGCAGTACCGACGCCTTCCGGAGCACCTTCGGCCAGTAGCATTTCCCGCCCGAGGCAATAGCTGAGAACATTCGATCATGATAACCATACGGTAGATGACAGAAAACGACGATGATGCTGTCTAGAGAGGTTCTCTTGCTGGAATGGAATTGACCGTTCTCAACAAGGAATTGAAGCCCCAACGGAATATGGATTCGTAGCGGGCACTGCACGCTCCGCTTGCCGGTTCGTCGTGTGCGTGGAACCGGAGCTTCAAAAGGTCATCCATCGCGCCACGTGGTCGCGTCAAGTTGTCCACGCGCCGAAGCACCGCGCCACGGTGGATTGACTCACGCCGCGCAAGAATGACATAGCCTTGGGGTATTCAGAGGAAAACAGAGAAGTAAAGCGTTTCGACTTTCCAACGGCGGGCACAACGGGTATACTGCTTCCACGGGTGGCCTGTTCGGTAGTGAGATCATGGCGGAAGCACATGAAGGGCAACGCCAGGAGGGCCTCATTCCTGTGGGTGGTCGTGACCGCACTGGCGGGCAGTGCGCAGGGCTTCTATCCGAGTCCGGACGACTGGCGCGACCTGAATGTCTACCAGATATTCACCGATCGTTTTGCTGACGGGGATCCGGGCAACAACAACGCGAATCCGGTGGATCCCTATGATCCGGTGAACAGCCGCAGAATTCACGGGGGCGATTTCAGGGGCATCGAGGAGAAGTTGGACTACATCCAAGCCCTGGGCGCCAACGCCATCTGGATTTCCCCCATCGTCCTGAACACGAGCGGTTCCTCGTATCACGGGTACGGTGCCCACGACTTCTTCCAGCTGGCCCCGCAATGGGGCACCATGGCCGACCTGACCAGCATGGTCGCGGCCGCCCACGCACGCGGCATCCACGTGATCCTGGACGTGGTCTGCAATCACCAGGGCACTCGAATCGACAGTGGCGACGCTGGCTGGTCCGCGTACCGCGCCCCTCCTTCTGGCTACGATCTTCGCTGGACTACCGGAACCCCCTATCCGCTGCCGTTCGACTCCCTCTCCTATTTCCACAACAACGGCCACATCGGCAACTGGTCCGACCCCGAGCAGATCTACGGCGAGGTCAGCGGTCTCGACGATCTCAAGACCGAGACTTCGTACGTGCGGACCAACCTGTTCAACATCTACCGGTACTGGATTGAAACCGCCGACCTCGACGGATTTCGCATTGATACGGTCAAGCACGCCGAGATCGGGTTCTGGCAGTACTTCAATCCCGCGATCCGCACCTACGCCGCCTCCATCGGCAAGTCCAATTTCTTCCAGTTCGGCGAGGTTTACGACGGCTCGGAGAGCAAGTGCGGGTATTACACCGGCACGAAGGCCGGGGGGGCGTTCTGCAATGATTCGACTCTCGACTTCCCGCTCTACTTCAAGGCCAACGACGTGTTTGCGAAGGCCAGCGGCAACACGACCCAGCTCGAGACCCACAACTCCGCCGTGAACACCTATTTTGACGCCGCCGCCCGCGATCGATTGGTTACCTTCCTCGACAATCACGATGTGACACGCTTCCTCAACTCCGGCAATGCCAACAACAACACCAATCGCCTCGTGCTCGGCTTGGACTTCCTCTACACCTCGCGCGGCATCCCCTGCCTTTACTACGGGACCGAACAGGCCTTCAACGGGGGAACGGACCCCAACAACCGCGAGGACATGTTTGCCGGGCTGTTCGAACAGGGGCCTTCACGCGGCGACAACTTCGATTTTACGCATGGCCTTTTTCAGCACGTCGCCCGGCTCAACAACTTCAGGCGCCTCTATCCCTCGCTGCGAAGCGGCTCGCACGTGAGCCTCTGGAACAACGCTTCGGGGCCGGGACTCTACACCTATGCGCGCCGCCTGGGCGCGGAAGAGGTTATTGTCGTGCTGAATACGGCGAGCGGCAGCCAGACCTTGCCGGCCCGGCCCACCACCTACGGGGCCGGGACGCCCTTGGTCAATCTACTCAACACGAACGAGACCGTGACGGTCACCAGCGGAACCGATGGATTCCCGTCGATCACCGTGCCCGGCGCCTCGGCGAAGATGTTCATCTCGTCCGCTCTCTGGCAACCTCTCGATCCCGTCGTGACTCGCCAGGAGCCCGCGCACGGGGCCGTGAACGCGGCGCCGCTGAGCTCCATCGTGCTGAACTTCAGCCAGCCGATGAATACGTCCGCGGTCGAGGCGGCTTTCTCGATCCAACCGGCACGTTCCGGTTCAATTTCCTGGTCGGCCTCGCGTACGGAAATGACGTTCGTCCCGGACCCTCCGGGGTTCGCGGCCTCCTCGACCAACGTAGTGCGCCTGGAGACCAACGCCACGGATACAATCTCGGGCAACGCGTTGCACGCCGCCTTCGAGACCTATTTCGTCACCTCCACTTCAACCGTCACGGACGTGATGGCCCCGACCCTTGTCATGGCGCAACCCGTCCAGGGAAGCACGATTTCCGGAGCGCTTGTCCTCTCCGGGACCGCTGCCGATAACGTGGCCGTCAACCGCGTCGAGTGGCGGCTGGACGAAAACGACTGGGCCATCGCCACCGGCACGACCAACTGGTCAACCTCGCTCGATTCCTCGCTGTTCCTCAACGGCTCACACACCCTTTACGCGCGGGCCTACGACCCGCAGGGCAACGTGTCGACCACCGCGACCGCGACCGTGAGGCTGTTCAACATTCCGACCGACTATGTGCGCCGGATCAGCCCCGGCAACCCCAGCGCGGTCACCAATTGCAGTGGCGATGTCTGGGTGGCGGACCGACCCTACGCCGTGGGCTCCTACGGGTATTCCGGCGGCGCCTCCGGCCACCTCGCCCACACGATCTCCGGCGTCTGCGCGCAGGCCCAGTCGCTGTACCAGCGCGAGCGCTACAGCACGCCGGCCTCGAGCTTCCGTTACCTGTTCGACTGCCCGCCGGGCCTTTACGAGGTGACGCTGCTCGAGGCCGAGACCTGGGTCAGCGGACCCAATCAGCGCCTGTTCGATGCCTACCTCGAAGGCGTCAAGGTCCTGACGAATTTCGACATTCTGGCCACGGCCGGCGGGGCGGACACCCCGTTGACGCTCACGTTTACCTCGCTCGTGACCGATGCCCAGGTCGAATTCCAGTTCTTCCCGCTGGTCGACAACGCCCGCGCCTCCGGGATCCAGGTGCGAAGGCTGGCGGACTTGGACAGCGACGGGGACGGCATCCCTGACTGGTGGGTGCGGGCGTATTTCGATCACGACATGGGCCAGCAGGCCGACGGCTCGCGGGCGGAGGACGACCCGGACAGCGACGGCATGAACAACTTCGCCGAGTTCGTTGCGTTCACCGATCCGCTCGACTCCGGCTCGGTGTTCCGCATCGAATCCTTCGTGAGCGAAAACGGCCAGGGCTTGACCTTCCATTCCGTGTCGGGCCGCCTCTATGCCGTCGAGGGCCTCTACGAGTTGGGCAGCACCGACCAGTGGGTGAATGTTGAGTCCGATTTGCCCGGCACCAACGGCACGATGAGCGTCGTCGACACCAACAAAGTCGCACGCCGCCTGTACCGCCTGCGCGTCACGCGGCCGTGACGCTCAAGGGCCGGGCGACGGCAGACGGCGCTTTGAGAGAGTAGCGCCGCCCCGCCCCATGACAGACTCGCCGGCAGGGCGCGGGCACTGGCCTGACGCTTCGCGTCCGGCAAAACGCCGGCGGTGAAATCACCGCCGGCGTTTCCTGCGCGGGTTATAACAACGAGTTCAGCCCCCGGCTTCGGGTGTCTCTTCCTTCTTCTCGCCGGGATGCCATTCTTCCGCCGTCTGGCCGGCGACGCCCAGGGCGGCGTCGAACGCCCCGGCGAGATCCACAAGATCCTCGCCCGGTCGCAGGCCTTCCAGCATCGAGTCGTCCACCTTGAAATCCTCGTCGGAAAGCTGGGCCGCCTTGATGCTCAAGCCAATCCGGCGTTCCACCGGATCCACCTTGATCACGCGGGCCTCGACTTCCTGCCCGGGCTGCAGCACGTCGCGCACCTTCTGTATGTGCTGATCGCTGACCTGGCTGATATGGACCAGGCCCTCGACATTCTCCTCGATTTCCACGAAGGCGCCGAAGGAGGCCAACTTGGTGACCTTGCCCTTGACCTTCTGGCCCACCTGGTAGCGGGAAGATATCCCGGTCCACGGATCTTCCTGCGCCTGCTTGAGGCCCAGGCTGATCCGCTGGTTCACGGCATCCACTTCGAGCACCACGGCCTCGACCTCGTCGCCCTTCTGCAGGACTTCCGAGGGGTGATTGATCTTGCGGGTCCAGGACATGTCGGACACGTGGATCATGCCATCCACGCCCTCCTCCAGCTCGACGAAGGCGCCGTAGTTGGTGAAGTTGCGGACCTTGCCCTTGACGCGGGCGCCGATGGCGTAGTGCTGCTGCACCAGGTCCCACGGATTGGCCTCGGTCTGGCGGATGCCGAGCGAGATCTTCTGCTCGTCCTTGTTGATGTTCAACACGACGGCCTCGACCATGTCGTCCACGTTGAGCACGTCGGACGCGCGCACCACGCGCTTGGTCCAAGACATCTCCGATACATGCACGAGGCCCTCGACCCCTTCTTCCACCTGGATGAAGGCGCCGTACGGCACCAGCTTGACCACCTTGCCGCGCACACGGGTTCCAATGGGATACTTGGCCTCAATATCATCCCACGGATTGGGCAGCCGCTGCTTCAGGCCCAGGGAAATACGTTCTTTCTCCATGTTGACGTCGAGGACGGTCACTTCCAGTTCCTGGCCGACGGCCACCATCTCGGAAGGATGATTCAGGCGGCCCCAGCTCATATCCGTGATATGCAGCAGCCCGTCCATGCCGTTGAGGTCAATGAACGCGCCGAAATCAGTGATGTTCTTGACGATCCCGGTGCGCACCTGGCCGACCTGGATTTCGGTGAGCAGCTTCTTCTTCTGATCCCGCCGCCGCTCCTCGAGCAGCTCGCGCCGGGAAAGGACGACGTTGCGACGCTCCTTGTTGATCTTGAGAATCTTGAATTCCAGCTTCTTGCCGATGAGCTCGTCCGGGTTGCGCACGGGCAGGATATCCACCTGGGAGCCGGGCAGGAACGCGTCCACGCCGATATCCACGATCAAGCCGCCCTTGACGCGGCCCTTGACGGTACCTTCGAGGATGGACCCTTCCTCGCAGGTGTCCACGACGCGGTTCCAGCTTCGCTGCTGCTCCGCGCGTTTCTTGCTCAACACGACCATGCCGTCGTCGTCCTCGAGTTTCTCGAGAAGGACGTCCACCTGGTCGCCGACCTTGACGTCTTCGGCCGTGCCGAATTCATAAAGGGGGATGCAACCCTCGGACTTATAACCGATATCCACGAGGACTTCCGCGGGACGGACTTCCAGGACCCGTCCGCTGACAATGGATCCCTCGTTGAATTCCTTCAGGGTATCCGCATACATCTTGGCGGCGGCGGCCTGCTCGTCGCCTTCAAGTTTCTGAAGGTCAACGTCCATCTTCTGTTTCTGAACTTTGATTTTTTCCATTGTACTGACTGTTAGGGTTCCGGGCGAACGGACTCCACAAGCTCCCGCGAAACCGCCCCTTCATTTCGCGGAAAGCGTCACACGCTAGCACAGCCTTTCCTTCGGGGACAAGGCGCAAAAGGGTACAAAAAAGGGCTGTCCGGCGTTCGCCGAACAGCCCCGTTAAAATAAACCCGGCGACGTGCTACTCTCCCATGGCCGATTACCACAGTACCATCGCCGCTGAGGAGCTTAACGATCGTGTTCGGAATGGGAACGGGTGTTTCCTCCTCGCCATGGTCGCCGGGAAAATTAAGTGTTCTTGGTTCTTCGTTCCTGGTTCTTGGTTAATCAAGAACCAGGAACTACGAACCAGGAACGAAAAAGAATGCATAGAGAGAGGGCGGAGGCACCCCGTAAAGGATACCGTCCTGAAGTACGTAAAAAAAGGTCAAGCCCTTAGGCCGATTAGTACTGGTTAGCTCAACTCCTCGCGGAGCTTACACACCCAGCCTATCGAGGTCGTAGTCTTCGACCGGCCTACACCCCGGATGCTTGCGCACCCGAGAATTGACATCTAATCTTGGAGACGGCTTGGCGCTTAGATGCTTTCAGCGCTTATCCATTCCGCACATAGCTACCCAGCGATGCCCCTGGCGGGACAACTGGAACACCAGCGGTGCGTCATTCCCGATCCTCTCGTACTAAGGAATGTTCTCCTCAAATGTCATGCGCCCACAGTGGATAAGGACCGAACTGTCTCACGACGTTCTGAACCCAGCTCGCGTACCGCTTTAATTGGCGAACAGCCAAACCCTTGGGACCTTCTACAGCCCCAGGATGCGATGAGCCGACATCGAGGTGCCAAACCGCCGCGTCGATATGGACTCTTGGCGGCGATCAGCCTGTTATCCCCGGAGTACCTTTTGTCCGTTGAGCGATGGCGCTACCACTTGCAACCACCGGATCACTTAAGCCTGCTTTCGCACCTGCTCGACTTGTAAGTCTCGCAGTTAAGCTCCCTTATACTTATACGCTCT
>JAHJJH010000344.1 GCA_018823105.1 Verrucomicrobiota bacterium | reverse complement strand
CGGAATTAAGCCATGTTGAAGTTGAGCAAGAAAGTCGAATATGCGCTGATGGCCCTGTTGCACATGGACGGGCGACGGGCGGCGGACCTGGCGACGGCCCGCGAAGTCGCGGCCTCGTGCGGGGCGCCGCTGGAATTGCTGGGGAAAGTGTTGCAGGCGCTGGCCCGCGGCGGATTGATCGAGTCGGTACAGGGCGCGCACGGCGGCTACCGGTTGGCGCGTTCGGCGGACCGGATCACGCTTGGCGAGGTCATCGAGGCCGTGGACGGGCCGGTGCATATTGCCGCCTGCCAGGACGACCCGTCACGGTGCGGCCAGTATCCGACGTGCAGCATCCGTCGGCCGGTAGTGCGGGTACAGCGCGAGTTGCAGGATTACATGTATGGGCTGTCGCTGGCGTCGTTCCGCCGCGATCAGGTCGCGGAACCCGCCGCGCCGACCCAGTGAGAAGGATCCATGAACGACCAGGTTCCAGCGGGATCGGAAGAGGGGCTGCGGGAGCCGGACGTGATCGACGTGCTCCGTCACGTCTACGATCCGGAACTGCAAATGAACATCGTCGAACTGGGCCTGGTGTACGGCGTGGAACTCCAGCCCGACGGGCGGGTCAAGGTCAACATGACGCTGACCTCGCCGGGCTGCCCCTACGGACCGGAGTTGGTGGCCGAGGTGAAGGCCATGCTGATGATGACCCGCGGGGTGAAGGGCGTCGAGGTGGCGATCGTATGGGATCCCCCGTGGGGGCCCGATAAAATGAGCGAGGCGGCCCGATTGGAGCTGGGTTTTGACGTGTAGAAGAAAAAGGTAGGGCGCGCCGGCCCGGCGCGCCGCGGCGGCTTGGGCCAAGCCGCCCTACCAGTTGGGAATGCGAAGGGAGACCGGCAATGAGCGAATGCGGCCACGATTTTGAGATCAAGGATCTTTGCGCCAGCGTCGAGGGCAAGCCGATCCTCAAGGGTGTGAACCTCCAGGTGAACCGGGGCGAAACGCACGCCCTGATGGGCCCGAACGGCTCGGGAAAAAGCACGCTGGCGAGCGTTATCATGGGCCATCCCGGCTACGAGGTCACCGGCGGCCAGATCTGTTTTAAGGGGCAGAACATTCTCGACCTCGCCATTGAGGAGCGGGCGCGACTCGGGATCTTCCTGGCCTTCCAGTACCCGGCAGCCATCCCCGGCGTGACGGTGGCCAAGTTCCTCAAGACCGCGGCGGATGCTCTGCGCGGGGCCGACAAGATGTCGCCCTCGGCCTTTCTCAAGTCGCTGCGCGAAGACATGGAATTTCTGGAGATCGACCCGACGTTTGTCAATCGGTTCCTGAACGACGGTTTTTCCGGCGGCGAGAAGAAGCGCATGGAGATTCTGCAGATGCTGATGCTGAAACCCGCGCTGGCGGTTATGGACGAGACCGATTCCGGCCTGGACATTGACGCGCTGAAAATCGTGTCCAAGGGCGTCAACCGGCTGCTGGGCCCAAACTTCGGGCTGCTTCTGATCACGCACTACGAGCGGATGCTCCGCTACATCAAGCCCGACCACCTGCACATCCTGATGGACGGGCGCATCGTCCACTCGGGCGGCCCGGAACTGGTCAAGCGCCTGGAGGAAAAGGGCTATGACTGGGTGCGCCAGGAATTCGGGCAGGAGGTTCTGGCCGTATGACCACCCCGGATACGCCGGACGTCTTGAAGGACGAATACAAGTACGGCTTTTACACCGACATCGAGGCCGATGCCGCGCCGAAAGGGCTGAACGAGGATATCATCCGCTTCATCTCGCGGAAGAAGGGCGAGCCGGAATGGATGCTCGAGTGGCGCTTGAAGGCGTACCGCTGGTGGCTCACGCGGCAGGAACCGCGCTGGGCCTATCTGACCTATGCCCCGATCGACTACCAGGACATCTGCTATTACTCCGCGCCCCGCCGCGGGCCGGCCGGCGAGGTGGACGAGGAACTGCGCAAGACGTTCGAGCGGCTCGGCATCCCGCTCGACGAACGGAAACGGCTGGAGGGCGTGGCCGTGGACGCCGTGTTCGACAGCGTGTCCGTCGCCACGACCCACAAGGAAATCCTGGCGGAGAAGGGCATCATTTTCTGTTCCATCTCCGAAGCCATCCGCGAACATCCCGACCTGGTCCGGCAGTACCTGGGGACCGTGGTGCCCACCACGGACAATTTCTTCGCCTCGCTCAACTCGGCGGTCTTCACGGACGGCTCGTTCTGCTACATCCCGAAAGGCGTGCGCTGCCCGATCGAGCTCTCGACCTACTTCCGCATCAATGCCCGGGACACCGGCCAGTTCGAGCGGACGCTCATCATCGCCGACGAGGGGAGCTACGTCTCCTACCTCGAGGGCTGCACGGCGCCCCTGCGCGACGAGAACCAGCTCCACGCGGCCGTGGTGGAACTGATCGCGCTCGACGACGCGCAGATCAAGTACGCCACGGTGCAGAACTGGTACGCGGGCGACCGGGAAGGGCG
>JAHJJH010000030.1 GCA_018823105.1 Verrucomicrobiota bacterium | reverse complement strand
CGGCGGTTTCGGCGAAACCGCCCTACCAGTAACAATGTCTATTCAATTATGGACTGACTTGTACTAAATAATAATGACGTCCTTAGGGCCGCCGCTTGCGGCGCGCCGTGCGGGAGGCCTTCGCAAGCGAAGGCCCTACAGGAGTCGGGACAGACTATTATGAGAGGCTTAATATTCCCGGCTGGAATCATCGCGCAGGCGCCGGTAGTAGAGCGCCTCGTTCGTGGAAAGGAGGCCGCGATCGAGGAGATCCTGCAGCCGGCGCATGTCCACCTGCCGCGCGCGAGGCGTCTGCACGGGCGCCGCGCGAGCGGCGCCTGGAGCGGAGGTGACGGGCGCCTCTGTCCGGAGGCGAGGGGCAAAGAAAACCACGCACCCGGCCAGCACGGCATAAAAGACCGCCGCCCGAACCGCCGGTAATAGAGCCGGGCGGGGCAGGACGTTCGTCCGGCACCGGTCGCAGAGGAGGCAATCCAGTTCCCGCGCGTGGCGCACCCCGTAGTCGCACCGTCCCGGCTTGATGCCCGGCAGCCATCGGACCGTCAGCTTGAGCCCGTTGATCAGCGCCAGGAACGCGCTGGCCGGGCAGAAGTTCCGGCACCAGAACCGGCGATACACCACGGACAACACCAGCACCGTGATACCGAGCGTCACGACCAACGGACTGCGCAGCGGACTGAAGACGGTGTTCAGCGGGTCCATATCCGCCAACCCGGCATCTCGTGTCAGGGCGTAGCCTATCAGCAATGCGAAGAGCAGCCCGTACTTCACCCAGCGGGCGAAGCGCCACGCGGATTTGTCGGGGTCGGCGGCCCATGATCGCGGGCGCAGCTCGCCGATCAGTTCCTGCAGCGCGCCGAACGGGCACAGGTGGCCGCAGTAGAAATTCCCGAAGAGCGCCGCCAACACCGGCACGCCGGCGATCAGTACAAACGCCACGGTTAGCCCGGCGGCGGGCCAGGCGCCGGCCACCACCCCCAGCACGTGGGCCGCCGAGTATTGCATGTTCCAGCGCCAGCCCAGGAACAGGACGACGGCGAGCAGAAATACGCGCCGGATCCAAGCTGACGGCCGCCGGCGCAGGACCAGCGCGACCCCCGCGAGCAGGAGGAAATACGCCGCTTCTTTTTCAAACGGAAAGGCGCGGGTGGGCAACGGTTCCCCCGTCGGCGCGCGCCGGAGCACCTCCTGCGAGAACAGGCACCCGGAGGCGCGCAAGGTTTCCACGATGGCGCGGGAGGTAAAGGTCGCGCCGCTGGCGCCGTCCACGCCGGACATCGAGGCCATATCGAAAAGATTGCAGCCTTGCAGAGTGTCCAGCCAGGCCTCGGCTTGTCTCTGATATTGCGGCGATTCATTGGCCCGCAGAATTCGGGCCTTGCACAGGTCGCCTTCGCGCCCGATCAATACGGCCAGGGTGATCGGTCCCCCATACCCGCAGATGTCCGGCGCGAGTTGATCGGTGGTGAACAGGCAGCTCCCATCCTCCAGGACCAGGTAGGTGACCACCGGCCCGTCCGACCGTGTGGCGTGCTCCACCTTGAAAGCCAGGCCCGGCGCCAGTTGCTCTGCGGCGGTGCGCAGTAGTTCGCCGGACTCGGACGGCCTTGCTCGATCCGCGGCGCGCGAGGCGAAGAGGAGGAAAACGGACAGGCCGAACAACACGTACCCCGCCCGGCGCGCCAAGCGGTCCACGGCATCGCCCGTCCCGGCCGCACACGCCCCGAGGAATTGAGGCGGCAGGTTGACGACGAGGGCCAGCGCCGGAAAGATCAGGCTCGCCGCCAGGCCCAGCAGGGGAAGCAGCCACAGGCCGGCCAGCAGTCCGCCCGCCGCGCCGCCGAGGGTGTCCAGCCATTCCACCGCGCCGCCGGCGGCCGGATCGTCCAAGCCGGCCCGCTTCAGTCGGAACACGGCCACGGGGACGTACACTCCCCCCAGGAAGCCGGCGAGAAAAAACAGCGCGACGAATGCCGGCCGGTCTATCCGGTCAACCGCGGCGAACGCGGCGGCCATCAATCCCACGTGCAGTGCGATCGCCACCACCAACAACCAGCCCGGCTCGCGACCGAGCCGCGTGAGCAGTCGCTCCACCGCCAGGCCGCCCGTGAAAAGCCCGAGCATGAACAGCGAAGAAAGCAACCCGATTTGCAGGTAGATGGAACCGAACGCGGACTGGTACAGGAACATCAGCACGAGGCTGAACGACATGCCCGCCAGGCCGGCGGAGAAGACGAGAAAGCCGGCATCGAACGGGGAGCGCCGCTCGCTCACGCTCGCGGCTACATTTGCGCCCGGGGCTGGAGAAGAATAGCCGCGAGTGTGAGCGAGCGGAGAGCCCCGTCGCAGATAAAAGAAGCGCAGCAGACCGTACAGAATCAGAGGCAGGAAAGGAAGGAACGGCCCCATGAGCGACAACTGGCGCACGACGGCGGCGACCTCCCGCGCCACGCCGCCCTGCAGGCCGACCAGCAACAGGGCGTACAGCAAGGCCTTGGGATGGGCGGCCGTATTCAGCAGCCAGCCCTCCGGCGCATGGGCGGCCGCCTGGCGGTAGGCGGAGAGTTGGAACTCCACGCGGTCGGGGGGGAAGGCGGAAAGCAGGCGATCGGGCAGACAAACGTCCGCCGCGCCGGGAATGGCCGCGAAGCGGGCGCGCGCCTCGTCCGGGGAATCGGTCAGCGGAGCTTCCACCGAAGCGAACAACCAGCTCTCACCGCCGGGCTGCAGCGCGTAGTTTGGGAAAACCGATTCCAGCGTGACGAACAGCGAGGCGCCCAGGTTGACCAATTCGCCGCCGAGATAGTTTTCACCTCCGGAAAAACGGACCGCCACCACGCCCCGGACAGGGTCCAGTCGTTCGCGCAACAGGCTGTAGAACCCGGCCGTGAAATAGCGGTTCAGGGAAAGCGTGGTGGCATCGGGCAGGTTCAGGATGATCAAGTCGTACGCCGTGCCCGGCTCGCGCAGGTACCGGCGCGGATCCAGCCGTGGAACGCGCAATCGAGCCTCGTTGATCCGCCTCGCTTCCGGCAACACGGTCAGCAATCGAACCGGATAGTCCGGATCCGGATGCAGCCACGTCACCGATTCGACCTGCGGCAGCCCCAGAAATCGCTCGCAGAGGGAGTATCCGCCGCCGATGACCAGGATACGGCGCGCCGTCGGCGCCTGGGCGAGGGCGAGGGCCGCGACCTCGCCCGCATGATCGTCGTCCGGGATGCTCTCGACCACGGACTCCCACGATCGGACGACGAACTGGCCCTGGAATTCTCCGTACAGGTACGCCGCCTGCGGCGTCACGAACCGTCCGCGGAACGACTCCGCGGGGAGCATGCGCGTCCAGGCGGCATGGTCCCGGTGCCGCTGCCAGGCCCGGTCGAGCCGCAGCCCCAGCGCCGCCAGCAGGAACAGGACCAGAACGAGCGCCGCACGGCGGCGGAAGAACAAGGGGGTGGCGGCCGGCAGGAGCGCCGCGGCCAGGAAGATCGTCTCGGCCGGCCAGCCGGCCGCGAGGGCGGCGG
>JAHJJH010000343.1 GCA_018823105.1 Verrucomicrobiota bacterium | reverse complement strand
GCAATAGAGTTCGAAATTGAATCCGACAGCAAAGGTCCCCGAGGTCGCCGCGACGAGGTCGGTTTGCCCCTCGAACCGCAGATTGAGGACGTTGTAGTTGCTCGTGACCGTCACGCCGGCGAAGCCTCGGTAGACAATCTCCGCGCCGGCCTTCTGGGGCAGGGAGACGCCGGCCGCCGCCACCGCGCCCAGGCCGATGCCGTAGCGGGTAAGCCGTCGCGCCAGACGGTCGAGATCAGTCTGTTTCGGTGCCATGTGCCGGGCTTCTTAAAAAAGAAGTTACGCCCCCGCCGGGGAGGAGGTCAATCGCCTTTTTTTAAGATTTGTTTGTTGATCCACTCGTGCCACATGCCGCGGTAGGCGTCCTCCAGGGCCTCCGCGATGCGGCGCCCGTCGCACAGGGCAGAACGGCGCATGTCTTCCCGGAGCCGCGGCCGTATCGCATTGAGTGCCGGCGCGTCGGACGCCAGGTCCCGGGCAATTCGAACGTAGTCTTCCGGCGTGGCCCCGATCCATTCGGGATGTCCCACGCGTGTCAGCAGGTCGCCGCCGACGCGGGCGCGGTGCAGGCGGCCTTCGAGGGTGACGACCGGCACGCCCATCCAGAGGGCGTCGCAAGTCGTCGTCGTGCCGTTGTAGGGAAACGGGTCGAGGCAGATATCCACCTGGCCGAAGAGGTCCTGGTGGCGGGAGGTCGCGAGCGTCGCGGTCGCAAGCCGCACCCGGTCCGGCCCGATGCCGTGGCTGGCAAACGCCTCGAGGAAGAAACGCCGGATACCGACGTGGACGTAATCGCCCGTCTTCATCAGCAGCCGCGAGCCCGGCACCGCGTGGAGGACCCGGGCCCACAGGGAGACGACCGCCGGCGTGTGCTTGCGGAAGTTGTTGAAGCTGCCGAAGGTCACACAACCGTTGCGAAGGCAAGGGGCCGGCCGGACGGGCGGGTCCTCCTCGGGCGGCTGGTAGCAGTGAAAGCCGCAGGGCAGGCGGACGAGCTTCTCGCGGCTGAGTTCGTCGGCCGGCCCCGGCGGGTCGCAGAAGGCATCGGTAATACGGTAGCCGATCGCGCGCACGCCGGTGCTGTTGCAATAGCCCAGCCACGAGACCTGCACGGGGGCCGGCCGCCGACCGAAAACCAGCAGGCGGTTATGGGCGCTGTGCCCCGCCAGGTCCACGAGGATGTCGATGCGGTCCTCGTGGATGCGGCGGGCCAGGTCCTCATCCGACACGCCCTTCGTCGGCCTCCAGTGATCCGCGATCTCCTTGAACCGCAGCGTGTTCAGGTCGGCTGCGGCGTATTCCGCGTAGCACCAGACCTCGACCTGCTCGCGATCGTGCGCCGCCAGGACGGGCCGGGCAAAGTGCGCGACCGCATGCCAGCGGAAGTCGGGGGAGACGTAGCCGACGCGCAGCTTCCGGTCCGGAGCCGGTTCGTTGGGGTAGGGCGGGTTTTCCGGCGCGAGCGGGGCCGTGTGCCGGTCGAACTCGCAGATTCTCCGGACCTCTTCGCGCGGGTCCGCGGGCTCCAGGTAGTTCTGCGCAAACAGCAGAGAGCCGTGCGCCGCGGCATTGGACGGATCGCGTTTCACGGATTCCGCCAGCGCTTCGACGCCCTCGCGCACCCGCCCTTGCAGGAACACGATTTCAGCCAGGAGGCGGAACTGCTCGCTCTCCGCGTTGTCGAGCCGGATCGCCTCGCGCACGCGGGCCTCGGCCTGCGGCCGATCGCCCAGTTGATGGAGGAACAGGGCCAGCGTCCGGTGGGTCTCCGCGTGCCCGGGTTCGACCTCCTGGGCGCGCGCGATGAGCCGCAAGGCCGCCTCGGGTCGCTGCGGATGGAAGTGAAGCCGCGCCATGCCCACCAGGGCCGGGACGTCGTCGGGATTCAGGGCCAGGGCTTTTTGGAAAGCGGCGAGCGCTTCGCCGGCCTTACGCTCCGCCAGCGCCTTCTTCCCGGCCTCGTGCCAGGCCTCCGGGGTCGAGCATGTCTCTGGCCCGGGCGACAGAGGTTCCCTGGGTTGCGGCTGATTCATGACGAGCTGTTCGGGCGGCGCGCGGCCAACCACGCGACATCGCGGCATTCTGTTTCCGGCCCCGGGGTCTGTCAACACATCTGCCACCGTGGCACGCGGCGCCGTCCCCGGGCTTGCGGTGCCGGCCCTCATCCGGCATCCTCTCGGGCGTGAAGCGGCCGGGTCGAGTGGACAGGTGAACCATGGCTAACATCAGGATGGCCTTGTTGAGGGGCGTCTGCCAGATGCCCGCCTATGCGGCGCAGGACGAGGGATACTTCCTCGACGAGGGTCTCGATCTCGAGATCGAAATCGCGGCGACGGCCGGGTGGGTTCCTCAAAAGCTCACGGCCGATGAGTGCCAGTTTTCGGTCATGCCCTGGACCCGTGTGGCCGTGGCGCCGGGGCGGCCGCTCGTCCTCCTCGCCGGTTCCGGATTCGAGGAGGCCGCCATCGTGGTGCGGACGGGCATCCAGGAATCCGAGGTTCAGCGGGTGGCCATTCCGCTCCGCGGCGGCATCAAGGACCTGACCGCGATGGGACTGCTTCGATCCCTGGGCTGGGCGAAGGCCGAGATCCTGCGGCAGCCGTCGGGCGACGGGGCCATCATTTCCCTCT
>JAHJJH010000342.1 GCA_018823105.1 Verrucomicrobiota bacterium | reverse complement strand
CTCGGCGAATTGTATCAGAAAGACGCCGAGGCCCTGGCGAGCGCGCCGGGCAAGGAGGCCGAAGCGATTCAAGCCTACGCGAAAGCCATCACGGAATTCATCAATGTGTTTGCCCAGTACAGCGCGAGCGACTGGGGGCCGAAGGCCGGGCTGCGCGCGCAGGAAATCAAGACCGTCCTGAAAAAGAAGTATGACAAAGACGTCAAGTGGACGATGGACGAGAAGGCCATCGCCCAGGTCAGCGAGGCGTCGTTCCGGCTGGCCGACAACCTGTACCGGCAGAAGAAGTACCCGGAGGCGATCGCCGAATATGCGAAGATTCTGAAGCAGTATCCCGAGGGCGAGTCCAGCCTGCGGGCGCTGGCCAACATGCTGGACGCGTACATCCAGAGCACCGACGCGCTGATGATCAAGGCCACGGCGGAATATCTGGGCGAGCGGTTCGGCGGGCAGAACACCCCGGCCATGGCGCTCCTGGCGGCGGGCAAGACCTACTTCGACCGCAAGGACGAGCCGATGTACACGTATTTCTACGAGACGTATCTGAACTACTTCCCGAAGCATGACCGCGCGGCGGCGATCCTGCTCACCCTGGCCGGCCTGCGCAAGAGCGCCGGCGACGAGGCCGGGGCGGCGAAGTACTACGAGCGGATCGTCGAGAATTATCCGAAGGACCAAGCCTATCCCAAGGCCTTGAGCGCCATGGCCTGGGGCTATTTCATGGCCACCAATTACGCCGGGGCGGTAAAGGGATTCAACCTCTATCTGCCCACCGCCCAGCCCAATCCCGACAAGGTCCAGGCGCAATTCGCCTTGGCCGAATCGCACCGCATGCTCGGCGCGTGGCCCGAGGCGCTGGCCGAATACGAGAAACTTATCGGCTGGCTGGTGCCCAAGAATAATCCCTACGCCACCTCCGCGGCCGACGCGAAGAAGAACGCGGACGTCCTGGAGCGGGCCGTGTTCCAGCGCGCCTTCAGCTACTCCCGCATGGGCGGCGCGCCGGAGGAAATCAAGGAGAACCGGCTCAAGGGCATCCGCGCCTACGACCAGTTCATCGCCTCCTTCCCGAATTCCACGCTGGCCTCCAAGGCCCTGGATGCCAAGGGGCGCATGCAGCTCGAGATCGGCCAGTTCGACGCCGCGGCGAAGACGTTCGATGACCTGGCCGCCAAGTACCCGACGACGGACGAGGGCCGCAACGCGCTCTTCTCGCTCATCCGCAGCGCCATGGAGGTCAAGCAGTACGAGCAGGCGTTGTCGGCCTTCGAGAGAATGTACGGCAACCGGGACAAGTTCACGCCGGACGAGTTCGCGCGGGTGGGCCAGTTGATGCTCGACGCGGGCCAGTATCCGCAGGCGATCGAGGCCTTCCAGGACGTGGTCTCGCGTTCGGAAGAGCGCGGCTTGCTGGAGCGCGCGTTGTTCGGGTTGGGCCGGGCGGCCTTTGAGCAGGGCCAGTTTGCCGAGGCGGCGAAGGCCATGGATGACCTGATGACGCGTTACCCGAAATCGGGCACGTTCTACGAGGCCAAGTTCATCCAGGCGCGCGCCAGCAAGGAACTCAACAAGCTGCCCGAGGCCATCGCCGCGCTGGGCGACATCATGAAATACGCGGACGATACCGTGCTGCGGAACCGGACCACCTTCGAGCTGGCCGTGATCCAGAAGCAGCAGGGCGACAAGAACGCCGCCCTGGCCTCGTTTCTCCGCGTGGCGCTGCTGGCGGATGCAAAGAATCCGGAGCTGACCGAACTGGTCGAAAAGAGCCTGATGGAGGGCATAGACCTCGGCATGGAGATAGAGGATTACCAGGTCGTCCTGGACTGTTGCGAGCAGTACATGGCGGAGTTCCCCGAGGGGTCGAGGATTGAGGATGCGCGCCGCCTTCGCGGCGAAGCGCGCATGAAGGCGGCCGCGGCGGCGTCCAAACCCGCGGTCACGAATGCGCCCGGCAAGTGATTTCTTAACGATGGAAAGGAAGAGGGCCCCATGAAAACCTATCGAACGAAGAGCGCGGCGTGGACGCTGACCGGCCTGCTGCTGACGATCTCCGTCGCGGCCCAGGCCGCCTATGTCATCCTGTCGGACGACCGGAAGATAGAAGGCACGGAGATTCGCATGACCGCCGACGGTTCGGTCGTGCTCACGATGACCCGGGGCCCCATCACGTTCACCAAGGGCCAGTTCAAGTCGGCCATGGCCGACAAGCCGGCCGAGTGGGACAAGGTGGTCCAACTGGTGCAGGGCAAGAAGTACGACGACGCGATCACGCAGCTCAACGACCTGGCCCGCCGCTATCGCGGCCTGGGCTGGGACGTCCAGTCCATCTCGCTGCTGGCCCGCGTGCAGGTGATGAAGGGCGATCCGGCGGCGGCGATCACGGCATACGAGACCCTTTTCCGCAACAACCCCGGCAGCAAGGACAACCCCGATGTGGCGTGGCCTTTCCGCCAGGCGCTCCTGGACGCCAAGCAGTTTGATCGCCTGAACACCGATTTGACGGAGGTCATCGCCAAGGGCTCGCGGACGGACGCGGCGAAGGCGCAGGTCATGCGGGGCGACGTGAAGATGGCCCAGAATCAGGCCGAGGGCGCGGTGATGGACTACCTGCGGACCGTGGTGTTCTTCGGGTCGGAACAGGCCGTGCAGCCCGAGGCGCTGTTCAAGGCGGCGGAGGCCCTGGAAAAGCTGCGTGATCCGCGCGCCAAGGAAATGTTCAAGAAACTGGTGCAGGAATATCCGAACGCGCCGCAGGCGCAGCAGGCGCGTTCCCGGATTTAACAGGGAGCCGGTTTTATGCCGGCGGAAACCCGAGGTTGTGTATACGGACGGATCAGCACGAGGAAAAAGGAGAAGAACATGTCGAGGAAATATCTGTTGTGGGTAATG
>JAHJJH010000341.1 GCA_018823105.1 Verrucomicrobiota bacterium | reverse complement strand
CAGCATGAGCCGGGGACGCTCCCAGGGCGGCCTGCCGCCGGATGATGTCGTGCAGACCCCGGAGGAAATCCTGCGGGATTGCGACCGGTTGATCGCCAAGTATCATGACCCGAAACCGTTCGCGATGTGCCGGATCGTCCTGGCCCCCTGTTCCCCGTTTTCCGTGACCACCGAACTGCTAGCGGAAACTGCGGTCTACGCGCGCACGAAAAAAGTATTTCTTCACACCCACCTGTGCGAGACCAAGGACGAGGAGGATTTCTGCCTGAAGACCCTGGGCCTGCGCCCGCTGGACTACATGGAGAAGACCGGTTGGGTCGGTCCGGATGTCTGGTATGCCCACGGGATCTATTTCAACGACGACGAGATCCGGCGCTTGGCCGAGACGAAGACCGGCGTGGCGCACTGCCCGTCCTCGAACTTGAGGCTGGGCTCCGGCATCGCGCCCATCCCGAAAATGCTCGAGGCCGGGGTGCGCGTCGGCCTGGCCGTGGACGGCAGCGCGAGCAACGATTCCTCCAACTTTGTGCGCGAAATGCAGATGGCGCTGCTCGTGCACAGGGTGGGCACCGCGGTGGACGCCATGCCGCCGCAGAAGGTCCTGGAGATGGCGACCCGGGGGGGCGCGGCCATACTCGGCCAGCCGGAGATCGGGAGCGTCGAGGTCGGCAAGGCCGCCGACCTGGCCCTGTTCCGGCTCGACCGGCTGGAATATGCCGGGGCCATGGCGGACCCACCCTCCGCCCTCCTTTTCTGCGGCGCCGGCCCGCGCGCGGAATACACGGTGGTCGCCGGCAAGGTGGTCGTGGAAAAAGGCCGATTGGTCGGCATGGACGAGGAAGCCATCGTCGAACATGCCAATCGCGTGGCCGAGACCATGCTCGCGGCCGCGGAGCAGAAGCGCGGCATGTCCTATCGCTGAAGCCGTTCAAGTCCGGTGCCGGGCCAGAAATTCCGGGAAGGGACAGTCCGTGCAGCGAGACCGGTCATTCAAACAGTAATCCTGAAATATTTGAATAAGACCCTGTTGTCGCAATCCGTCGCGCAACAAGGAGGGCGGGTAGTCCGGGCCGAACAACGAAACCGCCGTCTGCCGGACGACTTGGTTTCCCGTCTCCACGGGAAGGTGATTCAGCAATCCTTGCTCGAAGGGGGCCTGCGCTTCGCAGGCGGCGAGATAAGGAACGAAGACGTTGTTCAAGATCGCCCGCGCCAGGGAATCGCCAATCAAGGCGGCGGGGCGCGGTTGTTTGCGCCCTCCCCAGGTCAACCGATGATCCCAATAGCTGCCGGCGGGCCTCTGAAGCGCTTCGGCCGCGCGCTCCAGGCAATCACCGGGGTATTTCGCGGCCCAATCAAGCCAGCGCTCGGCCAAGTCGGAAGTCCGCGTAAACAGAAAGGCCGCGGCCATCAAGCGACGCTCGGGACGGTTGGCCGGCCGCAAGCCGGACAGGCGCCAGCTTGATGGGGGCATGAGGCTGGACTCCCATAGCGAACGCTGCTTCCACCATCGGTCCCACAAGTTGCGAAGATAAGCGCGGGTGGCCTGGTCCCATCGGCTGGGCGCCTGGCTGGGCAAGAGGCCGGCCACCCCGATCAGCACGGCGTAGGCGGACAGCAGATCCGGGCCGGCGGTATCACGTAAAACCGATACCGGGACCCGCTCGGCCAGACTGCGAAACGCCCGCTTGTTGTGTTTGTATCCCAACGCGCACAGGACTTCCTCGTAGAGCGCCTGCTCGCGACCTTTCTCCCGTAGGGCCGCCGCCATCCGTTCGGCCTTGCGGCGCAACCTTTCCTCGCCGGCCGCCGCCAGCATTCGGGTTTTCGCGTCGGCGTCCCACGTGCGAAGAACCAGGGAGCAGGGGGAGGGAGTGGCGCGGGCGGCGTACGGGTAGGCGGCCAAGTCCAGGACCTCGAAACTGAACAAGGGGTTGGCCGCCAGCGCGCTCTTCAATGCGATCTGTATGGCGCCGGCGGGCAGTCGTTCTGTGGCGAGCGCGCCCGGGAAGTAAGTCAGATGCGTCCGCACGCGGTGATAGCGCGGATCGGTGGAATGGCCATGCTGGACCCAGTCGCGCGGGTGGATATGCACCTCCACATCGCCGGCCAGGCGGCGACCGCCGAGGCGAAGACGCGCTCCGAGGAAATCCGGTCCTGCCTCCAGATTCCACACGCCCGGGTCTTCGACTTCGACCGGTTCGCCGCTTTCGGTTTGCAGGTTACGCGGGCGCAAGTCCGGGTCATACCACACACACTGCAAATGCCGTTCGGTCCACGGAAACGCACGGTGACGAATGTCGCCCTCGCAGACGCGCCCTGTCCTGTGCGCGCCTCTCGGCGTGAAGGCCGCGGCGCGCGGGAAAAAAAGGCCCTCTCTGGCTTCGTAGGCCATACGGTCTGACTGTAGTCACGCCGGCCGCCGGCCGCAAGCCAGTCGCTGTCGTTTATTTCGTGGGACCGTTATTTGGTGGGACCGGGTATCTTTACGCCTATGTAGATCGCTTGTAGGGGTTCATTTATGGAAGCGCTTTGCCGGAAAAGCGGAGTGCTGGTCCTATGCTCACTGCTACCGTGGGCGGGCGTGGCCTGCGGCGGAGGGATCCGAAAGTATACACGTGCCTGTGCAGACCGTGCCCTGCCGGCCGGGGGCGCCGCTTCTATCGGATCAAGGTCGAAAAGCCCTGATTGCCCCGGGGTGGGTCGTCGGGGTATGATTCCTATTCCGGATGATGACCGGGATGATGGCACATCCTGTCGGCGACCGTTGATGGCGGCTACGGCGTCTGTAGCCGGCTTCGTTGAAGCCAGGTTTGTCCCGTTCATGATGCGAATCATGTATGATGCGTATGCCGTGACCTCGATGGACTCCAGCCGACCAGACGCTGTGACGATTCGGTTGAAACCGGGCCGTGAGCGCCCCGTGTTGCGCGGACATCCCTGGATTTTTTCTGGAGCTGTCGAGTCCGTCAGCGGCGACGCCGTGACGGGAGCCCCGGTCGAAGTCGTCGGGCACGACGGCACCTGGCTGGCGCGCGGGCTCTTGAATCCGGGGGCTATGCTGCGGGTACGGCTGTATACCCGGGAGGCTGGACAGGCGCTGGAGGCCCCATTTTTTAATAACCGCGTGGACGCCGCACTGGTCATGCGTGAAAATCTTTTCCGGAGTGCCGGCGATCGCACGAACGCCTGGCGGCTGATCTTCTCCGAATCGGATGGGCTTTCGGGCCTGATCGTGGATCGGTATGCCGATGTCCTGTCCGTTCAGGTCGGCGCTGCGGCGCTGGCGCCCTACCTGGGACTGATCCTCGATCACCTGGCCGAGCGGACGGGATGCCTGGTTCACCTCCGAGTCGAAACGGATGACGTCAAGCGGGAGGGCGTGGACTTGGGGCGTCTGACTTCACTTCGTTCCGACGAAGGGGGCCGGGTGCTGATTCGGGAGAACGGTTTGACCTTTACGGTGGATATAGCCTCGGGGCAAAAAACAGGTTTTTTCCTTGATCAGCGTGAGAACCGTGCACGCGTAGCGGCCTATGCGCGCGGCCGTCGGCTCTTGAGCGCCTATTGTTACACCGGCGCCTTCGAAGTGTATGCGGCGGCGGCCGGAGCGGCGGCCATTACCGGAGTGGATCGCTCGGAACCGGCGCTGGAACTGGCGCGCGAGCATCACCGGATGAACGGGACAACGGCGCCGACAGAGTATCTTCGGGCCGATGTGCCGGAGGCCCTGCGGCGATACCGCGACGCTGGCGCACAGTTCGACTTGATCGTTCTCGATCCCCCGCGCTTCGTCGCCGGCCATGCTCAACTGGAAAAAGGTTTACGGGCCTACAAAGACATCAACCTGTTGGCGCTGAAGCTGTTGACGCCTGGCGGCATCCTGGCCACGTTTTCCTGTTCAGGACTCGTTTTGCCCGATATGTTCCGGACGATGCTGGGCTGGGCCGAGGCAGATTCGGGGCGGCGCGTCAGGATTCTGGACAGGCTGACCCAGCCTGCGGACCATCCCGGCCTGACCTGTTTCCCGGAGAGCGAGTACTTGAAGGGCTTGATTTGTTACGTGGAGTGAGTCTTTGCATACAGCATCCGAGATGTAACTATTTGAATAAAAGATAGTTATGCTCGCAGCGATCGTTCGGACAGTATGCGTAATTATTCTTAAATAAAGGTATTGACATCAATTGTACGAGGTGTAGCGTACTAATGGCGTAGTTTTGATTGTGAAGGTTGTTATGTGCAGTGGCGCCTCCAAGCAAAAGCCGGATTGTGCAGCTGATCAGTGGGTACGTAATACCCGCCTGTTCCGCCGATGGGAATGTATTAAGCAGGAAATCCAGCTTCACAAGTGGTACGAAAGCGAGAAGGCCGGCCACGACATCGGATGGGAACGTGCCTGCGTGGATTGGATGATTCGCTTTGGCCACCACCATCCAGAAGATACCCTTCCCTGATTTGTAATGATTCAAGCTCGCCTGTTTACTCTTGGCGCGCGGATTCCGTCCTGCATTGATTCATCTTTTGGCATGGTGACGCGGACATCCTGCCCGTGAATTTCGAGTGTGCTTTCTCTTCCCTTTCTCCGGGCCGGCGGGTAAAGTCGCGCCTTGAACGTGGCAATATCGCATCTGCGCGGAGGGATATATGGCCAATTTGTACCGCGACAATCCACTCAGTAAGATTGCCTGGGACGCGTTTCAGGGGCTGAGTGCCCTTGAGAAAGGCCCGTATTTTCAGCGGGAGGGCAAGCCTTACCACGCCCTGGTGGCCCAGCAGTTCACGCGGCCCGTGTTGGACCGGCTCTGTGACCTGGCCACCCAGGTCCGGCGTATTGCCAAGACCCGTGGCGGCGTCCTTTTCCTTCAGGATCTACTTTGCGAGAAGCGGGCCATGCTCTATTTCACCCAGCCGTCCACGCGCACCTTCCTTTCTTTTTATGCGGCGTGCCAGTTGCTCGGGCTCAATCCGGCCGAGGTGCGCGATACGACAACCTCCAGCGAGATCAAGGGCGAGTCGCCCGAGGACTCCATCCGAACATTCAGCTCTTTTTTCGACATCCTGATCATGCGCCATCCGGCGGGCGGTTTTGCCGAGCGCATCGCCTGGCTGCTCTCCAACACCGAGCGGCCGGTGCCGGTCATTAATGCCGGCTCCGGTAAGGACCAGCATCCCACCCAGGCCCTTCTGGACATCTACACGCTCCAGCGCAGCTTCGAACGACGCGGCGGTATCGAGCAGAAGAAAATCGCCTTCGTCGGAGACCTGGCCCGCGGCCGCACGGTTCGCTCGCTGGCCTGGTTGCTCACGTTGTATCCCGGCGTCCGGCAGTACTTTGTGGCTCCGCCATCGCTGCAGATCGGGGACGATATTCTGGCCGCCCTGGACCGCGCGGGCATGGCCTATGAAATATCCTCGGACCTGCAGAAGATCATTCCCGAGGTGGATGCCATCTACATGACCCGGATCCAGGACGAGTGGGACGTCGCCCACGAAAGCCGGGACCTGGATACCAGCCGGTATCATTTTCGGGTGGCCGATCTCGCCCGCCTTCCCGCCGACGCCGTGATCATGCATCCACTCCCGCGCCGCCGGGAAATCGAGCCGGGGGTGGACGGCGATCCGCGCGCGATGTACTGGCGGCAGGTGCGCAACGGCATGTGGATCCGTGCGGCGCTCCTCCTGACTGTTTTTGAGCGCGAACGCGAAATCGAACGCTATTACCAGGATCTTACCAGTTGATCTTCCTGACACCTGACACCTGACACCTTCATCCCCCCCCATGCTTTCCAAACAAAAAAATGATCAACTCGCCTTGCGCATGGCCCGGCTGGGGCTTCGGGAGCGGGACTTGGAGGAGCACTTCATCCGGGGGTCGGGCCCGGGTGGGCAGAAGATAAACAAGACCAGTTCGACCGTATGGCTTCGGCACCAACCCAGTGGGATCGAGGTTAAATGCGGCCGGGAGCGTTCCCAGGCGCTGAACCGTTATCTTGCCCGGAGGGAGCTTTGCGATCGCCTGGAGGAGAAGAGGTCGGGGGCGCGGAGCGCACGCCGGCAGGCGATCGAGAAAATCCGTCGCCAGAAGCGCCGACGCTCCCGGCGTCAGAAGGAGCGGATGCTGGCGGACAAGAAACACCGATCGGTCATCAAGCAGGGGCGCTCTTCGCGTGTCCTGGTCGACGGATAGAGCCGGGCCCCTGGAGAATATCCCCTGGACGCAACGCAAATGCCTGTTTACTTTTTAATCAAGAGGTCGGTACTCTAAAGCTTATGAACGCTGGATGGAGATCAGGCATTGGACTCCTGGCGGGCGTCTTGGTCTTTCTGATCCATCCCGTCGTTCCCACGGCGCAGGAAGAATCGGCGGAGAGTCAGGAGGATTGGGCGGCAGAGGCCGGGCCCGGCGTCTATCCCTTCACGCCGGAGGCCACGGATATCGTCCCCGAGGATGCCGGCCAGGAGCCCGCCCTGGACTCCCAGTTCTTGGAGGTGGAGGAGCCCTGGGAATCCGAAGAGGCCACGATCATCGAAGCCCCGTTGGAAGTTAGTGTGCCGGTGGAAGAAGAGACCGCCGTCGTGGGGGAAGAGCAGATTATGCGAGATCCGTTCTGGCCGATGGGATTTGTCCCCGAGCCGCCCACGCCCGCTTCCGGCCAGGATACGGCGGCCGTCGTATCGGGCGGAAAGGTGGTCCGGGACCAAAAGCCGCAATGGGATGAAGCCCTCAAGGCCGTGAATGTCCAGGGACGAATGAAGACCGGCGATGGAAGTTACATGGCCGTGGTCAACAACCGGGTGGTGGTGGCGAACGACATGGTCGCTGTGCAGTTCGGCGGGCGCACCTATCAATGGCGCATCGCGGGGATCGGCGAGGACGGCGTTGCGTTTGTCCGGCAGCAGGTAACGTCCCCCTAACACCGGCGCTCGTCGCTTTCCCGGCGCATCGCCGGCTTGCGCGGTGTATTTTCTTTTCGGCAGACGACTTTCCACGCGACCCTCTGGTTTTTGCTGGCCGTGGTTCCCGTCGTGGAAAGAGGAATCGGCGGCCTTGTCTATAGAAGGCTCACATATTATAAAGTGTGAGCCTGAAGCGTACGCGGAGAGGCGATTTCTGCCCATGTTCCCAGTCGTACATTCTCGTTATGTGGAAATTCCCATCAGTCTCACATATTATAAAGTGTGAGACTGCGTTCGAAACCGGGAGGCCCTTTGCCGCGCGAGGATTCCTCCGTGAAACTGTAAATAAGTTTTTCCCGTAAGGACGTAAGTTATGGCCGGACGTCTGTCGCCTCTTGGGTGATCGTCCCGTTGCGGATGTGGCCGTCGTTGGCGTGGGTGGAATCACGACTTCCCGCGGAGAGGAAGCGGTCTTTTACGCGAGTCCGGGAGGGTCGGATTCTTCGCCATGGCGGATCTGCCTTCGGCACTACACCCGGCGCCTCTACTTTCGGGCGTTCTGGAAGAGGGGCCCCCGTAAAGCCATGTGCTGCGAAACGGGTCCCGCGGCACACGGGCGGCGCGGCGTGGCCTTCAGGCCAGCCAGCGCGTGATGACGTAATAGGCCACGTGATTGGCCGCCAGGCTGTAAAGCGCGGCAAAGACATCGTCAATTACCACGCCGAACCCGCCGTGCAACCGCTGCAGTTGATATGCGGGCGGCAGCTTGATGATATCGAAAAAGCGGTTGGTGATGAAAGCAATCGGCAGGATCCACCAGGCACTCCAGGCCACGGGCAGACCGATCATCGAAATAGGGAAGGTCAGGTATTCGTCCGCCACGATGCAATGCGGGTCTTTTTTCCCGAAGTGTTTTTCGGCAACATCGCAGATCGGGATGGCTATCAGGGCAAGCCCGAGCGAGAGAACAACCTGGCGCGGCCAGGGCAGGCCTGGGAAAAGCAGGACCACGATCAATACGCCCCAAACCGAGCCGACCGTGCCGGGCGCGAAGGGGCTGTAGCCGAGCCCAAGGCCCGTTGCCAACGTGACACATATTCTGGTCCAGAGTCGGTTCATCGCTCACCGTCCCAGTTTGAAGCTGACTTCCATGCGCGTGCCGTCCGAGCGCAGCCAGAACTGGGCCGTACTCAACGGTACCAGGGAGTCCACCCAGGCCTTGGCCTCGTTGAGTTGCTGGCGGGTTTCCTGCGTGCCGCGCGGATCCTCGAGCAGGAGTTTCAGCGAATAGGTGGACAGGGCCATGCGCAGGGTTTTGCCGGCGCGCGCCAGGTCCAGCCACAGGTAAGCGGGCGCGGGTTGCGCCGCAAGGTCTTTCATCCAGGGAGCCTCTGGCGATGTGTTGGTGGGGATGGAGTCGAATCGAACGGCGAGTCGCTCCAGACCTTCCGAGTTGCTGGCCAGCAGCAGCCAGCCGCCGCGCAGGATGTAGGCCGGGCACTCGGCCGGCGGTAGGCTGGCCAGGAAATTGGTCGAGGTCCCTTCGATGATCGTCATGCGGCCCTTGCCGGCGGCGACTTCTCTCGGGACGAGACCCCACCGATAGCGGGCATTCAACCGGTCCAGGGCCTCGCGCAGCCAGGCGGCCGTCCGCGCCTCCTGGCCGATGGGGATGCCCGCCACGAGGGTCGGCAACTTGATGCCTTTCAGGCGACCGCTGTAGTCGTCGCCGAGCAAGGCCAGCGCGATGACCCCGGATTTCTCGAGCCGGATAAGCTCCGCCAATAACCGGAGCCACCCCATGCGCTCGGGAGCCTCCATGAACGGCAGGACGAGGGCGGGGGACAACAGCGTCAGACCCTGCGGAAGGTTGCCGAGCACAACGTCCAGGCCTTCGGCTTGAAGCCGGGGCGCCCGCGAGAACTCCACCGCAAAAGGATCCTGACCGCTGATGCAGCCCGTAAGACTGTCCGCCTGCAGATCGCTCCATTCATAGGTCACCGCGCCGACCGGCGAGGTGACCCCGCCCCAGAAGGCGGCGGGATTCAGCCACCCGCGGTCAGGCGCCCTGGGATCGCGACACCAGATGCCCTCCCGGCCGGGAAAGTCCGGGTGGTCCGCCAGGGACGGCTGAAGCCCGTCCAGCGTGTCGAGGACCTCGTTCAGGAGGCGGGGATCCGTGGAGAAGACGCCGATTCCCATGCCCTCGACCAGGGCGAAAGTCAGCCGCGGCTCCCCTTCCTTTTCCGTATCAATCGTCCACGAGGGCCAGCCGCGATGGGGCGGGTGGGCCGTCAGTTCCTTGATCCGGGCCCACCGCAGGTTCCAGCGAAGCCGCTGGCTTTTGGCACCGAGCCAGGTGACGAGAATCCAGACCGGCTCGCCCGGCGTGCCCAGGGAAGGGACATAGGCGACGAGGGCTTCATCCGAGGCCAGCGTTTCCAGCCAGGCGTGCGTGGACGGATCCTCCGCCAGCCCGCGCAGTTCATCCGGCTTAACGCCCAGGGACAGGAATAACGTCTGGGTCAGCGGGTTGCGGCAGACGGCGTCCCAGCGGCCCACCAGGTTACGGTGGACCCCGACGAAAGCCGTCTGCGCCGGCAACGCCCGGTACATGTGCTCCGGCCGGTAGGGCGAATACAGAACCCACCAAACCGCCGAGCCCAGCGCGAGCGCGAGCAACAGCCAGAAAAGCAGTGAACGTCGCCGAATCATGGGCGCAATCCTCCAAGTAATTCCCGGACGCTGCTCATCCCGTTCCGCGCCAGATATTCACCGATTCCCGCCGCGATCTCCAGCGCGGCGACGGGATTCAGAAAATTCGCCGTGCCTACCCCCACCGCCTGCGCGCCCGCGAGCAGGAATTCAAGGGCATCTTCGGTGCACGCGATACCGCCGATGCCGATCACCGGGATCCGGACGGCCCGCACGGCCTCCCAGACCATTTTCAACGCGATGGGTTTGATGGCGGGCCCGGACAGCCCGCCCGTGACATTCCCCAGTTTTGGCCGGCGCGTTTCAACATCGATCGCCATGGCTGGGATGGAATTGATCAGCGAGACGGCGTCCGCGCCGCATTCTTCCGCGGCCCGCGCGAACTGGGCGATCCGCGAGAGGTCCGGCGCCAGCTTGACGATCAGCGGTCGTCGGGTTTTGGCGCGCACGGCGGACACGACCTTGCGTAACAGTGCCGGGTCGTTACTGAAGAGACCGCGGCCCTCCTTGATGTTCGGGCAGGACACGTTCACCTCGAGGCCGGCGATACCCTCGACTTCCTCGAACCCGGCGGCCACCTCCTCGTATTCCTCCACCGTCCGCCCCCAGATGTTGACGATCACCGGCACGTCGTGGCGGCGCAGGAAAGGAAGGGTATCCCGAACGAAACCCTCGATCCCCGGGTTCTGCAGGCCGATGGCATTGATCAGGCCGCCCGCGGTTTCCACGGTACGCGGCGGCGGATTTCCCGTGACCGGGCGAGGCGAGATGCCCTTGACCACGATCGCGCCCAGGCGGTCCAGGTCCACGAGGTCAGCGTACTCCGGTCCGTACCCGAATGTTCCCGACGCGACCATCACCGGATTCTTCATCCGGATCCCGCCAAGGGTTACTGAAAGATCTATTTCCACCGTTCGTTTACCTTACACCTAACACCTGAACCCTCACTCCTCCTCCCACACAATCTCCCGGCTCTCGAACACCGGGCCCTCCCGGCAGACCCGCTGCCAGGTCCAGCCGCCGTCCGGCGTGCGGATTTTCTGCACGCAGGTCAGGCAGGCGCCCACACCGCAGCCCATGTGGCGGTCCAGCGAAAGCCAGGCCTTCCAGCCGCCCGCGATAGCCCGCTCGCCGATCACGCGCAGCATGCCCATGGGGCCGCACGCGAAGAATTCCAGCTCGCCGGAAGGATCGCTTTTCAGCCAGGCGTCGAAAGGTTCCGTTACCACGCCGCGCTCCCCCCGGCTGCCGTCCTCCGTCGCGAT
>JAHJJH010000340.1 GCA_018823105.1 Verrucomicrobiota bacterium | reverse complement strand
GCCGATCTGGCCGGCTCCAAAACCGCCAGCGACAGTGAGGTGATCGAAGTGCAGGTGATCGAGTATACCGTGACGGCAACCAACAATGGGCCCGATACGGCGACCGGCGTCGAGCTGACCGACATACTGCCCGAGTCGCTTCAGTACAACAGCCATAGCAACGGGACCTTTTCCTATGCTTCGGGGATCTGGACGATCGGCACGCTGCCAGCCTTCGGCTCCACGTCGCTGTATATCAACGTGACGATCCGCGAGGGCACGGCGGACTCCTATATTACCAACGGGGTCTGCGTGACAGCGGCCGATCAATACGACCCGGTGAGCGCAAACAACTGCACCGACAACACCATTCGCGTGACGATGATCGTGCTGGCGCGTTTTGAGGGACTGAACGACGATGGCCGGGTGGCGTTGGAGTGGGAGACGGTGGCCGAGATCGGGACGGTGGGGTTCCACCTGTACCGCCGCGAGCCGGGCGCGACGGAGATTGTCCGGGTCACGGAGGACCTGCTGCCCTCCGTGGTCGGCGCGCCGCAGGGCGGGATCTATCGTTTTGTGGATCCGACCGCCGAGCCGGGCCGGACATATGTCTACGAGTTAGAAGAGGTCGAGGCCGGGGGCCACCGCATCCGGTACGGGCCTTTTGAGGTCCGGCCGTCGGTCGGGAAGGCGGCGCGCGTCGCGAAGGCGGCTCCGGCCGAACCTTTCACGTCCGAGGTGCGCGTCTCGGCCTTCCGCGAAGGCCGGAAGCAGCGCGCGGTCGCCACGCCGACCCGCGCAGTGGCCCGGAAGACCCGGCGTGCCGCCGATGCCGAATGGCCGCGGCTGAAGATCGCTATTTCTCAAGCGGGCCTGCATCTCCTCGATGCGGAAGAGTTGGCCGCCGCCGCGGGGGAAGCGGTGGAGGACGTGCGCGACGCCATCGGGCGCGGTGAGGTTCTCTTGAGCCGTCAGGGCAAGGCCCGGGCCTGGTATCCGGCGCCGGACACCAACGGCCTCTACTTCTTCGCCCCGGCTCTGGACAGCCCGTTCACCACGCGGGACGTGTACTGGGTGGATTGGACCAACGGCTTGTTGATGGCGTCGGTCGAGGCGGGGCAGCCTGGCGTGGCGCCCGCGTCGAGCACGTTTGAGGATACGATGCGCGCGGACAGCAACGTCACGCCGATCACGTATTACGCGGAAAGCGTCTATGACGACTACTGGATCTGGAGTTCGTTGTCGGCGCCGAAGACAAAAAGCTTCGTCCTGGATGTGGCCGATCCCGCGGCGAGTCCGGGCGACCCGCGCGCCGAGTTGACCGCATGGCTCTGGGGCGCCACGACCACCGGCCGGACGAACGAGCATACCGTCACCCTGGGTCTGAACGGGCAGGACTTGGTGACCGAGGTCTGGTCGGGCGTTGGCCGGCACACTGTCACCACGAGCCTGGACCCCGCGCTCCTGCGCGACGGGGCCAATACGGTCACCGTCAGCGCGGCGAAGGCGGACGGCGTGCCCTACAGCATAATCTACGTGGACAAGTTCGATCTGCGCTATCCCCGCCTGTACCGGGCGCGCGACGGGCGGCTGGACTTCCCCGCTTTGCCGGGCGCTTCGGCCACGGTGCGCGGGCTGGCCTCCACCGGGGTGGTCGTCATGGGCGTCTCCGCGCCTTCCACGCCGGTGTGGGTGAGCGATCTCCAGGCGGAACCGGAGGCCGGGGGAGGATATCGCGTCAGCTTTGATTCGCCCGTGCCGGAAGGGCAGTGCTGGGTGGCCGAGGAGTCCGTAGTCCTTCGCGCGGACGATGTCGTCGCCGCTGCGCCCTCCGCGTGGCGCGCGGCGTCCAACCGGGCCGAATACGTCATCCTCACGCCGGCGTCCATGGCGGCCGCGGCGGAAGCGCTCGCCGAGCATCGCCGGGCGTCCGGCCTGGTCTCCGTGGTCGTGCCGCTGGAAGAAATCTACGATGAGTTTCACGGCGGCCTGGAAGAGCCGGAGGCAATCCGGACCTTCCTGGCGTGGGCGCAGGCAGCCTGGGAGCAGCCCCCGCGCTACGTCCTGCTGGCCGGCCTGGGGACGGAGGACTACAAGAACCATACCGGCGCGGCGGAGAACCGGGTGCCCACCATGCTCCTGCGCCAGCCGGATGGACTCTTCTGCTCCGATCTCTGGTTTGCCGACCCGGACGACGACGGGATCCCGAACGTCGCGATCGGCCGCCTGCCGGTGATCAGCGCGGGCGAGTTGTCGGAAACCGTCGCCAAGATCATCCGCGCCGAGACCGCCGCCGGCGGGGCGTGGCGCCAGACGGTGGTGCTGGCTGCCGACCGTCCGGACAGCGGCGGGCAGTTCGACCGCAGCAGCGCCGGCATCCAGGCCCTCCTGCCCCGGGATTACCTGGCCCGGACGGTCTCCGTGGCCGCGCTGGGCTTCCCGGATTCCCGCACGACGCTGCAAAACTATTTCCGCGCCGGCACGGCGGTGGTCAGCTACTTCGGGCATGGCGGCATGGACCGCATCGCCGCGGACACCAAGACGGGCCAGGCGCTACTGGACGCCGACGGCATCGCGTCCCTCGGCAACAGCAACCGGCTGCCGTTCATGACGTCCATGAGCTGCTCCCTCGGCCGGTTCTCGCTCCCGGGCTATGATTGCCTGGGCACGGTGCTGCTGCTGCAATCCAACAGCGGCGCGTCCGCGGTCTGGGCCCCTTCGGGGCAATCCTTCAACCAGCCGGCCCGCGTCCTGGCCGACGGCTTCTACAAGGCGCTGTTCCGGAACGGGACCGCACGGATCGGAGACGCCGTGGTCCAGGCCTGCGAACACTATGTGGAAAAGGGCCAGATGCGCGGGCTCCTGAACGTCTATAACCTGATCGGCGACCCCGCCATGCCGTTGACCGGGACCGCGTTCCTCGGCTCCTCGCCGTCTTTCGCCTCATGGCAGGACGTGGTGTTCACCGACGATGAACTGGCCGATCCGGAGGTCAGCGGCGACTGGGCCGACCCGGACGGCGATGGGCTGCCGAACATCGCCGAGTATGCCTTGGGCTGGAACCCGTTCGTGGCGGATGGCGACTTTGAGATCCTTACCGGCGAAGCATCCAAACCCGGGGCCGTGACGAGTGGGTTGGTCATTGAATATCAGCGGCGCCGCGGAGTGCGCGACGTCAATTTTAACATCGAGGCCGCGGAAACGCTGGTTGCCCAGGACTGGTTCGACGGTGGCGACTATCTCGCCCAGGAAATCGTCAGCGATGACGGCAACGGACTCACCGAGACGGTACACCTGGTCATCCGCCGGCCCGACGAATCCAAGTCGCCGCGGTTGTTCATTCGCCTGCGTCTGCAGCCGTAGAGTCGCGGACTTGCCCTCGTCCGCTGGTTTGATATTGATCTGAGGTAGGGCGCGCCGGCCCGGCGCGCCGCGGCGGCTTGGGCCAAGCCGCCCTACCCAAGTTCATGTAAAGTATCCCGGAGCCGAAGGGAAAAAAGGACGAGGCCCGTTATTCATGGCCCTTCCGGCTTCGCTTCGTATTCGAACCAGACCAGTCTCTTGCTTCCCGTCCTGAAACGGCGAGCCACGCCGGAGACCCGGAGCCTCTCACGGACGGACTCCCAGTCCTTTTCCTCGAAGACGGCGAGGCCGGTTCCCTCGCGGCGCATGGCGTTCTCCAGGTCGGACACCGACTCGAACACCCGGCCGGGGCGCCCGATATGGTACGTCAGGCCTTCTCCGTTGATGCTGTAGAGCAGCAGCGGGCGCCCGGGCGGAATCTTCGCCGGGGCCACGCGCATGAGCGCCACCGGGGTTTTCAGCGGATTGACCGCCGGGTACACCCAGACCCCGACGCTCCACTGGACCAGGAGCATGGTCACGCCCATCGCGGTGAACAGGCGCGTGGTGATGCCCCGGCGCCGAAGCTCGAGGATCATCCACGCCACGCCGCCCAGCGCCGCCAGCCCCGCGGGCCGGAGCGCGGCCGCGGGAATCGGCAGGCGCGGATGGAAACCGGCGGCCAGGGCGCCCGCTCCGCCCAGCAGGAAAAAACCGAGGAACCCATAGACCCCGACACGCACCCATCGGCCGGGCGCGCGAGCCATCGCCTCCCACGCTCCGCCGACCAGCAACGCCGCCGCGGGGAACGCGCCCAGGATGTAGATGTTGCGTTTGCTGCTCATCAGCGTGAAGAAGATTACCACGAAGAGCGCCCAGCCCAGGGCGCGGCGCCGAAACGAACAAGCCTCGGGCTCCCGGCGCAGGGCGACGTACGCCGCCGGCAGGAGAAACGTCCAGGGCAGGAAGTCGGGCGGAAAACTGGCCAGGAAATAATACCACGGCTGCTCGTGCCCCAGTTCGCCGGCGGCGCGCTCGATGTTCTGCTGGTAGAGCAGCTCGTGGAAGTAGCCGGCCGGCGCGCCTCGCCACCAGGCCAGGCCGAGCCAGGCCGCCAGGAAGGCCAGCGCGATCAGCGGACCCCACCCCCAATGCGTCTTTTTCAGCATCCGCCCCTCGCCGGCCGCCAGGCGCGCGGTCACGTAGGCGCCCGCGGGGACGATGAACCCGACCGGCCCCTTGGCCAGGACCGCGAGGCCCATGCACGCCCAGGCCAGCGCGGGCCGCCAAGCGCCCGGCCTGTCGTCGTTTCGCGCGAGCAGGTACAGCGCGGACGTCGTCAGCCCGACGAGCGTTCCGTCGATCCGCGCGAAGCCGATTTCATGCCAGAAGAGGTAGTTCGTACAGAGGACCAGCACGGCCGGCCAGGCGGCGGCGACGCCGCGCCAGCGCTCGGCCAGCCGCGCGGTGGCCCACAGCGCCAG
>JAHJJH010000339.1 GCA_018823105.1 Verrucomicrobiota bacterium | reverse complement strand
TCCCGGAAATGGACCACGCCTCGAACCTGGGCATCCCCATGGCCGCGCGACTGGCCCGGGAGTTCGGCGTCCCCGCGTTCACCGTGGATCCCGTGGTCACGGACGAGTTTGATCCGCTGGCGCAGTTTTCCGGTTACGCGCCGATCACGCGAAAGAGCACGGCGCACGTGTTGAGCGTGCGGGCGCTGGCGAGCAAGGCCGCCGAGGCCATCGGGCGGCCGCTGGAGGAAATCAGCCTGGTCGTGGCCCACTTGGGCGGCGGCATCACCATCGCGGCCGTGCGCAACGGCAGGATCGTGGATAACAACATCGCCCTGCTCGGCGGCGGCCCGTTCACTCCGCAGCGGGCTGGCGCCCTGCCGACGCGGGAGCTCGTGGAGCTCTGCTACAACGGGAAGTTCTCCAAAGAAGAATTGTTCGTGGAGCTGACAAAGCGCGGGGGGCTGGTCTCCTACCTCAACACGTCCGACGTGGAGAAGATCCAAGCGCGGATCGCGAAGGGAGACACCCGGGCGCAGATCGTGATCGAGGCCATGGCCTACCAGATCGCCAAGGAGATCGGCGCCATGTACGTGGCGGCCGGCAGCGATGTTGAAGCCCTGGTCCTGTCCGGCGGCCTGGCCCGCTCCGAGCTGGTGGTCGGATTCATCAAGCAGCGCGTCGGTCACCTGGCGCCGGTGATGGTCTACCCGGAGAACCTGGAGATGGCCGCCATGGCCGCCGGGGCCTTCAAGGTGTTGAGCGGGCAGGCGAAAGCAAAAAAGTACACGCTCGTCTTGGAATAATCCGCTGTAGTGGCGCTTCTGCGAAGCGCTTGTTTAGCGGCTTATAGAGACGCCGCTACAGTCTTTATGCTCGGTCTATTCGCACTATTTCGCCTTGGTATGGCCAATCCTCGCTTCGCTTCACAAGTCCTGCTCGAACAGGATTCGCGCGAACGTAAATCCATTTTTCTGCGCAACTCTCATCGGAGCGGAGTACGTGATCGAAAAATCCGGGTTGCCAGACGCGTTCGCAATTTTCTGTTTGCCGCAACACATTGGTCATCGCCTGTTTTAGCAACCGCACAAAGTCGGTTAACCGGCTATTAGGGACAAGGCGAACGAAGAAATGAATATGGTCTGGCATCAGCACAAATCGTCCAATCGCTCTGCCCTGCTCTGCGTTGGCTTGAGCATAGTTCATGAAGGCCTGTTGGGCCGTTGGGGAGGCCAGGATCGCTTGGCGTCTCCAGGTAGTCACCGTTACAAAGTAAAGGGGTGGACCCAAAGAATGAAATACAGCGGGTAATCGTGGAGGGCGTCCGGGAAAATGACCTTGAACCGCCTGGCTCATTGACGCATTTTCCAAGCGGCTCATAGAGCCGCCGCTACAACGATTTCTGATTGTAGTGGCGCTTCTATGAAGCGCTTTCCCTGCGGATCGAAGAGCAGATCACGCCATCCAGTTGACGGGCTTGTCAGGATTCCACTTCACCGAGATCTTTTTCAGCTTCGTCCAGAAGCCGATCGAGCTCCTGCCGGTGAGGTCGCCGCCGCCGAAGATCGAATCCTTCCAGCCGCCGAAGGAGAACGGCTCGCGCGGGACGGGCACGCCCACGTTGACGCCGACCATGCCGGCCTGGATTCGACGGCAGAAAATCTCCGCGGCGCGCCCGCTCTGCGTAAAGATCGATCCGCCGTTGCCGTAGGGCGAGGAGTTGGCCACCTCGATCGCCTCGTCGAGGGTCTTGACCCGGACGATGGTCATCACGGGGCCGAAGTTTTCTTCCACGGCGATCTCCGAGCCGGGCCGCGCGTGGTCGATAATCGTGGGGCCGAGGTAATTGCCCTTCTCCTTGCCGGGCGGGGGGGTGACCTTGCGGCCGTCCAGCAGGAGCTTGAAGCCCTCCTTCTCGGCGCGGTCAATGTAGCCCGTGATGCTGGCCTTGGCTTCCGGGTTGACGATGGCGCTCAAGTTGACGCCGGGCACGTACTTCTTCGATTCCTCGACCAGTTTCGCGATGATGGGGTCCACTTCGCCGACCGCCACCAGCACGCAGGCCGACATGCAGCGCTGGCCGGCGCAGCCGAGATAGGACGCCGCAATATTCGTGGCAGATCCCTCCGGATGGGCGTCGGGCAGAAGGATCAGGTGATTGTTCGCGCTGCCCAGGGCCAGGACGCGTTTGAACTTCGCGCAGCCCTTGGTATAGACCATCTGGGCGACTTTTGTGGAGCCGACGAACGTGATGCCCTGGATGTCGGGGTGCTCCACGATGGCGTTGACCACCTCGCGGCCGCCGCAGACCACGTTGAACACGCCGTCCGGAAGCCCGGCTTCCTTGAGCAACTCGGCGATCTTCAGCACCGTCAGCGGCGCCTCGCGGGACGGCTTGATGACCATCGTGTTCCCGAGGACCAGGGCGTTGGGCATGGTCCAGTGCGGCACCATGTGGGGAAAGTTGAACGGCGAAATGGAGGCGACCACGCCCAAGGGGAATCTTTCCTCGTGGCATTCCACCCCGCGGCTGACCACCTCGAAATCGCCCGTGCAGACTTCCGGCATGGCGCAGGCAAACTCGGTCAATTCTATACTTTTGGCCACCTCGAGGGGCGTCTCTTTCGGGTCCTTGCCCATCTCGTGGTAGAAGAGATCCGCATGTTCTGCCGCGTGCTCCTTCAGCAGGCCGTAGTACTTGAAGAAGATGCCGGCGCGCTCCTTGATGGTCCACTGCGACCAGTCGGCGGAGGCCGTTTTGGCCGCCTGCACGGCCTTATCCAGTTCCGCGGCATCCGAGAGGGGGATCGTGGAGAGCAGCTCCCCGTCCACGGGACTGTAGCGCTCCATTCGCGGTGTCTTGGGGTTGCTGGGTTTGCCGTCAATGAAGTTGGCAAGGTCCGAGTATCTCATGGCAGGCCCTTTCTTCTTATGCGTGAAATCAACAACTAGCATCGGCCATGGGGCGGCACAATCCTAAAAGCCGATGAAACTCCTTTACTTTTCGTCGCGTTTTCCGATAGTGGATCGGCAAGGAATCCGCATGCACGCAAGCGGGATTTGAACAGGAGACCAACCATGGCACGCATCGTAAAGGCCGGTCTGATCCAGTGCTCCCTCCCCCTTCACGAAGGCGAGGGGACGATCGAGCAAATCACGGACGCGATGCTGAAAAAGCATCTGCCGCTCATCGACGAGGCCGGGAAGAAAGGCGTGCAAATCCTCGGCCTGCAGGAGATTTTCAACACGCCCTATTTTTGCCCCGCGCAGGACCCCAAGTGGTTCCGGGCGGCCGAGAAGATCCCCGACGGCCCCACGGTGGCCTTGATGCAGAAGTACGCCGCGAAGTACCAGATGGTCCTGGTGGTCCCGATCTACGAGGAGGCCATGACCGGCGTGTATTACAACACGGCGGCGGTGATTGACGCGGACGGGAAATACCTCGGCAAGTACCGCAAGAACCACATCCCGCAGGTCGGCGGATTCTGGGAAAAATATTACTTCAAGCCCGGCAACCTGGGCTACCCGACCTTCCAGACCCGCTACGCCAATGTCGGGGTTTACATCTGCTACGACCGCCATTTCCCCGAGGGCGCTCGGTTGCTGGCGCTCCACGGCGCGGAGGTTGTCTTCAATCCCTCGGCCACCGTGGCGGGCATCTCGCAGTATCTCTGGAAGCTCGAACAACCCGCGCACGCGGTCGCCAACGGCATCTTCATGGGCTGTAACAACCGCGTGGGCGAGGAGCGGCCCTGGAATCTCGGGAAGTTTTATGGAACAAGTTATTTCGTCAATCCACGGGGCGAGATCGTGGCCTGCGGTAGCGAGGACAAGGACGAACTGGTGGTGGCGGACCTGGATCTCGACCAGATCCGCGAGATTCGCAACAACTGGCAGTTCTTCCGGGACCGCCGGCCGGAAACATACGAGGATATGACAAAGTTGTTGCCATAGTCGTTGTAGGGCCTTCGCTTGCGAAGGGCCGCCGAGTGGCTCGCCGCAAGCGGCGGCCCTACAGCACAATTAAACGGATAGGAGAACCCATGAGCACCCTGATCAAAGGCGGCACAATCGTGACCGCGGGCGATATCTGCGCGGCGGACCTGCGCATGGACGGCGAAAAGATCGCGGAGATCGGCAAGGACCTCCCCCAGAAGGATGGGGATGCGGTAATCCAGGCCAAGGGCCGGTATATCTTTCCCGGTGGCGTGGACGTGCACACGCATTTCGAGTTGCCGTTCATGGGCACCATCAGCGCGGACGACTTCAAGACCGGAAGCATTGCCGCCATATGCGGCGGGACGACAAGCTTTATTGACTTCTGTTTCCAGGACAAGACCAAGCCGCTGGCCGAGGCCGTGAAGGCCTGGCACGAAAAGTCGAAAAAGGCCGTGGCGGACTTCGGTTATCACATGGGCATCACGGATTACACCCCGGCGGTGGCGGCGGAAATCCCGTCCATCATCAAGCAGGGCATCACGTCCTTCAAGTTCTTCATGGCCTACAAGGGCGTGCTGCAGATTGATGACGGGCAGATCATCGGCATCATGGAAATCATCGGAAAGCACGGCGGACTGGCTATGGTGCATGCCGAAAACGGCGACATGATTGACACGCTGGTGAAACGGTTTGTGGCCGAGGGGAAGCAGCCGCCGGAGTATCACTGGCTGTCGCACCCGGCGCTGGCCGAGGAAGAGGCGGTGCACCGCATCATCGAACTCGCCCGCTTCACCGACCAGCCGATCTACATCGTGCACCTGTCCAGCGCGGACGGTCTGGAGAAGGTCAAGGAAGCCATGAGCCGCGGCTACAAGGTCATTGCCGAGACCTGTCCGCAATATCTGCTCCTTTCCAGCGACCTGTACTACAAGCCGAACTTCGAGGGCGCGAAGTGGGTCATGTCGCCGCCGCTGCGCCCCGCGGATCACCTGGAGAAGATGTGGGACGGATTGAGCAAGGGCTTCATCAAGACCGTGGCCACGGATCACTGCTCGTTCAATTTCAAGGGGCAGAAGGAGATGGGCCGCGAGAGCTTCGCGAAAATCCCGAACGGCATCGCGTCCGTCGGCGACCGGTTCAACCTGCTGTACACGTATGGGGTAGGGAAGGGCCGCCTCTCGTTGACCCGGTTCGTGGACGTGGTGGCCACGGCGCCCGCCAAGCTGTTCGGTATGTACCCGCAGAAGGGCAGCATCGCCGTCGGCGCGGACGCCGACCTGGTCATCTTTGATCCCGAAGCCGGGGGCGAAGTCTCGGCGAAAACGCATCACCACAATTGCGATTACAGCGCGTACGAGGGGATGAAGCTGAAGGGCTTGCCCGAGTCCGTGTTACTGCGCGGTAAGTTCGCCGTGCGCGACGGGAAATACGTGGGCGAGCAGGGCGCCGGCCGGTTCATCGCCCGCGGCCCGTCGGGGAAGATGATGTGATCTTGTAGCCGCGATCGGTGATCGCGGGCCGCGACCAGCGGTCGCGGCTACAGGAGAATGTTTTTCATGAAGACAAAGGAGGCTCCATGAACGCCAAGCAAATCGCCGAAATCAAGCAGTGGGACGCGGAACACGTCATCTATCCTTGGAAAACCCAGGGATGGTACAAGCCCATTCTCATGGAGCGCGCCGAGGGCATCCACATGTTCAGCGCCGAGGGCAAGCGCTACATTGATTTCTGCTCGGGCCTCCTGAACATCAACATCGGCCACGGCAACCAGCACGTGCTGGACGCCATGAAGGCGCAGATGGACAAGCTGTGCTACGTGGCGTCCCCCTTCACCACCGAGCCCAAGGCGCGGCTGGCGAAGATGATTTCCGAGGTGACCCCCGGCGACCTGGATTACGTGTTCTTCACCAACGCCGGCGCGGAGGCGATCGAGAACGCCATCAAGGCCGTGCGCTGGTTCACCGGTCGGCAAAAGATCTATTCCAACTGGCGGGGTTACCATGGCGCCACGTCGGGCTGCATCACGCTCACGGGGGACCCGCGGCGTATTCCCTGCGAGCCGGGCATCCCCGGCGCCGGCAAGTTTTTCGGGCCGTATTGCTACCGCTGCCCGTTCGGGTACGAGAGCGAGAAAACATGCAAGATCCAGTGCCTTGAAACCCTGAAGACGCAGATCATGCTCGAGGGCCCCAAGACGATCGCCGGTATCTTCATGGAGCCGATCGTCGGCACCAACGGCATCATCATCCCGCCCGTGGAGTTCATGAAGGGCGTGCGGCAGATTTGCGACGAGAACGGCATCCTGCTGGTCATGGACGAGGTCATGGCGGGCTGGGGGCGCTCCGGGAAATGGTTCGGCTGCGAGCATTTCGGCGTCGTGCCGGACATCATTTGCGCAGCGAAGGGGCTGACCTCTGGCTACGTCCAGTTGGGGGTGATGATCTGGAGCAAGAAGGTCTGGGATTTCTTCAGGGAGAAGCCTTTCGTCAGCGGCCTGACGTACTACGGGCACGCGCTGGCCTGCGCGACGGGCGTCGCGAACCTGGAAGTCTACAAGAGCGAAAACCTTATCGAGAAATCGCGGATCAACGGCGATTACCTGAACAACAAGCTGTGGTCGTTGTACGAACGGCATCCCTCGATCGGCGACGTGCGCTGCAAGGGGCTCTGGGCGTGCCTAGAGCTGGTGTCCGACCGGAAGACCAAGGCGCCGCTGGCCGGCTATGCCGACTCGCGCATGAACGTGATGGGTGAATTCACGAAGCGCATCCTCGACATGGGGCTCTGGGCTTTCGCCAAGTGGGACTTCATCTTCCTCGCCCCGCCGTTGATCATCACCCCGGCGCAGATCGACGAAGCCGTCGCCATCCTCGACAAGGCGCTGGAACATCCGGACTCGCTACTGAAGAAATAGCCTGTTCCGTCATAGTACGCAACGCCCAGGCGGTGCATGAATCTCCGGCGACGGAGCGCCGGAGCTACAAGGCCTGTAGTTCCGCCGCTCTGTCGGCGGAAATGGGTTGTGGGCGACAGCCCGCTTTGGGAGAAGGGTTCCATGGAGCGCGAAAGTAACGGCATTCACGAATGGACCGGCGAGCTTTCCGGCCCGTTGGTCAGCAAAGACATGGCGCCGGTCCGCCTCGCCGACAGGAAGTGGAACAAGTGGGACATCGCGGCGCTCTGGGTCGGCATGGCCGTCTGCATTCCCACGTACATGCTGGCCTCCAGCCTGATCGCGGGCGGGATGAACTGGTGGCAGGCCATTCTCACGATATTCCTGGGCAATGTCATTGTATTGATCCCCATGGTGCTCAACGCGCATGCCGGCACGAAGTACGGCATTCCCTTCCCGGTTTTTGCCCGCGCTTCTTTCGGTCTTCAGGGAACACATATCCCCTGCCTGCTTCGCGCCATCGTCGGCTGCGGATGGTTCGGCATTCAAACGTGGATCGGCGGGGCGGCGACGCATCAAATTCTTTCCACGGTGTTCGAAGGTTGGCGGAATCTGCCGGTCCTTGATCTGGGCCTTCTGGGGTCTCAAGCGATGGGCGCCTGGCTCGGATTCCTGATCTTCTGGGTGGTGAACCTGGCCATCGTCATCCGGGGAATCGAATCCATTCGGTGGATGGAAAAAATCGCCGCGCCCTTCCTGCTGTTGATCGGATTGGCGCTGCTGGTCTGGGCCGTTATCAAGGCGGACGGATTCGGCCCGATGCTCAGCAAACCGTCCACCTTCAAAACATCCGCCGATTTCTGGGCCTTCTTCTTTCCCGCCCTGACCGGCATGGTGGGGTACTGGGCCACGTTGTCGCTGAATATCCCGGATTTCACGCGCTATGCCAAAAGTCAGAAAGACCAGATGCTGGGCCAGGCCTTGGGCCTGAACACGACGATGCCTTTGTATTCCTTTATCGGAGTCGCGGTGACCTCCGCCACCGTCATCATTTTCGGAAAAGAAATCTGGGACCCCGTGCAATTGCTGGCGGAATTCAAAAGTCCGGCCTTGGTCATTGTTTCGATGGCGGCCCTCTGGATCGCGACGTTGACCACCAACCTGGCGGCCAATGTGGTGGCGCCGGCCAACAGCATCTCGAACCTCTGGCCGAGGGGAATTTCATTCCGCCTCGGCGCCATCCTCACCTGCGTGGTGGGCGTGGCGATCATGCCATGGAAGCTCCTGGCCACACCGGGCGGTTACATTTTCACCTGGCTGGTAGGCTATTCCGGTCTGTTGGGCCCCATCGCCGGCATCCTGATCGCGGACTACTACATCCTTCGAAGGACGCGCCTGGATCTGGGCGCTTTGTACGGGGTCGGGGATCAATACCGTTACCGCGGCGGCTTCAACCCGGCGGCGATGATCGCGCTGTTCGTCGCGATCCTTGTCAATCTGCCGGGCTTTCTCGCGGAGATCAAAGTGCTGGATGTGTCGTCATGCACAATCGCCGCGATAGGCCATCGGTTATACAGCTATGCCTGGTTCGTCGGATTCCTCGTGGCCTTTATCCTCTACCTGCTCCTTCAGCCACGAGCCCCGCGAAACCAGAGGACGCCCTAACGGTCTTCCCGGGCGTTCAAGTCTTCAACTCGCCCTCGAGTTCCTTGCCGAGGGTGACGATCACCGCGCGGTGGAATACATTAGAAGTGACCAAGGAGACAACAGACAAATGGCAACCCGTCATCCGTAGGCAGGCATCATGTTATCCGCTGGGATATAACGAGTTGCGCATGCTTGAAGTGGCCGCCAAGATCCCTCAATATTTTCGAAAATAGTGCTTTACATGTTATATGAGCATGTTATGTTATATTACATGGCACGCGGTGAATCTGGCAGAATAGTTCTAGAGATCGATCCTTCGGCGAAGGATCGGCTCTATGAAGCCGTGACGAAGGACGGTCTGACGTTAAAAGAATGGTTTCTTCGCAAGGCGGAGGAATACCTGCGGGACCGAGGCCAGTTGCTTTTATTCACACCGATGGCTCTGGCTGAAACGCCTGCGAAGTATCGCGTCAGGAATTCGCGTAATCCTACCCCGAAGCCATCCAAAAGCGGGACAGCACAGAAGACACAATGAATTTTATTGAATATGAGTCGGCCCAAAAACTTCGCGGTGGGTTCTACACAGAGCCCGATATCGCGGTCTTTCTTGCTCGGTGGGTGGCCGCTTTGCAACCCCAACATGTTTTAGAACCGAGTTGTGGGGATGGGGCTTTTCTGGATGCGCTCGCAACTGTCGACACACCGAGGCTAAGAAGCGTAGTCGCTTGCGAGATGAATCCAGAGGAAGCTGGCAAGGCACGGGGACGGGTGCAATTCGGTAAGAATGTCCGGCTAGAGGTACGTGTTGGGGATTTCCTGCGCTGGTTTCTTTTCTATAGCGGTGTTACTACCCCGTTCGATGGGGTTCTCGGCAATCCGCCGTTCATTCGCTATCAATACCTGCCAGAAGAACAGCAGTTTCTGGCGGAGAAAGTCTTCCAGCGATTTGGCCTGCCCTTTACAAAACACACTAACGCATGGGTTCCATTTGTGATCGCTTCACTGGCGCTGCTCCGTCCGGGCGGGCGGCTTGGTATGGTTGTGCCGTCTGAGATATTTCATATCCCACACGCTCAATCACTGAGGCGCTACTTGGCGGAGCAGTGTGCTCGGATTCTGATTCTTGACCCGGAAAAAATATGGTTCGGCGACACACTGCAAGGTACTGTGCTCCTGTTGGCCGAGAAGAAGCTGGATGCCAATGAGAAAGGGCAAGGAATTGCTGTTATTCCTGCCGCCCCCCGCCAGGTACTTTGTACGGATCCCGAAGAACTATTTCAGCAAGCCGTCTATATCAACGGCACCACGATCGAGGGAAAGTGGATGGCGGTATTTCTGTCGGCTGCGGAACGCAGACTACTTGCGCAGCTAAGGAATCAGAAATGCGTTAGGAGATTTTCAGATTTAGCGTCTGTTGACGTTGGCATTGTCACGGGTGCAAATAAGTTCTTCCTCGTGCCCGACAGCGTTGTTCAGGAATATGATCTAGAAAAATGGGCGCACCCGATGTTCGGGCGAAGCGCTCATGTCCAAGGAATTATTTACTCACGAAAGGACCATGAAGCAAACAAGAAGGCGGGTCTGCCATCAAATTTCCTCTGGTTCCAGGAAGAGGACGTACAATCATTACCCTCGAATGTCCGGCAGTACCTAGATGAAGGGGTGCACCAAAAATTGCACACGCGTTATAAATGCAGGGTGCGGACCCCTTGGTATAAGGTGCCATCCGTATCAGTAGCTCCCATCGGCATGCTGAAACGCGCACACCATTATCCTCGACTTGTTTTGAATCGCGCAGGGGTCTACACGACAGACACAGCCTACCGAATTTGGCCCAAGGGGGCAAAAGCCGAGGCCCTTGTCTTTGGGTTTGTGAACAGTCTTACCTGCTTGACGGCTGAAATGGAGGGTCGGCACTACGGAGGCGGTGTTTTGGAACTGGTTCCGTCGGAAATTGAGCGACTACTTATCCCCGAAGTCACTGCCACTAGAGCAGAGCTAGCTGCCGCTGATCAGCGGTTTCGAACACTAGAAAACGATTCGGCTTTTCTGCGCCTGCAAGACGCGTTTATCCTCTCAAGGATAGGGCTTCCGAACCGAGAGCAAGACACGCTATACGCTGCGTGGCTCAAACTCCGTGATCGGCGCCACCGTGTTCCAGCTAACGAAACGACCGACGACATCGAATCCTAATCGATTTCGATTATAAACTGGGGCGGGCTGTCGTCCTTGCGATAGAGGTACATGGTGCGTCCAAGCAGGTCGGGACTGGCAATGATTCGGAGTGCTGTACCCCAGTGAATCTGAGTCATGGAGTTCATCTGCTTGTAACTCTTTGATTCAGTGTTCGTGTTGTGTGACAGCTTAAGTTTGAATGAGCCATAATGCAGGCCCTTCACGCAGATCTGGAAAATAGCTTCTGCACGCTCATAATGAGGCAAGGCTCTGTCTGTCTGCCAGTAAAGACCTGCAAATACATCATCGCGGAAATAATGCCGCTGATCGATATCCTCGCTGGCCCCCTTTTTCCGGAGCATCGAGCCGGTCGCGTGAGTTTTGCTCCCGCTTGGGATATTTAAATCGCGCTCGGTCAATCCTCTGCTTTCCCACACAAGCAGAAATCTGCGATCCGGACCCGTACGCTTCGGTGATGGAATTGCTCCGCGTCTCTTTGGCTTGACTGCTGGGCGTTTGTGACTCGGGGGTGCATGGCGTTCCAGCTTCATTGATTTCAGATGATCGCGGACGCTCTTTCGGACTGTAGAGGTAATTGCCGGAGCAACGACGACGCTTTCATCGGCCAGGCGCCCATCCTTGAGAAGGCTTCTGACGGCTCTGGCGTTATTCACCGCGAAGACATGTTCCGGGAAGTGAGCAGGGAGATCATCAAAAACTCGGAAGACCGATTCGATTAAAGACTTGTCCGAAGGATCGTCGAAATTCAACTCGATAATCGCTCCAGCTTCGATATTATTATGGAGGCCGGCAAAAGTCATATTCGCACTTCCGATGATGACTGTTGCCGCCGTCGCTCCTTTCGCCAAAAAAACTTTAGGGTGAAAGATTGTCGAGCGAGAGGCTGTATCCACAACGAAGACCCTGACACCAAGTTTAAGCAGCTTAAGGATTGCCTGAATTGATGTTATGTCATTACGAATCCCCACAAAGAACGTGGTGACGTTTGCGACAGCCTTGAGTTGTCGTGCTATGGCTTCAACACCGTCCTGCCGGACAAAGGCAACACTAGCAACGACGCGCTCCATTGCTGGCGCAGCAAGCAGTTTGCGCAATGCTTTCGCATGGAAGTCCGCTGTCACCGCCTGAAGTAGAAAACGTATACTAGCCATGATTATGCCGACTCCTATTGCTAATTGCTTGATCTTGGTATGAAGAGAAAACCGAATCAGGTCTTCAACTCGCCCTCGAGTTCCTTGCCGAGGGTGACGGTGTCGGCGCGCTTGTACGTCTTGGGCATTTCTTTGAAGGTGATCAGGTCGTTGACCGGGCAGGCGAAGCTGCAGACCATGCAGCTCAAGCACTTGTTCTCGTCGAGGACCGGGCGGCGTTTCTCCGCGTCCCAGTCCAGCGCCCAACCGCCGGCGTCCTTACAGACCACGTAGCACTGGCCACAACCAATGCAACGGTCCAGGTCGTACTGCGCGATGCCCTGGCGCGTGAGATCGAAATCGTGCGTCGCATGCAGGTTGGGCAGGGCCTTCCCGATCAGGTCCCGGACGCGCGCGATCCCCTTCAGGGCCATATAGTCGGACAGTCCCTCGATCATGCTCTCCACGATGCCCTGCCCGTAATGGATGATGCCGGTGGTGACCTGGATGGTCGTGGCGCCGACGAGCAGGTATTCCAGCGCATCCACCCACGTCTCGATGCCGCCGATGCCGGAGAGGGGCAGATCGAGGGCCTTGCATTTCGCCAGCTCCGAGATGCAGCGCAGGCCGATCGGCTTGATCGCCGGGCCGGTGAATCCGCTGACGGCGCCCTTGCCAAACACGTTCGGCCTCGGCACCCAGTCGTCCGTGCCGATCCCCGAGAGCCCCGCCACGGAGTTGATCGCGGCGATGCCGTCCGCGCCGCCCTTCTTGGCGTACATCGCGGGGACGGTGATGTCCGTGATGTTTGGGGTCATCTTGGCGACGATCGGGATCGTGCAGGAGGTGCGGCACGTCTCCGTGAACTTCTGGACCAGCTCCTGGCACTGGCCCACCTTCGCGCCGGAGCCCTCGACGGTCATGTGCGGGCAGGACACGTTGACTTCCAGCATGTCCGCGCCCGCGTCGGCGCAGGCCTTGGAAAGGTCCGCCCATTCCTGGTTGGAAAAGCCCATGATGCTGACCATCACCAGGTGGTCCGGCCAGTGCTTTTTCAGGTACATGATGTCCAGCAGGTTGGCCTTCAGGCCGCGGTCGGAGGTCTGCTCGACGTTCTGCACCCCGATCTGACGCCGCCCGCCGGGCTGGTACGCCGCCATGCGCGGCGAGGGATGGATGATCGGGATCCGGTCCGACACGGTCGTCTTGTAGGCCACGCCGCCCCAGCCGGCGTCGAAGGCGCGCCCTACCATTTCCGCGCTGTTCGAGACCGGCGACGAGGACAGCATGAACGGGTTCTTCATCTTGAACCCCAGGAACTCGACGGAGAGATCGGCCTTGTTAGACATGGGACTTCTCCTGTTTCGCCCAGCGCTCGAGGATGGTTTTCGCGGCGGTCTTCCCGTCCTTCACGGCCTCGATGATCAGCGCCGGGCCGCGGACAATGTCCCCGCCGGCGAACACCTGCTTGATAGAGGTCTCGCCGGTGTCCGGGTTGACGGTGATCAGGTGGCCGTCGGCCAATTTCATCGCCGGTTCCCACTCGATGGAATCCCGGACCGGCTGCGCGCCGATGGCTTCGATCACCACGTCCACCTTCATCTCCCAGTTTGAGCCCGGGACTTCGACCGGTCTGCGCCGCCCCGAGTCATCCGGCTCGCCGAGTTCCGTGCGAATTACTTTCATGCCCGTCAGCCGGCCCTTCGCGTCCACGGTGTAGTCCAGGGGCTGGTTCAGCAGCAGCAGGTGCATCCCGGACTGCAGGGCGCTGATCCTTTCATCCTCCTCGGCCGGCATCTCGGTATAGGAGCGCCGGTACACCAGGAAGACATCCTTCGCGCCCAGCTTGATGGCCGATTCCGCGCAGTCAATGGCCACCGAGCCCCCGCCGATCACCGCCACGCGGCGGCCTTTGACCTGCTTCCCGATTTCCGCCACCTTCCCTTCTTTCAGCGGGCTCAAAAATTCCGTCCAGGGTAACAACCCCTGTTGAACGGGCGTTTTCGCCTTGAGGCGCATCGGCTCCCAGCAGCCGGGGGCGAGAAACACGGCGGCGAAGCCTTGCTTGAGCAGCGTCTCGACGGCGCCCTTGCCGCGGATGGGTGTGGAACACTGGAGGGTTACGCCCAGCGAGGTCAGGTCCTGCAGTTCTCGATCCAGGAAATCCGGGGAGAAGCGGTAGGAGGGCACCCCGTACCGCAGCACGCCGCCCGCCTTCGGCCGGGCCTCGTAAACAGTGACCTGGAATCCCGCCTTGGCCAGCTCCGCGGCGCAGCTCAATCCGGCCGGGCCGGATCCGACCACGGCGATCTTTTCTTTCCGGGCCGGGCCTTTCTCCAGCGGGTTGAACCCGATCTTCCAGGAGTGTTCGACGAGGAAGCGCTGGATCTTGCCGATCTGGATCGGCCGGTCCAGCCCGGCGGCGGAGCACTGCTTCTCGCAAAGCTGCGGGGTGGGGCACAACTCGCCGCAACTGCCGCCGAGGATATTGTTCTGCTTGATCGTGCGGATGGCGCCCGTGAGATTCTGGAAGCGGAGTTTCCGGATGAACGTGCCGGGGTCGGTCCCCCCCGGGCAGCCCTTGGAACACGGCGCGTCGTAGCAGAGCAGGCAGCGATTGGCCTCCGCCACGGCCTGTCCATAATCGAAGCCCTGCTTCATGGACGCGAATGGGTCTGATGTACTCGGCATGGCCCCTCCTTTTTTCAGGCGGCCCCTATAAAAAACAACGCGGGCGAATTGTAGGATTTTCCAGGAGCAGCGTACAGGTTTTTCAGTGCCCGGATCAGGGGGCGTACACCTGGATCCGGCTTTCCGGCACGCGGCGGGAAAGGCGCTCGAGCGACCGGCTGACCTGCCGGATGATGTCCGCCTTGTCGAGGGTCAGCAGCCGGCGATCCCGCATGATGACCTTTCCGTTCACGATCACGGTGTGCACGTCGGAGGCGCGCGCGGCATAGACCAGGCTGGCCGGCACGCTGTGCAGGGGCTGGTGATGCGGCCCGTTCAGATCCACCAGGATGAGGTCGGCGAGACAGCCCGGCTCGACGGCGCCGATCCGGTCGCCGAGCCCGACGACCTGCGCGCTGCCCCGCGTGGCGATATGCAGGGTCTCCGCCAGGGTCATCATCTCTGCCGCGCCGCAAGCTTCTTTCTGGGTCATGGCCATCAGGCGCATGCTTTCCCAGACGTCCAGCGTGTTATTGCTGACCGCCCCGTCCGTGCCCAGCCCGACCGTGACGCCCGCCTTCCGCATGGCCACGACCGGCGCGATGCCCATCGCCAGCTTGAGGTAGGTCTTGGGGCAGTGCGCCACGCCGGCGGGGCGGTCGGCCAGCAACCGGATGTCGTCCTCGGTTGCGCCCACCGCGTGGGCCAGGAGGGTCGGGAGGCGAAGCAGGCCCAGGTCGTCGAGCAGGCGGATGGGCGTGATGCCGCGCTTTTTCACGTGGGCCTCGGTCTGGCCGCGCGTTTCCGCCACGTGGATGTGGATGCCCACACCCAGTTCGTCGGCCCGGTCGCGCGCCGCGCGCAGGAAATCATCATCGCAGGTGTAAGGCGCGTGCGGCGCCATCCACGTGGTGATCCGGCCGTCCGCCGCGGCGTTCCAGCGTTTACAAAATTGAGCCGTGCGGTCCAGCGCGGCCGTGCCCTGGTTGCCAAAGACGGCCCAGCCCAGGGCGGCGCGGGTGCCCGCTTGTTGCACCGCCTCGGCGGCGCGGTCCATGAAGAAGTAGTGGTCCGCCACGCAGGTCACGCCGGCCTCGATCATCTCCGCCAGGCCGAGCAGCATGCCCCAGTACACGTCCTCTTCCTGCAGGTTGCTCTCCAGCGGCCACATGTACTCGTTGAACCACTTCTCCAGCGAGACGTCCTCCGCCAGCCCGCGAAAGATCACCATGGGCACATGGGAGTGACAATTGATGAGCCCCGGCATGAGCAACATCCCATGGGCGTCCAGGATTTCATCCGGCGTATCCGCGGCGGAACCCGAGGGGCTGATTGAAACAATCCGGTTGTCCCGGATCAGCACGTCGTGATTATCCAGGACGCGGACGGCCCCCGGAGAGGGACATTGCAGAACCTTGGCATGGCGGATCAGCAGGCTCATGGCGACCCCCTTTGTTTCGGATTCCGTGCTATTCTGGCCGTCGCCGCGCCCGGCGTCAATGGTCGGGCGGGGAACCGGGGACCGCAGGCTTTTCTTGCAATCGCCGCCGTCTTCGGATTCGATGTTATTACTCCGGCTACGATATACTTTCCATTACTTTGGGTAGGGCGGCTTGGGCGTGAGCCCCCGTTGGGGGCAACGCCCCTCTCACGGGGCCCAAGCCGCCGCGGCGCGCTGAGCCAGCGCGCCCTACCTTGTGGCGCTATCAAGTATATCAGGCTCGGATTGGTTAAAAAATGGGTGGCGATGGGTTCCGACGCTGACAGCGGGTGGAACGCGGATGTGCGGCGGGTGTCGCTGGGGCTTACGGTCGGCGTGGCCTTGCTGGCGCTTTTCTGGCAGCTGGGTGCGCGCGGACTGAATGAGCCCGACGAGGGCCGGTACGCGAGCGTCGCCGTTGAAATGATCCGGTCCGGGAACTGGCTGGTGCCTCATTTCCAGGGCTCCGTGCATCTGAGCAAGCCCCCGCTCACCTACTGGCTGATCGCGTTGAGCTTCAAGCTCTTCGGCGTGAACGAATGGGCGGCGCGTTTGCCGTCCGCCCTGGCCGCCCTGGGCATCGTCCTGATGATCTGGTCCCTGGCGGCCCGCTGGTTCGGACCCCGGGGGGCGTTCCAGACGGCCTTGATCCTGATCACCGCGCCGCTTTTTTTCGCCGTGGCGCGGCTGGCCGATCCCAACATGCTGTTGACGTTCTGTGTCACGACCGGCGTGTGGGCGTGGATCGGCTGGCAGGAGGAAGGCCGCCCCCTGTACCGCTGGCTGTGTTATGCGGCCCATGGCGCGGCGTTTCTGATCAAGGGGCCCGTAGGGTGCGTGCTGATTCTGATTGCCGTGCTCTCGTTCCGGTGGCTGGGCGGAGGGCGCTGGTCCCGGCGGCCAACCGGATCGGTAGCGGGATGGGTGCTCGCCGTGGGGATGGGCCTTTCGTGGTATCTCTTCATGATTTCGCGGTACCCCGAAACGCTGAATTACTTTCTCGGGTACGAACTCTACGACCGCGTTTTCACGACGGTGCAAAATCGGGGCCAACCCTTCTGGTTTTTCTGGTGGGTGCTGCCGGTGGGCTTCCTTCCCTGGCTACCCGTGCTCGCGCCGCTGGTCCGACGCGCCCGCATCCTTCTACGTCCCGGCGGGCCGGAGATGCCCCTTGGGGTGTTCGTGATCCTGGCCCTGCTGCTTTTTTCCGTCAGCCGATCGAAGCTCATTACCTATGTCCTGCCGCTCTATCCCTCCTTGGCCCTGCTGACCGGGGCCCAGTTGCACTTTGAAAGGCATGCCGGACTTCGCCCGCGCCGTCTGCCGATGATCCTGTTCGCGATGTTGTCCATAGCGGCGCCCGCCCTGCTGCTGGGGCTCGTCGGCCGCCGGTACCAGTGGGCGCCGGTTCTTTCCTGGACCGTCTTCCCGGCGATTCTCGCCGCCCTGGGGACGTTGGGATTCATGTTTCGCGAGCGCGATCGCAACTGGATTGTGCCGGCCGCCCTGTTGGTGCTGGTCGGGCATGCGCTGGTGCTGGATACGATAGGGCGGCATGAAGACAACATGGGCAGCCAATCCAGCGCCCGTCTCCTGGCGCGGCACGTACGGGAGGTCGTGGACCGCCAGCCCGGCCCCGTGGCGGTCGTGCGCGCGCCGGCCGCGTTGCAATTCTACCTGCCCGACAAACCGCCGCCGAAGCCGTTCCCGGTCGAAGGGATCGATCAAGTCCGTTACTTGCGGAGACAGGTCAAGCAATCGCACCTCTATGTCGTGGTCCCGGTGAGGGACTTTCTCCTGTTTCCCCCCCTGACGAACCTGGATACCCGCGTGGTATATCAAGACCGCCGGCATATCGCGCTGGACGTTCAGTGAGTTCCGGGCCGGCGGCGCCGCTCGATGTTTAGTCCGATTCCAAGGCCCGCCGCAGGGCGTCGACTTCGTCCGGCGGGAAGGGATTGTAGGGGGCGGGTGTGCCGGCGAGGACCTGCTGGAGCGCGGTAGGATCGAACCCGGGGCGGGCCGCGGCATACGCGGCCCACGCCTGAAGAAACCCGGGCAGGCCGATCGCTTTCTTCCGCTCGTAGAGAATATGGAGGATGGGCGTCTGCAGGCCCGGCGAGGCGGCGGCCCTGATCAACGACGGGATCGTGCGCGTCCAGTCCATGCGCGCGAGGCTGCGCAGCGCCTCGCCCTCCTGGTCGGATTCCAGGAAGCGCGCCACCGCGTTGTACTCGGCCTCGCCGGGATAGTCCGCCAGGACCCGGAGGAGCGCTCGGGAGACCTGGGAGGCGCTTGTTTCCTGGTCCAGCCGCGCGGCCAGCCAGGGGCCGGCCCCCGGGATGTCGCCGCCGGAACACAGCAGGATGTTGACGAGAGAAGGATCCTCCTGGAGACGTTCCAGCACGGTGCGCCGGTACACGTCGCGCAGCCCGTCGCACAGGCTGTCGACAAAACTCCGGGTGGCGCCCTCGAATTCGTGGGTCTCGCTGTAGTAATGCTCCCGGACAAAGGCCTCAATCGTGCGATTCATCTGGTCCCGGTCCGGCGCCATGGGCCTCACTCCGGACTCCGGGCGGGAAGGGGACAACCGCCGGGACGTTGGGCCAAGGGGCAGGAACAGGTATCACACCGGGCCGCCGGCTCACGCCGCCGTGCGGTCCGCTTCCGGCCTGCCCAAGCCAAAAACGCCACGGCCCCGGCCACGATTACGAATACGCTGACCTGTTCCCACATCGCCCTTATCCTATGTGTTCATTCACAAGGTGTCCGACTATTCGTACCGCACGGTTTCGAACCGCGCCGGGTCGGGGGACCCGGCCTACAACAGCGCGTATTGCAGCCTTGTAGGCCCGGTGCCCTCACCGGGCGTGCCCTTCAACCGTGGGGGACGCCCGGTTCAGAGGCCCAGGCCCAGGAGTCGGCCGCCCTGGTACACCAGCCCCGTGATAAGGTACGCCAGGATCGTCAGACTTCCAGATTGCAGCACCGCCCACTTCCACGAGCCGCTCTCCCGGCGGACGACGGCGAAGGTCGCCATGCACGGCATGGCGATCAGCATGAAGAGCATGATGCACAGGCCGGTCAGCGGCGTGTACTGCCGCGCCAGCATCGCGCGCAGCGGTTCCGCGGCCTCCTCGTCCGAACCGACGGCGTACACGATACCCAACTGCGCCACGAAGACCTCCTTGGCGGCGAAGGCCCCGATCATCGCCGTGCCGATCCGCCAGTCGAAGCCCAGCGGCCGGAGCGCCGGCTCGATCGCGTGCCCGATACGCCCCGCCGCGGTATGGGCCAGCGCCTCTGCCTGGCGGGCCTCCTCGGACAACCCCTCGGGAAACCGGTCCAGCTTCGGGTAGCTGGTCAGCGCCCACATGACGATCGAGATGCCCAGGATCAGCGTGCCCGCCTTCCGCAAGTACAGGCCGCCGCGCTTCCACATGTGCAGCAGCATGCCCCGCCAGGTCGGCATGTGGTACGGGGGCAGTTCCATCACGAACGGCATCGAGTCGCCGCGGAACAACGTCCCGCGCAACAGCCGTGCCAGCCCGATGGCCAGGCCGATGCCAATCAGGTAGATGATCCATAAGATCGGCGCGCGCCAGTGCGGGGGGAAGAACGCGGGGATGATCAGCATGTAGATCGGCAGGCGCGCGCCGCAGCTCATCAGGGGGAGGACCAGCATGGTCGTCAGCCGGTCGCGCCGGGTCTCCAGCACCCGCGTGGCCAGGACACCCGGCACCGTGCAGCCGAAGCCGATCAGCATGGGGATGAAGCTTTTCCCGTGCAGGCCGATCTTGTGCATCAGCCGGTCCATCAGGAACGCGGCGCGGGCCATGTAGCCGGTATCCTCCAGGAAGGCGATCGCGAGGAACAGCAACAGGATATTCGGGAGGAAAACGAGCACGCCGCCGACCCCGGCGATGATGCCGTCCGCCAGCAGCGAACGCAGCGGGCTCTCCGAGCCCGGCGGCCAGAGGGCGCTGACCCGGGCGCCCAGCCACTCGACGCCTGTTTCGATCCAGTGCATCGGCGGCTCACCCAGCGTGAAGGTCAGCAGGAACACCGCGTACATCAGGCCCAGGAAGACCGGCAGGCCCAGCACGCGGTTCGTGACGACGGAATCAATCCGGTCGGACATCGTGTGTCGCGCCTCGACGCCGGCGCGCACCGCTTCCTGGCAGGCGCCCGAGATGAAGCCGTAGCGGTGGTCCGCGATCAGGTGCTCCGGCGGCATGCCGCGGATCTTCTCGATTTCTTCCGCGCGGCGGCGGACCTCATCCTTCAATACCGGGTCATCCACCAGCTTGCATACTTCGGCGTCGTTCTCCATCAGCTTCAGGGCCAGCCACCGGGCGCCGTAGCGCCCCGTGAGTTCGGGGCGGCCCCGCAGCCGCTCCTCGAGGGCGTCCACGGCGTCGTTCAGTTCGGGGTCGTACTCGAAGCGGTGGGGCGGTCGGACCTCCGGCCGATCGGCAACGGTCTCGATCACACCCAGCAGTTCCCGCAGGCCCTTACCCTGGTGGCCGATGGTCGGAACGATGGGCGCGCCGAGCAATTCGGACAGTTGTGGCAGATCGAACTCGAGACCGCGCGCCTTGGCCCTGTCGCTCATGTTGAAGGCCAGCACCAGCGGCAAGCCCAGTTCCATGAGCTGCACGGCGAGGTACAGGTTGCGCTCCAGGTTCGAGGCGTCCACCACGTCCACGACGACGTCGGGCCGCTCCTCGATCAGGAAATGGCGGGCGGCGAGCTCTTCCGGGGAATACGCCGTCAGACTGTAAGCCCCCGGAAGGTCCACGATGGTGATGTCGCGGTCGCCATGCCGGCACTGGCCCTCCCGCTTTTCCACCGTGACACCGGGATAGTTCCCCACGTGCTGGCGTGCGCCGGTGAGCGCGTTGAACAGGCTGGTCTTGCCCGAGTTGGGATTGCCCGCCAGGGCGACGACCAGGGGGCGGCTCATGCCTCGATCCTCTCGACGAGAATGCCGGCCGCCTCGGCCTTCCGGAGCGAGAGCCGGTAGCCGCGGATCTGCACCTCGATCGGGTCGCCCAGCGGGGCAATCCGCTTGACCTCGACCACGGTGCCGGCGATCAGCCCCATGTCCGCCATCCGCTGGCCCAGCGCGCCGCGGCGGTCGAGGCGGACGATCCGCCCGCGCTGGCCCGGCGCCAGGTCTTTCAGCGAAAGACTCACGGCTTCCCGCGCCCCCCGGTGCGCCGCCGCTGCACGGGCGGCGCCGGGCAGTGAAATCTCCGGCCTTTCACCCACTGCGGGACGCCCAGCGGGCACCGTTTCATGAACCGCGCGAATTCCGTCAGCCGCCGCCGTAGCGCCGGCGACAGGGCATGCTCCATCTTGCACGCCGCGCGCTCGGCCTCCTGTTCCTCCACCTCCAGCACCTTTACGAAGAAGTGGCGCAGCGCCTCGTGCCGCCGGGAGATGTCGCGGGCGGCGGTCCGCCCCTTCGCCGTCAGCGTGATCCGATCGTAGGGCGCGTAGTTCACCAGGCCCCGTGCGGAGAGCGAGCGCAGGGCCAGGGTGACGGACGACCGCCGCACGCGCAGGCGCTCGGCGATGTCCCGTCCGCGCGCGGCCGTCCGGCCCGGCGTCAGCCGGTAGATGGCCTCCAGGTAATCTTCAAGGCTCGAGCTCAACGGCTCGGCCCGCGGGGTGCTTCGCGTCATGAGATTTCTTGGATAAATGTTTTACACGCCTAACATTATTCGAAGGCGCCCCGGCCGTCAACCTGGTTTGTCTGGTTACTTTTCCGTTACGGAGTGATTTGTAGGGGCGTCGCTTGCGACGCCCGCGGGCGCCGGCCAGCGGCGCCCCTACGTTGCCGGCCTTGATTTCCCGCCCGAGGGGCGGCACGATGGCCGCCGGAGAACCGGGCATGACCGAACAAGCGGACACCCTGTCGCTGGACAATATCCGGAACGTGCTGGTGCGGCTGGAGGAGACGATTCTCTTCGGCGTCCTCGAGCGCGCGCAGTTCCGGCAGAACCCCGTGATTTACCAGCCCGGCGGGGTGGGACGGGAGCTGGGCGGGGAGAGCCTCGTGCAGTACCTGTTGCACGAATCCGAGCGTTCGCACGCCAAGGTGCGGCGCTACACCAGCCCGGACGAGCATCCTTTCTTCCACGACCTGCCCGCGCCCATCCTGCCGGCCGCGGTCTATGCCAATCCGTTGCGGCCGAATACGATCAATATCAACGACCGGATCTGGGCGGCCTACGTCGGCGAGATCGTGCCGTTTCTCTGCGCGCCCGGCGACGACGGGCAGTGGGGCTCCAGCGCGGTCAACGATGTCTACCTGTTGCAGGCGCTGTCGAAGCGCATCCACTACGGCAAGTTCGTGGCCGAAAGCAAGTGCCGCGCCCGGCCGGAGCAGTACGATTCCCTGATCCGGAGCAGCGATGCCGACGGCCTGCGGGAGGCCGTCACGGATGCGGAAGTGGAGCGGGCCGTGCTGGACCGCGTGGCCCGGAAGGCCGCCACCTACAGCCGCGAGCTCGAGGCGATGCCGGGGCAAAGCGTGGCGGATCACGCCGCGGTCCGGGATCTATACGCGCGCTGGATCATCCCGATGAACAAGGATGTGCAGGTGTTGTACCTGCTCGAACGGCGCTGACGTTTTTTCGTCTGGAAAAAGGCGGCCGTCTGTATATGCTTCCCTCCGGCGGTGGGTGTAGCTCAGTTGGCAGAGCACCAGGTTGTGGCCCTGGGAGTCGCGGGTTCAAATCCCGTCATCCACCCCATCTTTACCGCGCCACGCGAGCGGCGGGCCAAGGAAACTCGCTTTTTTCGGCAATAAATCCCCGGCCCGGCCCGTTGTATGCCGTGAGCGGATTGCTATAGCGCATAACGTGTATAACAACGGTCCTTCACTATCAGGAGGCTTGTAATGAGTGCCTGCGGAACCCGGCGGATTCGACGCGGCGTCTTGGCTGCCGGGATCATTCTGTGTCAAGCCTTGCGGGTGTCCGAAGCGGGTGCCCAGGCGCAGGCACAAAAGGAGTGGCCGGACGACGAGCCCCTGGTTTCGTTTTCCACCAATCTCCTAACCATCCGCGAATATGACAATGCCATCGAATTCGGCGTGCACCTTTCTCGCGCGGCAAATGCCACCGTGGCCGTTTCAGTGGCGGGCACCGCCCGGCATGGAGAGACCAACGATTACGTGCTGTCCACCACCAACCTGGTATTTTCCGAGAATGGCCCGGCCACCCAACTATTGACCCTTCGTCCGATTCAGGACACCCAAAGGGAAGGCTCCGAGTATGCCGTGCTGGGCTTCGGCACGCTGGCGGGCGCGCGTCCTGCGGGGGGGGCGAATATCCATGTCATCATTCGCGATGACGATGCGTTGACCATCATGGCCGCCAACTTGACCGGAATGGAGCAAATGTACAGGGAACCTTCTGTTCGCATTTTTCGCGGGCTGCTGCCCGATATCGTGGCCATTCAGGAGTTCAAGGTGGCCGACAACAACCATCGCGCCTTCGTGGACCGCGCGTTTGGCACCAACTTTTATTACATGGTCGAGCATTCCTTCAGGAAGGTCAAATTCAGCATACCCAATGGCATCATCAGCCGCTGGCCCATCATTGCATCGGGCGAATGGGACGACCTGTCATCCTGGACTCGAGATTTTGCCTGGGCCATCATTGATATTCCGGGGTCGCGCAATTTGCATGTGGTCAGCGTGCATTTTCAGTACAGCGGCGGCGACGCCGACCGGATCCGTGAAGCGCGGGACTTGGTCGCTTATGTTCGGGAGTGTGTGCATCCCGATGATTTCCTTGTGATTGCCGGGGATTTGAACACGCACGGGCGCAACACGGAGGTCCTCGCGATCCTGTCCGCCATTGTTACGGATGCGCATCAGCCGGCGGATCAAGCCGGAGACTTGGATACCAATCACACGAGGACCGGGGACCTGGACTATGTGCTGCCCTCCGCCAATCTGGATGCCCTGCATATCCCTCTGACGCTTGACAACATCACCTTCGCCGACGGCATGGTTTTCGACAGCACGCTGTGGCCTGTCCCGCCGTATCCCATTGAGCCCAACGATTCGCATGAGCGTGATATGCAGCACATGGCGGTCATGAAGGCCTTTGCGTTGCCCCAAGAGGTGAATGTGCGCGTCCATTCATGGGCCATGGAAGATCGGGGGGATGGAGACGGGCTCGTGGAGGAAGGAGAACCGCATCGCCTGTCTCTGGTGGTGGAAAATGAAAGCGGGTTGTGTATCAGCAATCTGGCCCTATCCATCACCAGTGAGAGCCCCGACGTCATTCTCGGCCAGGACTATCCCCGTCGGTTAGGCGATTGGCCCGCTCATTATGCCGGCCCCGTGCCCACTTGCGCATTGGCCATCACGAGCCATGTAGCCCGCGTTGATCAGGCGCTCCGGCTGCAGTGGACATCCGACAACGGATCCTGGACCAGCCATATCCCTTTTTCCGTCACCGTTCAGAGGTTGCCCGAGGCACTTGACAATCGTGACCTGGCCTTTCGCAACGGAGGCGACGCCATTTGGGCGTATCAGACCCGCAATGCGTGGGATGGTGAAGACGCCGCCCAATGCCAACCGCTCCCGGCATCCGGCCAGGCGTATATTGAGACCACGGTGGAAGGGCCCGGGCGGGTGGCCTTCTGCTGGCAACTCGCTTCCCCATACCATAGCGACTACATGTTCTTTACGATGGATCAGGTTTTCAGGACCGGCAACTACCACTGCGCCTGGACCGATGTTTCACAATTGGTCCCCCCAGGAAACCACGTCTTGCGTTGGACGCTTTTCCACCACAACTCCGATCCGGGGGGAACAGGTCGGCTCGACCATGTTCGTTTTGCCCCCTTCACCAATGCGGTGCTGCAAACATCACCCGCCGCCGTCACCCGATGTGTTTTTACAGGGCAGGCCGCCAGCATACCGATCAGCGTGTGGAACGCCGGCGCCGGCGCCGGCGACATGGCGTATCGGGCGACGAGCAGCGAGTCCTGGCTCACCACTCGGGCGCCTGCCGGCTCCAGCGCCGGGGGGACCAACCGTGTTACATGGTTTTTTACCGCCGGACCGACACCCGCCACCAACGAGGTCGTCATCACCGTGGAGGCCCCGGACGCGGAATGCTCTCCCGCGACAACGCGCGTGACCATCATCACGCTGCCTTCCGTTGGAGATGCCGTATCCTCGAACCTGGCGTGGTCGGCGGGAGGAAGTGGGGGCTGGTTTTCGCAAACCAATTACACCCACGAGGGCGCCTTCGCACTGCAAAGCGGGGCCATCGGTCATTCCGAACGCTCCTGGATCGAAACGAAGATTAGCGGCCCGGGCACGCTGTCCTTCTGGTGGAAAGTATCTTCAGCCTCCAATGATTGCCTGCGATTCTTTCTCAATGGCATCAGGCAGTCACCCGAACTTTCCGGATCCGTGGATTGGCAGCCGCAAAGCTATACGCTTACCGCCGGCGACCATGTCGCGCGCTGGACCTATGTAAAAAATGCCAGAACCATCGGCGGCCTTGACGCGGGCTGGCTCGATGCCGTTCGAATTACCGGCAGCCCCGATGCTGAACCCACCCCTCCGAAGACGAACTCTCCATAGAGGCTAATCATGCCGGGTCTGCGGTATTCGTGTCAGTCGCCTCGTGCGGCGGCTGGAGGAAGAGCCGCCCGATGAGGGTGGTTCTTTTTACGGGTTGGAGGTCGCAGTCCTGCTATGCAACCGCGGGCTCGATGATACTCCGGATGGTGTTGACGGCCCGGAACCAAGCGATAAGCTGATGCCAAGTCTCGGGATCAAAGGACCCCATCCTGCTTTTCACGTCAGATACCTTCTGCAACATATTGGCAATAAGGATGTTGCGGCGGTTCCGTTTTCTGGATCCGTCTGAACCGGCCGACCCAGGTTACTTGGCGGGGATTATCGTGTGTTCGCCGGCGCTACCGTTTGAGCTTCTTTCACAGGTATCCGGCCCGGCGCCGAAAGGCCACGCCGCTCAAGGAGCGTTCCTTCGAGCCGAAAGAGAAGCACCAGTGCTTCCAAGTGCCTGATCACGGCGTCTACCTCGGACACCTGGCTGACCACAAGATCCCGCTGGGCCTGGGTCACGAGCAATGCGGTCGATCGGCCGACGTTGAACTTCGCCGTCTCGGCCCGCACTTTCTCTTCCTGAAAATGTCGAGTCGTCGCGGTGGCGATAACCTGCGCCTTCGTCCGCTCCACCTCGATGAAGGCGGACTCGACATCCACACGCACGAGATCGGCCAGATTGTTCAGAGCCTCCGCCGTCTGCTCCCGGGTGAACCGCGCGCGTTGATGTCGGGCCGCTGCCGCCCGGTTGCCGATCGGGAACTCAAACCGGATCCCGGCGGAAAGGTCATAGTTATCGCCGCCGATCTCACTCGCGGAATCCCCGAACGACTCCGAGTAGCCTGTTTTCCCCAGTAAAACGAAGAGGTCCAGCTTAGGCAGGAGCCCGTTCTTCGTTTGCACCAGTTCGAGATCGTCTCTCTTAACCCTCAGTCGCGCCTCGTTTATGTCCGGTCGCATTTTCAGCGCCATGTCCACGTGCGACCCGGTCGAATCCAGCGGGATGTCCGGCACGGCCGGTTCGGTCCGTAGGACCAGTTCCCGCCTGGGGCCGTTCAGCGTGTCGGGGTCGATCAGGCGAAGCAGGCGAAGGCGGGACGCGGCGATGGCGCTGCGGGCATTGATCAGCTCCTCGTTTCGGAGGGCGGTCTCGGCCTGAGCGGCGGCCAACTCGGTCTCGGGCAGGTCTCCGACCCGGATCCGATGTTCTATCTCCTTGAGCTGCTGTTGCGCAAGGGTCATGGATTTCTCAACAATCTCCGCCCGGCGGTGAGCCAGGACGCACTCCCAGTACGCCCCTTCCACGGTGGCCACGAGCGTTTCAGCAAACCCCCTCAATTCATATTCCGAGATCTCCGTGTCCAGCCTGGCCTGGTGCAGCCGTATCAGGTTCACGGCGATCGGGCGTCCTTGCAGAAGCGCCTGGCTGGCGTCGATTTCCGCCCGAGTGGCGTATTCGTCGTCGGCTCCGCCGTCGGCTTTCCGTTCCGTGCTTACGTTGACACCAATTTTGGTCCCCGTCGGAAGGAGCTCGGTAATCCCCAAAGAACCACCGGTGCGCTTTATGGTTGTGACATCCGAACTGTTCGTCGAAATGGAAGGATCCTCATCGTTGCCCTGTTCGGTGAAGAGGTCGGCCGACAGGACCGGATCGAAGAGCGCTCGCTCCTCGGCCTCGAATGTCCGCTGGATATCCGGGGCCAGCCGCTGCACGCTAAGCGCTCTGTTGTTCGCCAGGGCCATGAGCACGGCTTGCCCCAGGCGAATTTCCAGGACTCTGTGTTCATTCGTATCCGAGGGAGGAGTGCGCTCTTCCGGGGACG
>JAHJJH010000338.1 GCA_018823105.1 Verrucomicrobiota bacterium | reverse complement strand
CGGATTTTCCCTGGAACGACGGCAGTTCGTGCCGCCCGAACAAGGCGGACGTGAACAATCCCGGCTCCACGGCGCTGAACAGCCAGTGGGTGCAACTGCAGAACGTCTGGGCGCCGACCCAGGTCCTCGCCCCGTGGGCCTACCAGCCGCATTACGCCCAGCACGTCGATCCCTGGACCGGCGCGCGCCAGAAGATCATTGCCGTGCCCGCGGGCCGGTACGAGGGCAACGAGAACGGACGCGGCGGCTACGGCGCGTTCAAGCCGGAAAACGTCTGGGGCGCCCAGGTGGACAAGAACAACAACGCCGCCAAGCCCATGATGATCCTGTGCCACAGCGACGGCGACAATTACGGGATGAAGAATTCCGACGCCTGGAACGGGCAGCACGGCAATTTCCTGTCCATGTGCCAGGCCAACGCCGATTTCGAGCACACCTCGGTGCAGGACTACTTGAGCCTGTACCCGCCGGACACGAACGACGTCATCCACGTCGAGCCGGGGAGCTGGGTCGGCATCGACGGCGGCACGCCGTACTTCGAGAAATGGCTCTCCTACGAGAACCGCGACGGCGAAATGCCCGACATGTACTCGTGGTCCGTCCTCGTCGCCGGGATGAACCGCGTGCTGACCGCCGACGCGCTGGAGAACAGCTATCTCAACCTCGGCGGCGGGCGCACGATGGACGACGTCGAGTGGGGGATCAGTAACGACACGGCCCGGGCGTGGCACTATTACCTGAACGCCGAAACATCCTGCTACTGGTACTGGGACTACGACCGCGCCAACCCGTGGGACGGCAACACGACGCGGGCGGTGAACATGGCGATCGCCGAGGCCATTAAGGTCCTCGACCGCCATCCCGGCTCCGACCCCGTCGGCCCGAGCCTCTTCCCGCCCCAGCGGCTGCCCTACAATCCCGGGGGGAAGATGTGGAATGAGTCCTCGAACGCGCCGTCCGATTTCGAAGTCTGGACGTTTGCTGAAGACGTCAGCGGCCTGTCCTCGGTCAAGCTATGCTGGCGCGTGGACCTTGACGGGGTCAACCCGGTGACCGAGATCGACAACGAGGTGTACGCCGATAATCCCGCGAAGGTGACCGCCTGGAGCAACGCGGCGATGAGCGCCTCCTGGTGGCCGTCGGTCAAGGGCCCGAACGTCCCGGACCCGGCCAACCGCGCCCAGCGCTACACCGGCAACATCACCGGCCAGCACGACGCGATGATTGATTACTTCGTCGAGGCCGTGGATACACTCGGCAATACGAACCGCAGCGATATTTTCCACGTCTGGGTCGGCGAGAGCACCGGCGGCGGCACGGGCCCGTACGTGGAGTTCGATCCGGCTGCGCCGAACGGCTGCGTCCCGGTGACGATCAAGTACAAGAAGTCCGGCAGCCCGCTGGGCGCCGGCCAGGTGTACGTCCACGTCGGACGCAACGACTGGCAGGACACGATCGCTCCCGACCCGGCGATGACCAGCTCCGGCGACTACTGGATCTACGAGTATGCCGTGCCGACCAATACCACCATGATGAACGCCTGCTTCAACAACGGCGCGGGCGTGTGGGACAGCAACGGCGGGCAGGACTGGAACCTGGCCGTGTCCAACTGCGGCACCAACGGCGGAGAAACCGGCACCAATGCCTCGACGGCGGTCTTCAGTCCGCCCGCCCCGAGCGGGTGCGTGGACGTGACGATCACCTACACGGCGAACGACGGCCCGCTGAAGGGCGCACAGCCGGTCTACATCCACGTCGGCCACAACGGGTGGCAGAACGTGATTGAGCCGGACCCGGCCATGGCATCCCTGGGCGGCGGGGCCTGGCAGTACACGTACAGCGCGCCGATCGGAACGTACGAGATCAACTGCGTCTTCAATAATGGCGCCGGCACCTGGGACAACAACAGCGCCCAGAACTGGAGCGTGGCCGTTACGGGGTGCAGCAACATCACCGGCATCGTCATCACCAGCCCGGCATCCAACATCACGGTGGGCGCGGACACCACCAACGTCACGGTGTCCGGCCTGGCCGAAGCCGCCGTGGTCGGCTACCTGCTCTGGAGCAACAGCCTGACCGGCGGCGCCGGGACGTTCCCGGCCGGCAGTTCATGGTCGGCGCCCGGGATCCCACTGGCGCAGGGTGACAACGTCATCACGATCGCGGGGACCAACCAGCCGTCCTCCGGGACCACGACCAGCGCGTTGGACAGCGCCGCAGCCACGGACTACAACATCGGTTGGACCAACGGCCAAAATGCCGGCACGGGATTCGGCGCCTGGGTTTTTTACACCACCACGAGCGACGTCAGCCAAGCCGGATTCTTCATCGCCAGCAATGCCCCGCAATGCAACATCGGCAGCAAGGCCTGGGGCCTGTATGCCAACAGCGAGCAAATGTCCGAGGCCAAGCGGTTGTTCAGCACGGCCCTGGCCACGGGCGATGTGTTCTTCGTGAAGATGGAGAACGGCTACATTGATACCGGCCGGGGCGCCGGCATTGCCCTGCAGAACGCGGCGGGGGAGGACCTTTGGAAGATATGGTTTAACGGCGGCGATACAAATTACAGTGTCACCGGCAATACCACGGACATCGGCTGGACCGGGGCGGGGCTGGAGGTCTCCTTTACGCTGACCGGAACCGGGACCTACTCCGTGAATATCCTCCCCTACGGCAGCTCGACCCGCACGATCACCGGCAACCTGGAAAACCTGGCCGACAAGACCATCACGCATTTCCGCGCCTGGAACTACAGTGCCGGGACCGGCAGCGATTATGACTATTTCCTGAACGACCTGCGGGTGACCCGGCCCGGCGCGGGCGGGCCCGGCGACTGGTTCGGCGACACGGTCACGGTCACCCGGCTCTCCAGCTTCGTCGACAGCGACATGGACGGCATGGACGACGAATGGGAACAGTCGAACTTCGGCAACCTGACCGCGGCCAACGCCACGTCCGACTGGGACAACGACGGATCGCCCGATGGCGACGAATTCCTGGCCGACACCGGGCCCAAGGACTCCAACAGCGTGCTGCAGACGCAGCAGCTTGCGACGGACGGTCACACGGGCGGGTACCTGGTCCGTTGGCGCAGCGTGGGCACCCGGCGCTACGCCGTGATGTTCACGACCAACCTCCTGAACGAGTTTGCCCCACTCCCGCAGGCGACGAACCTGCCCGCGACGCCGCCGGAGAACGTGTACACGGACACCGTCACCGGGGTGGAGCACAAGTTCTACCGGATCCGCACGGGCCGGGAGTGATTTTCGCTGGGCCGCTGGTAGGGCGGCTTGGCTCCCTCCTTCGCCGTTTGGCTACGGCGGGCAGGCAAGCCGCCGCAATGTCGGCGCGTTGGGCCAACGCGCCCTACCGGTTAGTCGCACATGTGCGCAGGGATCGCCTTCAGGGCCGGACCGGCTCGTCCACGAAAGAGGGTTCGACCTTCGGCGCCGGCGGCGCTTCGGGCGCCGGGACGGTCGGGGTCGGCGGGAGATTGGTGGCCGCCGGTTTGGGCGCAGGCTTGACGGACTTGTGAAACGGGGAGGGCAGGGCCCGGACTTTCTCGAGAAGCGCCTTGGGACGCGCCCCTTCGTCCTGGAGTTCCTCGCCGTAATAAACGCGCACGGCATAGCCGTAGTACCGGTGCCGCTTGCCGGTTTTCTTTTCTTCTTCGTCCCGCGCGCCGGCGGGGACCATGTAGGTGGCCGTCACCGTGTGCTGGGCGCCGGGCTGCCATTCGCCGCCCACGCGCAGCGGGCTGCGCGGGATGACGGCCCCGCTCGGAGCAACCTCTTTCGAGACGCGGTCCTCGTCGAAGAACACCACGGCCACGCTGATGTCGTCCGTATCAATCTGGCGCTCGCTGACGGCGGAGCGCAGAGAAATCCGCAGCAGGCGCATCTCCTCGTATTCTTCGCTGACCGGGATTTTCTCCTGCTCTATGGAGACCAGCCGGATGCGGCGCGGTAGCTGCTCCCCGGTGGTGGCCGGCTTGCGGCGCCGGGCGGGCGTGGAGGGCGGCGGGATGGCCGCCGCCGCCCGGGCCAGCCGGATCCGCTCGGCGGCGGCCTGTTCGTAGAGCGGCGTGCCGATGCTTCGTTGCAGGACGTCCGCCCATTGCTCGCCGGCTTTTGACAACAACCCGCGCTGCTCATAAAGACGGGCGCGCTCGATGGTCGCCGGGAGGAAATCCGGGGCCATGATCTGGATGCGTTCGAGAATCTGGTCGGCTTCCAGCAGGTTGACCCGATGGATTTCAAGCGTGGCTTCGTCCAGCATGGCGCGTGCCCGCTGCACCAGAGGATCTTCGACGACCTCGGCGGGCGCGGGCGGGGTGGGCTCCGCGACGGGTTCGGGTTCCGGCGGCGGAAGCGCGGAAGGCTCCGGAGGGGGCGGCGTTGGGACCGGGGCCGCCGCTTCGGCCACCTGGCGGCGCAAATCTTCCACGTCGGCGCGGAGTTTGGAGATTTCATGGCTCATCTCCCCCGGCTCGGAAGCCGACGCGGACTCGGAGGGCTCCGAAGGCGCGGGGGTTGTTTCCTTCAAGTAGGTCTGGGCCTCCGCCAGCAGCTTGTCCCCTTCCTCCGTTTTTGCGGCCGCGCGCGCGGGCGCCGCTGGCGCGATGGCCTTCTCGAGGGTCTTCAGCAGTTGCATGCCCCGCAGGGAGAGCGCGAAGAGGAAAAACCCCTGCCCCAGCAGCAAGGCCGCGACGGCCACGGCCGTCAGCCCCTGCAGCCAGCCGATCCGGCGGCGGGAAGGCCCGCCCGGGGGCAACGCCACGCGAAATTGGAGTCGCGTGCGGCCGAGTTCAAGGATGGCCCCGTCGTTCAACCGGCATTCGCGCGAGGGTTGATTGTTGACCAGGAATCCGTTCAGGGAACCCTGGTCGCGGACCGTGACGCCGTCGGGCCGCTCCTCGATGAGGACGTGCTTGCGGGACACTTCGTCGTCGGGCAGGCGAAGATGGCATTCCGGGTCGCGGCCGATCAGCAGGTTCGGCTCGCGGACCGTCACCCGCTTTCCCTTCCAGGGCCCCGAGAGAATGTGCAGTCCGTACATGGTGTTGAACCGCCTGTGCAGCGTCCGGCAGTCTGACTCAATGCCCGCGGGAGCGTCAACCCGTTAGTGGCGGCCGCCCGCGCGAGATTCGCCACGCGCCCCGTCACAACAAGGCCATTCACACCCGTGAATAGGTTTGTTACCGCTGAAAAAAAGAGGGGCGTTCCTCTTTCCCCTGTGGGGAAACGTTCCGCGGCTCACGCGGCGCAGAGCGGGCAGGCCGGGTTACGTCGGACCGGTATCTCCCGAAACGTCGCCGCCAGGGCGTCGTAGACGAGCAGGCGGTTGACCAGCAGTTCCCCGATGCCCAGCAAATACTTGACGGCCTCGGCGGCCTGAAGGGCGCCCATGACCCCCGGCACCGCGCCCAGCGGGCCGCGCGGCGTTTCGGGATCGGGCGGTACCGGCCCCTCAAACAGGCACCGATAGCAGGCCGTGCGGCCGGGCAGGACGGTCAGGGTCTGGCCCACGAAAGCCTGAATGCCCGCGTGCGAGTAGGCGCGCCCCGCGGCGTGGCAGGCCTCGGGAATGAAATATTTCGACGCGAAGTTGTCCGTGGCGTCCACCACGAAATCGTAGTCTCGCAGCAGCGCCGGCGCGCTGTCGCGCGCGAACCGCTCCGTGTATCGCCTGACGCGCACATCGGGATTCAACGCCCGGATTTTTTCGGCGGCGGATTCCGTCTTGGGCCGGCCGATGTCCGGCGTGGCGTGAAGGATCTGGCGCTGCAGGTTGCTGGGCTCGACGACATCGGCGTCCATGAGGCCCAGCGTGCCGACCCCGGCGGCGGCGAGGTAAAGCGCCGCGGGAGAGCCCAGCCCGCCGAGACCGACGACCAGGACGCGGCCCGCGAGCAATTTCTCCTGGCCGGCCTCGCCGATCGCCGGCAGGACGAGGTGCCGGGCGTAACGCTGGCGCTGGGAATCGTTCAAGCCCATGTCGGCCCTCATGCCATTTTCCAGCGGCGGGCTCAAGCTTTTTGGCGGGGCCACACTTTGCAAAGTGTGGCCCGGGGGCCAGGAGCTTATGAACTTGCCGCCCAAGTGTCCCGGGTCAGTGCTCCGCCACAGTTAATAAACCATGGCGGAGCGCTTTTCCCGCCGGGAAAGCCAGCGGGCTTGATGCCGCGCAAGCAGAGGACTAGGATGGCGCGGTTTATTCCAGTCGAACGGAGGCTTCCCATGCGGTGGAGAAACAACGGGTTCGGATGGCGGGCGGCGATGGTCGGGCTGGTTCTCCTGGCGGCCGGCGCGCCGGCGCAGGAGGATCCGGAGGACTCGTTTCTGAACGAACTCACCGAGGCGTACGTCACCTTCGGCCGCGCGAACCGGGCCCGGGAGGCGCAGGCCTGGGACGAGGCACTCCAGCTTTACGAGGACGCCCTGGCCCAGTACCAGCGACTGCACAACCTCTACCCGGACCGCCAGGCGGAAATCGTCCAATACCGCATGGCCGACTGCGCCAACCAGGTCGAGTCCCTGCGCCGCCGCGCGGCCCCGAAGAAGGGCAAGGCGTCTCGCGCCGCGGAGGAGGAGCCCGAGCCGTTGTGGCGGGAGCGGTACCAGACGCTGCTCAAGGAAAATGAGTACCTGCACGAGCGCCTGCTCGACCTCGAGACCCAGGCCATCGCGCCCGCCGCGGCCCGCCCGGACTTCGAGGAAGAGCGCGCACGGCTGACCTCAGAAGTGGATGTCTTGCGAGCCAAGGCCGCGCAGTATGCGGAAGCCGCGCGCACCGCCCAGGAAGGCCGTGAACAGCAGGCCGCCGAGGCGGCCCGGCAATTGACCGAGGCGCGGGAGGAAATCGAGCAACTGCAGGAGAAGCGCAAGGACGCCGGCGCGCAGTTGTCACAGACGAAGAAGGCGCGGGACGAACTGAAGGACCGCGTTCAGGCGCTGACGGCCGAGCTCGAAACCGCCCGCCGACGCCTCGAGGCCGAACAATCCGCCGAGGCGGGCGCCCGCGCCCGGGCGCAGCAGGCCGAACAGGAACAGAAAAAGTTGCGCGTGGAAGCGGCGCCGCAGTTGACCGAAACCCGCGCGGCCCTGACCCAGGCCCGGCAGGAGCGCGATGCGCTGCGGGAAAAACTGGAAGAGGGCGAACGACGCCTTGCGGCCGAACAGACCACCGCGGATTCTCTGCGCGCTCAACTGGAGAAGGACAAAAAGGCCGCGCACAAGGTGAAAAACAGGCAGGAGGAAGACAAGAAAATCGCTGCCGAGCAGGCCGCCCGTCTTCAGCAGGCGCTCCAGGAAGCGGAGTCCCTGCGCGCCACTCTCGACGGGGAACGCGCCGCAGCGCTCGCCGCGCAGGAGGCCCTGGAGAAGGAACGGACCGCGGGCCGGGCGCTGAAGAAGAGCCTCAAGGAGACAGAGGCGCAGGTGCGCACGCTGGAAAAGGCAAACACAGACCTGGCCTACGAAGCCGATGCGCTGAAGAAACGCATGGCCGATACGGCGGCGGCGCCGGATGTTTTCCAGCCCGTGCCGATGCGCGCGGACGCGCCGGCCGGCCCCGTCCCGGACATCGTAAGCCGGGCGATGGCCCTCGAGAAGAAGGGTGAACTGGAGCCGGCCCTGGCCCTGTACAGGGCGGCGGCGCGTCAGGTGCCCGGCCGGCCTGACGTGGTCCATGGGGAGGCGCGCTGCCTGTTGAAACTGGGCCGATCGGACGAGGGGGTAGCGATCTTGAGGCCGATCGTCGCGCGGGGGACCGGCGAGCCGGAGGCCCGCCTGCTGCTGGGGATCGGCCTGTGCGCGTTGCGCCAGTACCGCGAAGCGACAGAGGTCCTGCGCGCCGCCACGCCGTCCGATCCTCGCAACGCGGCGCTTCGGAATGCGCTGGGCGTGGCCTGGATCGGGCTGGGGAACCTTGGCGAGGCCCGAACGGAACTGGAGCAGGCCGTTACGCTGGATCCCCTGATGGGGGACGCGCACATGAACCTGGCGCTGGTGCTGGCCGCCGGCACGGCGGCCGACCGGGAAGCGGCGCGCCGGCACTACCGGCGGGCGCTCGAGCTGGGCGCGGCGCCGGAATCGAGGCTCGCGGAATCCCTGGGCCTGCGTTGATCGTTCGCGCCGCTTCAGCGGCGGCTCCACCGCTCGCGGTCGGTGAGGAACAACTGGTCCATGTTGTGGATCGGGAATCCCTGGTTGAGGGGGAAGTCGCCGGGGATGCGGCCTTCCAGCAGCGGAAACCAAGAGCGGTCCGGGCCGGTCATAAGCCCGCGGACGTAAGGCTTGTCGCGCGTGATCGTGGTGAAGTAGAGGCCGTAAATGCGGCGATGGTAGTCGTTGATCTCGTAAAAATCATCGAGCGTCGCGGGCAACAACAGGGAGGTGCGGTCGCCGTACCAGGCGGTGGCCCAGGACATGTCGCTGGAAATCATCTCATCGGGCGTCAGCATCCGGCTGACGTGCATGACGTAGGGGGCGAAGTAGGGCGGGTACGGGGGCCCTGCGCGGGGCGGCATGAGAGCGAAGGCCAGCGGCAGCGCGCTGGTGATGGACACGCCCACGATAATCGCCAGTTCGAAAAGCCGGGCCTGCAACTGGAGCCGGTCCAGCAGGATGAAGAAAAAAGCCAGGGCGTAGAGGAGCATCACGGGCCAGCACAAGGTCAACAAACGCCCGGTCTCCTCGCCGAAGAGCGCGGCGACGGGCCAGAGCAGCCCGATCGCCAGGACCAGGCACCAGCGCAGCCGGTGGGCCGGGGTGTTCACGAACCGATAGAACAGCCCGGCGATGAAGAGGCCCAGCAACAGGCCGTCCCCGGTCTTCCAGAGATCGAGCTTATAGAACCGCGCCAGGCCCGTCATTTCCTTCGTCTGCAGATCGCGGAAGACCTTATCAACCTCCAGGACGGGTTTCAGCGAGCGCTCGAAGTCGTTGTCGGCGAAGGTGTCCGTCTCGTTGAGCGCCAGGTGCGCAGAGAGCCCGAGGGGGTTCCCGCAGACCAGGACGTTGCGCGTGAGCCAGGGCGCAATGCCGACCAGGAACACGGCCAGGAAAATGATCGCCCACGTCCAGCCCTTTTTCCGGAAGGAGAACCCGATGAACACCGCCAGCGCGGGCACGATGACGGCGGCGGCGTAGCGGGTGAGAAACGCCAGGATGCACAGCAGGACGCTTCCCACCAGCAGGAGCACGCCCTTGGCGCCCAGACGTCCGTCCTCGGGCTGCCGGGCCGCGGCGAGGTACGCCAGGTAAAAGGCCGTCACGATGAAAAACATCAGCATCGAAAGTCCCAGCCCCGAGATGCTGTTGCGCCAGACCGTGTCGCTGAGGAAATACAACGTCACGCCAAGCAGGGCCACCCGGCGGTCGAACAGGCGGCGGCCGAAGAAGAACAGCACGAGGCCGGTCAACAGGGTGAAGAGGTGGCCCATCGGCACCACGACCCACTGCTCCGGGGGAAAGACGGTGCTGGGCTTGTCCACGACAAAGGAAGTGCCGGCCAGTTTGAACGCCACGGCCAGCGCCACCGGCCAGAGCGGGGCGTTCACGATGTCCGGATGGCGCTCCACCCGCAATCCGGCGGCGGGGTTTTTTCGGGCGAGGTACCAGAGGCTGGCGGGGCGGATATTCTGGGTGATCAGCCGGCGGTGGGTGGCCAGGTTCCGGCCGAGCTGGGCCGCATCCATCGCGGCCGGATCCTTCAACCCGCGGAACTGGGTCGCCGTGTACAGCAGCATCGTGATCAGGACGAACAGCAGGTACAGGCCGATTTTCATCAGCCACAGGCCGATGCCCACGTCCACGTTATAGATCAGGTCTTGTATCCGGGACTCAAACGGTTTGGCGGCCATGTCGGCTCCTGTACTTCCGGTTAAAAAAAACAGCGGTAATCGTACGAGGTAGGCGGCGGATCGGCAATGCCGAATATTGAGGCATGAAGACTCCAAGGGCACTATCACACTTTATAAAGTGTGATAGTTGTGGGGGACACGTCTTGTTAAGCTTCCGGTGGGTGCGCGTCAGGGCCAAGCCCGTACTCCTTGAGCTTGCGGTGGAGGGTGCGGCGGCTGATGCCCAGTTGCGCGGCCGCGCGGGTACGGTTGTCGTCGCACGCCTTGAGGGTGCGCAGGATCAATTGCTTCTCGGCCTCGTCGAGGGAGAGCGGCCCGGCGGGCAGCCCGCCGCGCGGGCGGCTTTCCTCGCGGAGGGCGACGGGTACATCGCGCACGGTCAGCGTCCCGCCCCGGGCCAGCACCACCATGCTCTCGATGACGTTCCGCAGTTCGCGCACGTTGCCCGGCCAGGGGTGAGCGGTGAGCAGGCCCATGGCCTCGGGGGTCAGCCCCTCGAGGGTTTTGCCGTTCTCCTCGGCCAGCTCTTTCAGGAAATGCTGAACCAGCAGCGGGATATCCTCCGGCCGCGCGCGCAGCGGCGGCAGATGAACGCTGACGACGTTGAGACGATAGAAGAGGTCCTCCCGGAACGCGCCTTCGTCCACCATCTTCTTCAGATCCCGGCTCGTGGCGGCGATGAGGCGGACGTCCACCTCGATGGTCTCCTGACCGCCGACGCGTTCGAACTTACGCTCCTCGAGTACGCGCAGGATCTTCACCTGGATGCCCGCCGGGATCTCGCCGACCTCGTCGAGGAACAGCGAGCCGCCGTCCGCCAGCTCGAACCGGCCGCGCCGCCGTTCGACGGCGCCGGTAAACGCGCCTTTTTCATGTCCGAACAACTCACTTTCCAGCAGGGTCGGCGACAGGGCGGCGCAGTGCAGGGGGATGAACGGACCGTGGATGCGCGGGCTCAACTGGTGGATGGCGCGGGCGACCAGTTCCTTGCCCGTACCGCTCTCGCCGGTGACCAGCACCGTGGCGCGCGAGGGGCCCACCTGGCGCACCGTGTCGAAGACCTCCTGCATGGCCGCGGAGCGGCCCACAATCCGCTCCAGCCCGAACCGCGCGTCGAGCTGCTCGCGCAGGCGGCGGTTCTCGCTTTCCACGTCGCGCTCACGCAGGGCGCGCTGGAGGAGAAGGTCCAGCCGGTCGAGGCTGACCGGCTTGGTGAGGAAATCGTAGGCGCCGCGCTTCATCGCGTCCACCGCGGTCTCGATGCTGCCGTAGGCGGTCAACAGGATGCACACGGGGGCGGGGGTACGCGCGAGGGCGCGCTGCATCAGGGCCAGCCCGTCCTGGCCGGGCATTCGCACGTCGCTCAAGAGCACGTCCACCGGCTGCTCGTCGAGGACCTGAAGGGCGCGCGCGGTGCTCTCGGCCAGGCGGACCTCGTAGCGGCGGTCGAGGGCGCGGGCGAGGCCGTCGCGGGTGTTTTTCTCGTCGTCCACCACCAGGATCACGGGCCTTTTCTTCACGGGGCGCCTCCGGCAGGTTGAACGCGGTCCTCGGGCGGCGGGGCCTTGAGCAGGCGCAGGCGCCGGCCGCTGCGGGGGAGCAGGAGGGTGAAGGTGGTGCCCGCGCCCGGCTCGCTGTGCACCTCGATCTGACCGCCGTGGTCGCGCACAATGCGCTGCACGATCGCCAGGCCGAGCCCCGAGCCCTTGGGCCGCGTAGTGTGGTAGGGCTCGAACAGCCGGTTGAGCTCGCCGGAGGGGATGCCGGGCCCGTGGTCGCGGAAGGCGATCTCCACGAAGCGGTCCGTCTCGCGCAGGATGATCTCGAGCAGTCCGCCGCCCGGCATGGCCTGGATGGCGTTGCGGATGAGGTTGAAGAAGGCCTGCTTGATCTGGTCGGCATCGAGCGGGATCTCGGGCAGCGCGTCGGGGGCCTCGACCTCGACGAGCACGTCCCGGTCGCGGATCTCGTGCTGGAGGAATTCCAGCGTCTCGCGCAGCACCTCGGCCACGGAGCCGGGGGCGAGGTTCGGCGGGTTCGGCCGGAGCGCGCGCAGGAACTGGGTGAGAATACCGTCGAGCCGCGCCACCTCGCGGCGGCTGACCCCGACCAGCTCGACCAGGTTTTTCCGCTGTTCCGGCGGGACCTCGTCCAGCTCCCGCTCGATCAGCTGCAGGTGGATGTTGAGCGAATTCAGGGGATTGCCGATCTCGTGGGCGACGCCGGCCGCCAGCAGCGTCAGGACGTTGAGCCGCTCGGACTCCACGGCGCGGGCCTCATGCTCGCGGTCGCGCGTGACGTCGCGCAGCAGGACCACGGCGCCGCGCTCGGCGTCGGCGACGGCGGCCAGGGGGACGACGTAGAAATCCAGGAAGCGGCGCTCGGGGTAGGAGATTTCGATCTCGCGCGCGACCAGGCGGGACCACTCCTCGGCGTCGAGTTCGAGCAGCCGGTCCCAGTCAATCTCGCGAAGGAATCGGTGGATCGGCTGGCCCGCGGCCGCGTCGGCCTGGAAGCCGAGCATCTGCTCCGCGGCGCGGTTGGCGTAGGTGATCCGCCCGCGCCCGTCGAGCACGATGATGCCCTCGCGCACGGCGCGGAAAATGGTCTCCAGCAGGCCTTTCTCGCGCGCGAGGCGCAGGAAATGCGTCTGCAGGCTGCCGGGGTCCATCCGGTCCAACCGCTCCATCAATTTGTCGAGGAACGCCGATTTCATAGCCGGCCGCCTCCGGCCCATGGGAGACCTTGGCAGAAGGCGGGGGAAAAATCAATGCGATCAGCCCTTTGACAGCGCGCCGCGCCTATGCTATGTCAACGCGAAAACGAAAAGCGAAAAGCGACGCCATGTCCATCAGCGCCATACAGCACCCGGTGCTCGTGCTCAACCGCCTGTGGCAAGCCATCAACGTCTGCACGGCGGACCGGGCGCTCGCTTTGCTCTACACCGGCCATGCCCAGGTGGTGTGTGAGACGGCCGAAGGGTTCGGCACGTTCTCGTTTCGCGAGTGGTGTGACTTCTCGCCGGCGGGTTCCGACGCCGAGGCGGTCCGGACCATCTCGCTGCGCATCCGGATCCCGCGGATCATCCTGCTGCTGTTCTTCGACCGCCTGCCCAGCAAGGAGGTCAAGTTCACGCGGCACAACGTCTTCGAGCGCGACCGGAACACCTGCCAGTATTGCGGGCAGAAATTCGACCGGCGCGACCTGAACATAGACCACGTGGTGCCCCGGCATCACGGGGGCCTGACGCAATGGACCAACGTCGTGTGCAGTTGCGTGGACTGCAATCGCCGCAAGGCGAACCGGACGCCCGAGCAGGCCGGCATGCGGCTGATCCGCAAGCCGCGCAAGCCGCGCTGGCGGCCGTTCATCGAGGTGCAGTTCGTCCGCACGGCGGATCACAGCTGGCGACATTTCCTGGACCTGGCGTACTGGAACGTGGAACTGGGCGAGGACTAGCCCGACTTCAAACCGCGAAGGAGACTCACCGTGGCAGCTGATCAAGAAAGCAATCTCTTTGGCGTCGAACCCGGGTGCGCCGTGCACGGGGACGAGAAGATGCGGGAGTGCAGCATGTGCGGCGCCGAGTACTGCCGCGCCTGCCACCCCCGCTCTACCGTCTGCCCCGATTGCGCCGAACCTTCCGACGAGGACGAAGAGGCGGATCCCGATTTCGAGGACGTCAAAGACGTGGGTGAAGTCCTCGAGGACGACGAGGAGGAGGAGCAGCAGGAGAAGTATCAGGAGGACGACGACCTCCGGGGCGGGGCGGGCAAGGATCAGGACGATTAAGCCGGCACGGGAGACGGCTGCCGGTTCCGCCCGGGGGCGTGGAGCGCTACGATGACCGAGCCCGCCACCCCCATGATGAGCCAATACCGGCGCATCAAGCGGGACCTGCCGCCGGACGCGATCCTCTTTTTCCGGCTCGGCGACTTCTACGAGATGTTCTTCGAGGATGCGAAGGCCGCCGCCGCCATCCTCGATATTGCGCTCACCAAGCGACAGGGCGTGCCCATGTGCGGCGTGCCCTACCACGCCGCCGAGATGTACCTCGGCAAGCTGATCCGCGCCGGACGCAAGGTGGCCATCTGCGACCAGGTCGAGGATCCCGCCGCGGCCCGCGGCATCGTTCAGCGTGAGGTCACCCGCGTCGTCACCCCCGGGACGATCCTGGAAGAGAACGTCCTCGAGTCCGCCCGTCACAATTACCTGGCGGGGGTGAGCCTGGCCGATGACCGGATCGGCGTGGCGCTGCTCGACCTCTCCACCGGCTCGTTCACCATCGAGGAGCACCGCGACCCCGCGGCCCTGCGCGATCCGCTGGCCCAGGCCGCGCCCTCCGAATGCATCGTCCCCGAGGCCGCGAAGGACGATCCCCGCGTGCGATCCGCCCTGGAGGGCTGCGGCCAGACCCTGGTGACGGCTTACGAGGACTGGACCTTCGAGCCCGGCGCCGCCGCCGAACTGCTCACCCGACACTTCCAGGTGCACTCCCTCGCGGGCTTTGGATGCGAGGACCAGTCCGCCGCCGTCGGCGCGGCCGGGGCGGTGCTGCACTACGTCGTCCACGAACTTCACCGCCAGGTGGGCCACGTGCGTCAGATCCGGTTGCGGAATCCAGCGGACTACATGGTGCTCGACGAATCCACCGTCGCCAACCTCGACCTCGTGGCCACGCGCGCCCCCGTCCGCGCGGGCGTGGCCCCCAACCTGCTGCACGTCCTCGACTCCACGCGCACCCCGATGGGCGCCCGCCTGCTGCGCGAATGGGTATTGCGGCCGCTGACCTCTCTGGAGGGGATTCGCCGCCGCCACGATGCCGTGGAGGCGTTCTTCCGCGACCGCCCGCGCCTGGCCGACCTGCGCGAACGGATGGGCCGCGTGCGCGACCTGGAGCGACTGATCGCCCGCCTCGGCGCGGGCGCGGGCAACGCGCGCGATCTCAACGCCCTGGGCGCGTCCCTCGCCGAGCTGCCCGGGCTGCGGGACGTGCTCGCCGGCGCGACCGCCGGGCCATTGCCCGAACTCGCCGCCGCCCTCCGCCCCTTGCCGGAAACCGTGGACCTCATCCGGCGCGCCCTGGTGGACGAGCCTCCGGCCACGATCAAAGAAGGGGGCCTGTTCCGAAAGGGCTATCACCCGGAGCTCGACGACCTTCGCGCGGCGGCCACGGAGGGGCGGCAATGGCTCGCCGAGTTCCAGGCCGGGGAGCAGAAGCGGACCGGCATTAAATCGCTTAAAGTCCGCCACAACAAGGTGTTCGGCTACTACATCGAGGTCACGAAGAGCCACATGGACGGCGTCCCGCCCGACTACATCCGCAAGCAGACGCTGGTCAACGCGGAGCGGTTCATCACCCCCGAGCTCAAGGAATACGAGAACCGGATTCTCGGCGCGCAGGAGCGGGCGCTGGCGCTGGAAGTCGAGCTGTTCGTGGAACTGCGCGCCGCCGCGGTCAAGGAGACAGCGGCGATCCAGCAGTCGGCCGAGACCCTGGCCACGGCCGATGTCCTCGCCGCGCTGGCGGACCGCGCCCTGGCCCTGGGCTATGTCCGTCCGGTGATGACCGGCGGCGACACGCTGAAAATTCGCGAGGGCCGCCACCCGGTCATCGAACAGATGCCCGACGCCGAGCGCTTCGTGCCCAACGATGCCGAGTTGGACGGGACGAACAGCCAGCTCGTCATCATCACAGGCCCGAACATGGCGGGCAAATCCACGTACATCCGCCAGGTCGCGCTGATCGTCATCATGGCGCAGATGGGTTCCTTCGTCCCGGCCTCCGCGGCGGAGATCGGCGTAGTGGACCGCGTGTTCACCCGCGTCGGCGCCAGCGACGACCTGGCGCGCGGCCGGAGCACGTTCATGGTGGAGATGCAGGAGACGGCCAACATCCTGAACAACGCCACCCCGCGCAGCCTGATCGTGCTGGACGAGATCGGCCGCGGCACGAGCACCTTCGACGGCATCAGCATTGCGTGGGCCGTGGCCGAGCACCTGCACAACCACGCGCCGGTCAAGGCCAAGACCCTGTTCGCCACGCACTACCACGAGCTGACCGACCTCGCCCTGACCCTGCCGGGGGTGAAGAACTACAACGTCCTCGTGCGCGAGCGCGGGGACCGGATCGCCTTTCTCCGGCGCATCGTCCCGGGCGCCGCGGACAAGAGCTATGGCATCCAGGTCGGCCGCCTGGCCGGCCTGCCGGCCGCCGTGGTCGAGCGCGCGCGGGAAATCCTGGCCAACCTCGAGGAAGGGGAATTCGGCGAGGGCGGCCAGCCCAAGCTGGCGCGGCACGGCGCTCGCAAGGGCCGCCGCGACCCAAACCAGATGTCGTTGTTCGGAAAGGACAGCCCGTAATGCCGAGGATCACGCGCGAGGAATGGCGCAGAGCGAAGCGGCGCGCTATTCCTCGTCGAGTGCATCCTGTCGGGCCAGAATCTTGATTTTCGTCCGCGTGAGGTATTCCGCCGCGCCCTCTCGGACTGTGTGCTCATCCGCGGAGGGGGGTTGGAGTCGCACGGCCCACGGCCTGCCAGGATGGATGACGTCCCACGGCGATCTTTGTTGCTGGTGCCGACCGCTTCCGGGGTCGTGATTTCCGAAACCATCAATCTTACGGTTCCAAAGGGGCGAGAACATCTCGATCAAAAGGGATTCCGCCAGCGGAATCCAAATGTCATCCACCACCAAGAAACGACATCGAAAATCCGCAAGGTTCAGGTTCTTGGCTTGCTCGATGGAAGCGGCATGTTCGGCAAGCCGCTTGAACAACGCCTGGCCGGGGTCCGCGCCGAGTCCGTACCCGCCCTTTCGGGCACCGGCCGGAACGGCCTTCCCTACGTAGATCGGCCACCGATAGAGACCATCGCGGTTCTGCTCGGCAACATCTTTGTACAGCGGGAAATCGCCCTCGTAGTAGATGGCATATATGCCTGCTCCAATGAACGGCGCATCCGGCGGGAGCGAGCCAATAGGTTGCTGAAGCACGGCTTCGGCAACGCTCTCGCCAAGATTTGTTTTGTCCAAGGGGTTAAACGGCGGGATGCTGCGTGGTTGTTCTGGCGACATGAATCTACCTCAAGCGACCTGCTTCATCACGCTGGCGCCGACGGCGACCGCAAGAGAGACGGGAACGGCATTGCCGATCTGGCGCATTGCCTCCGTCCATGAACCACTGAAGACGTAATCGTCAGGGAAGGTTTGCACTCTCGCGCTTTCCCTCACCGTGTAGTACCGGCACGATCCGTCAGCAAGAGCAATCATGTTCTCACCTCCAGGAACGCCATGGTCTCCAGCTTTCAGTGCTTTGGACGGCTCGTCCATGTCACTTCCCGTATGACCGGTGTAGGAACGCGCCCCGTCTCTGAACTCATGATTAGGGAATGCATGTTTCTTGTCTCGTGGGTCAGGCAAACCGGCCAACGCATCGCGCACGGTTCTGCACCGCTCGCCCGGAGGCGGAAACGAAGCAAAATCGACGGCCATTCGCTCAAGACGGGGCCTCAAGCGGACGGGCATCGTTGGTCTGGCCTTCTTCGGAAGTTTGTGTTCTTCCCAATATGACCCGGTCACCCACTGTTCCCACAATAGTCGGCATAGGGAGTGTGTCGGCTCCGGGAACGACCACTCCCTGCCAAGGTCAGAGCGGAATCCGACGATGAAGACCCGATGCCGATGCTGGGGTACTCCGTAGTCCGCCGCGTCCAGAAGGCGATAAACAACCCGATACGAAAGCTCCGCTTCGCGCCCGCCTGTGTGAAGACGTTCAAGTCGCGACAAGTGACTTTGCCACCGTTCGTCTGCCTTCCTTGGAGAAAGCGGGTAGGACAGTTGAAGAACTACGTATTGGAAATAGCTCGCGAAACTCTGCCGAACAAGGCCTTTGACGTTCTCGAAGAGAAAACACATGGGCCGAAGCTCACGGACCGCCCGCACTGCTTCCGGGAACATGTCTCTCTGATCTTGATGGGCGCGGTGCTTTCCTCCAAGGGAGAACGGCTGACAAGGTGGCCCGCCTGCCACCATGTCAACATCGCTTGCTACATCAGAATACTTGATCTCCTGGACATCTTGGGGGAACAGCCGCCATTCCTTGGCCAACGGATGCCCCAACGATTTGTTCATGTGGATGGTCGAGCAGGCGTGCTCGTTGCGTTCAATCAACGCTTCGTGGTGCCACCCCGTCTTCTCAAGGCCGAGAGCAAGCCCGCCTGCACCCGTGAAGAGTTCGACCGATTTTAGGCGTTTCATCGTCATGTTCCCAGAAATCGCTTGATGCGGCTTTTCAAGACCGTTCCGGTCTTGAGTTGGCATTCCCAAATAGTCAACGTCCGCCAACCCAGTCTGCGGAGTTCCCGCTGGTTCCTTCCATCACGGGCCTTGTTCTTTGCGAGTTTCGGTTCCCAAAACAAATGCTTCGTCTTCGGCATCCGGTACTGCCGACAGCGGTGCTGGTGCCAGAAACACCCGTGGACGAAGATTACCTTACTCCGGGGGCGAAAAACAAGGTCAGGATTACCCGGCAAGGCTTTCACGTGCAGGGCGTACCGGTATCCCATGCCGTGCACAAGGCGGCGGACAATCATTTCGGGCTTCGTGTCCGCGTTCAGTATTCTCGACATCCGTTCGCTACGCTGCGCGGGGGACAGTGGATCGTAGCGTGGCATGGTCTTCTCTCACCAAGGCAGATTGACGACTATGGGCGTGACATCGGGAAACCTTTCCCCCACCAGTGGATTCAGTTGGCTGGCAAGATAGGCTTCAACCCCATCGCACGAACTCGCAGACATTCTCGCCCACGTAGCGAAAAGTCCTAGGCCTGAGTAGGCTTGGATATCCTGGTCTTCCCGGTGCGAGTTCAATCTGTCGCGGATCCCGCCTTGCCCCACACGTATGGTCCGTGGGTTCTGGCCACCGTGCCAGATGATGTACACGCCCTCCAGTCCGTCGAAATGGTTGTGAGTAAGATCCACAGTGTTGAGAGGGCACCAAGTATCGCCTTGGCACTTGTTCCATGTGATCTGCATCTCTTCGTCTCCCTTCCTGCCCAACTGCAGCGCTGACCGGCGCAGCGTTCCAAGCGGTTGTTGGGCTCGTCTGTGGCACCCATCAATCCCATACGATCCTGCATGCGAGATACTCGCTCAGCACTATCTGAACAACCAGTCCGTCGGTTTGCTCTACCTTGTATCGGTACCTGCCTGACTGCACTGTAAGCCACCCATTAACGCTGTCAGATGGGGCGCTCCTTACTGCGCGTATGAACGCCCTGCTTCCAACCTCTGGCCAGCGGATCAAAGATCTCTGCGGAAAGCACTCAAAAACGTCCCTTTCTTGATCTGACATCACCGCGAAAGGCGTGAATGCGACATCCCGTGGTCCGTCCAACTGGGGAAGCCCGAGTTCGTACGCCGCATGCCCGCGAGCCAGCTTGAGAAGTACCGTCTTCACCCGATCGACCTCCGCAAGCCAGGTGATGTTACCGTCGTCGTCTATCTCTCGGCTCAGGAAGAGTCTGTGGCGTAGGCTGGGATTCTCCTCCAGAACGCGTCTGATCTTTGCGCGTTGCGCTCCGGCGGGTTCACTCGATCCCGTCAACGCACATTCGATCAGACAGGCCACGTACTGCTCGTGCTGTGAGAAGCTACTATTGCAGTCTTCACAGGCGTCGACCACTGGCAGGTTGAGGGGATATGGCTCGTCCAGTAGGACTCGTGAAGGCACGTGATCTCTTGTTTGCGGTTCCGCACCGCAGTAGACGCACATACCGGTCAGCCGCTGATCGACGAATAGGTGTCGCGGATCCATGATATCCTGCCCAACGCCACAACTGAGACTTCGGCCGAAGCGCCTAGCGTAGGCCGATCGTCTCAAGCCGCTTGTTCGGCCATTCCGTATTTCTTTTCGAACTCAAATACCCAATCGTGGTGACTCTTGTACTCCTTGATTGCGCACACCAGTTCTTGCGTACTTATCGAGGTGACGAATGCGCGGAGCTGCTCTGGCAGGAGTCCCGTCAGAAAGGGCATCAGTCCTTTCTCACGATCTCCTGAACGACATTTGAAGACAGGGCTTCTCTCGTCACTGAGTAATACAAATGTGCCACCTTTCTCGATGGCCAAGATGATTTCGCGAAAGAACTGGTAATGCGCGGTAAAAAGGCATTGGCGGTCCGTTTTGACGGATTCCGTAATTCCGTGCTTGGCCATGAGGGGCCAATACTTTCGGCCGATGAAATGCAGGAAGCAATTGTCTTCGCATCCAATCGGATTCATTCCACTGCAATCGCCGTCACCGAAGACGGAACACCCCCCGAACTCTTGCTCGACGAGTTTGCTTTCGATAAATACGCGTGGTTGACCACCAGCATTCTTGAGTACGATGTCTATGGAAGTCGGCTGCCCAGCATCCTCGTTAAATACGTCGCGGTCTTCGTACTCGAATGACGCAGATACTATCTTGTCAACGCCCTGAATGTTCTTTCTGCGGAGCGCATCGCAAAGCGGCTTGTAGTCTTCACGGGTGATAAGTGGGCCGATCAGGTTGAATGCCATTGCTTGGCTACTGAGGCCGTGATGCAAGTACTTGTGCAGAGGGAATGGGATCTCCTTTTCCTGCGCATCAACGCTTTGGTTGGCTATGTAGGATGCAACTTCGGGAAGAATGATATTGGACTTCCACTGATCCCAGCCGGAAAGACAATATGCCATTCTTGGGTGGGTGGTGAATTCGTGGCTGTGAAACCATGCAGCTGCCGCGTTTCGCAAGTCTCTGATGAAGTACTTGTGGCGTGGGAATGGCCATTGTTTTGCTTTTTGTCTGCTATTCATATTCCTCCTAGCCTAAAAAGATATTGGTGTCTTTTGGAACTATTACAAGCCGGCAGTTAACGGTCAAGGAAGGGCGGTGGCCAGCATGTCGCAACATGTTGATTGTCTGATAGATAGATTATCGCAGTGTAATGGCCAACAAAAGTACATATGCAGCGGCTTCCCCCGCGCCGTATGAGTGGCGCGCCACAGCGCCCGCAAGGGGCGCCGAGACCCCAACCAGCTCTCGCTGTTCGGGTCCGACAAGGCGTAAGCGAGGAGTTTCTCCGCTCGCTCACGCTCGCGGCCACGCCGGCGAGGCGCCGCCAACTTTGGCCTTTCCGTATCCTGGAGCAACGGGTATATACGTTCGCGAAAATAAATAACGGATTCACTCGTTACCAAGCCGGAGAATGCACCCATGAAGCCGCTACGCCCGACCCGTACCGCGAAGACCAACGCCCTGTTTACCGACGCGCAGCTCAAGATCGAAATCGATAAATGCGAATACTGCGCGGAGAAGCCGTGCAAGGAGGCCTGTCCCTGCGACTGCTCGCCCGCTGATTTCATCATGGCGGCCAAGCTCGGCGCCCCTTCCGACTACCAGCGCGCGACGGCCGAGATCATGGCGATGAACCCGCTCGGCGGGATCTGCGGCCAGGTGTGTCCGGACTGGCATTGCATGGCGGCTTGCGTGCACGAGAAAGTGGACGCCCCGCTGAACATCCCCTCGATCCAGGCCACGATCGTCGCCAAGGCACGGGAACTCGGCGTCATGCCGAAGTTCGCCAAGGTCAAGGCGAACGGTAAGAAGGTGGCGATCATCGGCGGCGGGCCGGCCGGCCTGGCGGCGGCGGCGATGCTCGGCCAGAGCGGCTACACGGCCGACATTTTCGAAGGCCTCGACGAACTGGGCGGCATGTGCCTCTGCATCCCCGAGCACCGGCTGTACCGGCCGGTCCTGAACGATGACGTGAAGTTCGTCCTGGGCATGAGCAACGTCAGTTACAAAAAAGGCCGTAAGGAAAAGGACCCGGCCAAGTTGCTTAAAAAAGGCTACCACGCCGTCGTCGTCGCCGCGGGGCTCTGGGATCCGTTCATGCTGCCGGTGCCGAACAAGGACAAGGCCATCAAAGGCCTGGAGTTCCTGCAGAAGCCGAAATCCTACAGGCTCAAGGGCCGGGTGGCGGTGATCGGCGGCGGCGCCACGGCGCTCGACTGCGCGGTGGCGGCGAAGAACAGCGGCGCGAAATTCGTCGAAATGATCGCCCTCGAAAACGCCGGCGAGATGCCGCTGACCTCCCGCGAGCACGGCGAGATCCTGGAGCAAGGCATCGACGTGACGGGCCGCACGCGCGTGGCCGCCATCCGCGTCAAGGGCGGGAAGATCGCCGGGCTGGACACGATCAAGGTCGAGCTGCCCGCCGGCGCGAAGTTCAACCCCCGGGCGATCCGCGACGTGAAGGGCAGCGAACAGGTCCGCCACGACATCCAGCACGTGATCATGGCCATCGGCGCGCGCACCGATTTCCCCAGCGTGACTGACAAGCGGATTTTCTACGTGGGCGACATGGTGAACGGCCCGTCCACCGTCGTCGAGGCCTCGGCGGCCGGCAAGAACATCGCCTCGCAGGTGATGGCCTTCCTCGAGGGCCGGAAGATCCCGAAGATCGACAAGCCGATGAAGAGCCGGCTGGAGGTCCCGGGCTACAACTACGAGCCGGTGTCGCTGGAAACCGATTTCTTCGGCCGCAAGATCCCCTCGCCGTTCATCCTCTCCGCCTCGCCCGCGTCGGACGGCTACGACCAGATGAAGATCGCGTACGACGAAGGCTGGGCCGGCGGGATCATGAAGACGGCGTTCGACAACCTGCCGGTTCATATCCCCGCGGCCTACATGGTCTGCTTCAACGAAACGACGTGGGGCAACTGCGACAACGTCTCCGATCACGTGATTGACCGTGTCTGCGGGGAGATGAAGAGGCTCATCAAGGACTATCCCGACCGGCTCACCGGCGCCTCCACCGGCGGCTCGGTGACGGGCCACGACGAGGCCGACCGGAAGTCCTGGCAGAGCAACACGCGGAAACTGGAAGCGGCGGGCGCGATGGTGATCGAGTACAGCCTCTCCTGCCCGCAGGGCGGCGAGGGCACGGAAGGCGACATCGTCTCCCAGAACGCGGCGCTGACGGCGAAGATCATCGGCTGGGTCATGGAGATCAGCCGCCCGGACATTCCGAAGCTCTTCAAGCTGACCAGCGCGGTCACGGATGTCCGCACGATCCTCAAGGCGGTCAAGCCGGTGTTCGACCGGTATCCCGACAAGAAGGCGGGCGTCACGCTGGCCAACACCTTCCCGTCGCTGGCGTTCCAGCCGGGCCCGAAGAAATGGGAGGACGGCGTCGTCGTGGGCATGAGCGGGGAAGGGATCACCCCCGTCAGCTACCTCTGCCTGTCCAGCGCCTGCGGCATGAACATCCCCGTTTCCGGCAACGCGGGCCCGGTCAATTACCGCGCCGCGGCCGACTTCCTGGCGCTCGGCACGAACACGGTGCAGTTCTGCACGGCGGTGGAGAAATACGGCTACGGGATCATCCGCGAGCTGAAATCGGGCTTGAGCCACCTGCTGGCCGCGCGCGGCATCCAATCGATCGCGGAACTCTCGGGCATCACGCAACCCAACCCGATCCGCGGGTTCATGGACCTCTCGGGGGAGAAGCAGGTTTCCACGTGCGACCGCGATCTGTGCGTTCAGTGCGGAAACTGCACGCGGTGCCCGTACCTGGCGATCTCGATGGACAAGGACGGCTACCCGGTCACGGATCCGGAGAAGTGCATCGGGTGCAAGCTGTGCGTGCTGCAGTGCTTCGTCGGCGCGCTGTCGCTCCGCGACCGCAAGCCGTCGGAGCGGCACGTGAGCACATAGCTTGCAAATCGGTAGGGCGCGTTCGCCGAACGCGCCGCGGCGGCTTGGGCCAAGCCGCCCTACCAATCTGTGTGTCCAGCCAATTATGGACGGGTATTTTTCAGCAACGAAAGGAACAAACCGTGACGAAAAAAGATGTGTCGCTCCTGATCGGAAACGGCATCGTCATTACGCTCGGATCCCCGAACCGGGTGATCGAAGACGGCGGGGTGCTCGTCCGCGACGGCGTGATCGAGGCCGTCGGCCCGATGAAAATACTGCGCCGCAAGGCCAAGGGCGCGCGCTTCGTGGACGCCCGGGGCCGGGTCATCATGCCCGGCTTCATCAACGCGCACATGCACCTGTACTCGACCTTCGCGCGCGGATTGATGCCCAAGCAGCCGCCCGCGGAGAACTTCGTGCAGATCCTCGAGCGGCTCTGGTGGCCGCTCGACCGGGTGCTGACCGGCCCCGACATTGCTTACAGTTGCCTGATCCCGCTGATCGATTGCATCAAGAACGGCACGACGACGATCATTGACCATCATGAGAGCCAGGGCTTCCAGAAGGGCAGCCTGGACGTGATCGAAAAGGCGGTGCGCGCGACGGGCGTGCGCAGTTGCCTCTGCCTGGGGCTTTCCGACCGGTACGGGAAAGGCCGGCAGGGCCTGGAGGAAAACATCCGTTTTGCCAAGAAGATCCGGGCGAAGAAAGCCAAGGGCGACGACCTGGTTTCGGCCATGCTCGGGCTGCACGCCCTGTTCACGGTGAATCCGAAAACGCTGGCGCAGTCCGTGAAGACGGCGAAGCAATTCGGCGTAGGTATTCATGTTCACGTGGCGGAGGACAAGGCGGACGAAGTGGCGAACCGGAAGAAGTACGGGATGTCGGTGGTGGAACGCCTGCACCAGGCCGGCGGGCTCGGGCCGCAGACAATCGCCGTTCACTGCGTGCACGTGGACAAAGCCGAGATGCGCCTGCTGCGCAAGACCGGCGCCATCGTGGTGCATAACCCGCAGTCCAACATGAACAACGCCGTGGGCGTGGCGCCGATCCCGGAGATGCTCGCGAAGGGCATCCTGGTCGGGCTCGGCACCGACGGCATGACGGCGAACATGCGCGACGAGGTCCGCGTGGCCAACATCCTGCACAAGCTGGCGAAAAAAGACCCGCGCGTTTTCTTCGTGGAATCCTGCCGGCTGCTGCTGGAAAACAACGCCAAGATCGCGAGCCGCTTTTTCCAGAAACCGGTCGGGGTGCTCAAAAAAGGCGCGCACGGCGACGTGATCATCCTGGATTACGATCCGCCCACGCCGCTCACCGCCAACACGTTCCTGGGACACTTCCTGTTCGGCCTGTGCGGGGCGAAGGTCAGTACGACCATCGTCGGCGGCCGGGTTCTCATGAAGGACGGGAAGCTTCTCGGCCTCAACGAGGCCCGGATTTGCGCCCAATCGCGCCGGTTGGCCCGGGCGTTCTGGAAACGCTTCTAGCCCGAATTTTGCACGAGCCCTCGCGCAAAATCCGCCCGAACGGCCGTGCTGCACCCCGTTGTACGGGGTGCAAACGGGGCTTGCCACGTTCGTTTTGTCGAATTTGGAATTCGACAATACGTCACGTCTTCTGGCGCGCGAATTGCCCCCGCAACTCGCGCGCTCAGAAGCGCTTATTGCATGAGCTTTTTAACGCTCATGCAATAAGCGGGCTAGTGTTGTGTCCCGGAAATAATCATGCAAAGTCGTTCGAGTTTGGCGAGGATGGAGTCGGCGGAAGCGACCCACAGGAAAGGGTGAGGCTTGTGGTTGTACTGCTGAACGAAATGAT
>JAHJJH010000337.1 GCA_018823105.1 Verrucomicrobiota bacterium | reverse complement strand
CGGCCATTTCGGCCGCCGGCTCCCCCTGGGCTATTTCGAGTCGTGCGCGGAAGGCATCAACCGGATCGAGGATCCGGGCGTGCGGGAATACTACGAAGGCCTCCGGCTCATCACGCGCGGCCCCCTGTTCGCCCCCGGCCGCTGGAAAGCCATCGCGGAATACAACCTGGGCTCCAAGCGCCGCTACACACAAGACTACCTGGCGGATTGAACGGCAGCTTGGTCTTCCAGCTTGATCCGCCACAGGGCATCAACGCCCCGAAGTCCCGAGGAAATGCGCCAGAGGGTGTCCGACTCGCTATTCCGCGGCGCCCTTCCGGGCGCCCAGCTTGGCGTCCAGGAAAAGGAGCGCATTGCCGGCATCGCCGGCCAGCTTCAGCAGGTCCACGATTTCCTGGGCGTTGGCCTCCTCCTCCACCTGCTCGTCCACGAACCATTTCAGGAAGCTGTTCGTGGCGTGGTCCTTCTCCGCCACGGCCAGGTCCGCCAGGGCGTGGATGCTCGCCGTGACCGTTTTCTCGTGCTTGAGCGTTTCCTGGAACATGGCCGCGGCCGACTTGAACTCCGCTGGCGGCTGCTCAATCGCGGCCAGTTTCACGCGAGCCCCCTGCTCGATGACATAGCCGAAGAACTTCATCGCGTGCCCGGTTTCCTCGCCCGCCTGGATCTTGAACCAACCGGCGAAGCCCTTCAGGCCCATCTCCTCCGCCTGGGCCGACATGGCCAGGTACAGGTAGGCCGAGTATAATTCCTTGTTAATCTGCTCGTTGATCGCCTTGCTCATCTTCGCGCTGATCATCTTTTCCCCCTTTGCTGAACTACCTTATAAATATACCGCATCGAGCGACCTTATGCCAGCGCAGAACCGTTTTTCCAGCCCCCCGGGTTGAACTTGGGCGAATTGCCGCTATATTTCCATTTAATCACGGAGGATAGATCATGGCTACGATCACGCTCAAGGGACAGCCGATTCACACCGCCGGGGACTTGCTCAAGACGGGCGCCAAGGCGCCGCCCTTCAAGCTCACCGGCGCCGACCTCGCCGATGTCGGCCTGGAGAAGTTCGCCGGCAAGAAAAAAATCCTGAACATCTCGCCCAGCCTGGATACAGGGGTCTGCGCGACGTCCGCGGAGAAGTTCAACCGGGAGGTGGCCGCGCTGGCCAACGTGGTCCTTTTGCACATCTCGGCGGACCTCCCGTTCGCGGCCCAGCGTTTCTGCGAAAGCCACTCGCTGAAAAACATCGTGACCCTGTCCACCTTCCGTTGGCCCGCCTTCGGGCAAGACTACGGCGTGGTGATCACGGACGGGCCCCTGGCGGGACTGATGAGCCGCGCGGTGCTGGTGCTGGACGCCCAGGACCGGGTGATGTACGCGCAGCAAGTCCCGGAAATTGCGCAGGAACCGGACTACGCAGCCGCCCTGGCGGCGGTAAAGAAGTAAGTAGCAAAGGGTCGGGCACTGGGGGACCATGTAGCGGCTTATCATAAGCACCGCGGCCCGCTCGGCGAGCCGACGGACCTGCCGGGATCGGCGCCACAAGCATCTCATGGCGCGAGCCTCCTTCGCATGCTGAAGCGACGGCAACGTCCCCTCGTCCGAGTTGCAAGATTCAAAGCGCCAGGTCCAGCCAACCCCGCCGCTCGAGTTCTTTTTCCAGGTGCTCGGCCAGGATTTGATTCGCTTTCGGCCGAGGATGCATACCATGGATGTTGGCGTCGGGATAATCTTCCTGACGCAAATTGAAACTCGACCAGCACGCGATGCCCCCCCCTTCACAGGCGCTGACCAGTTCGGTCATCATCGGCCCGAACACCAGCACGCGGAATCCGCGTTCCTCCGAAAGTCGCTTCAGCTCCCGCAGCGATGCCAGGACGCCCTCCAGCCCCGAATGTTTCAGGACCTCCGGGGCGACATACTGCGGGTCCACTTCGTCCATCCTCATCACTTCGGGCTGCGTCCGGCGCCGGAATCCCTGGCGATCGAAGAGCAGAAGATACAGGTAGGAGACGTCTCGTTCCCGGTAACCCCGCTGCTTCATCAGGAAAAACGGCGGCAGGAAATCATTGTCGCACCAGCCGACGATCACGACGTCCGGGGAATAGGCCAACCCCTTGTAGCGCAGGATCTCCACTTCCTGGTAGGTGTTGTAACCGGGCACGGCCAGGTTAAGCACCTCGTACTTCAAAGGACCGGCGCGGAGATTCAACCTGTCCTCGAGGGCATCGAGGAAGTTCTCCCCCTGGTTACAGGCCCAGCCGAACATCCCCGAGTCGCCGATCCCGAGGATCCGGAGGGTACCGGCCGGTTTTTCCCGGGCGTAATCCCGGCTTTCCCGCATCCCGTCCGAGTTCGTCTTCAGGCTCCGATGGCCGAACTCCATGTCCAGGTTGGGCTTGATCTCGTAGGCCAGGTTCTTGTTGGGGCTGACGCGGGTGATGCCGGCCAAAGCGTGGTCGGCCCGGACCTCGATATCCTCGCCGTTGTTGAAGGCCTCGAGTTGCCTCAGGTTGCCCGAATTTTCGTTCGAGCGCAGGACGTGGCGCAGAGCCTTTTCGCCCAGGGACCACGACACCGTCAGGCTGATCGCCAGCAACAGGAGCTTGCCCGCCATCGCCACCCATGGCCCGCGATGGCGCGGCGCTCCGGACCAGAGCAGGCGTCCGGCCAGGAAAGCGACCACGGCCAGAAGCAGGCGGCTTCGGGGATTGCTGGCGGCTAGCGTCCATCCTCCGATCGTCGCGGTCCAGCGCCCCCCCTCCCACGCGATCAACGCCACGATGACCAGGGCGCCGGCGCCGACCGCGAAAAACAGAAGCGCGACGCCACGCCGCAGAAACGCGGGATATGGCTCCTGGGGATTCATCAGGGATTACCCGACGCGAAGGACGGCCAGGGCCTTGTCGATCTGGTCCACGCGCACGATCACCATTCCAATGTCCACACCCGGGCCGCCGGCGCAGTAGGCGTATTCCACGTTGATCTTCGCCTCGGCCAGCCTCCGCGTCACCTCGCCCAGGGCACCGGGCGCGTTCGCCAGTTCTAGCAGCAGGACGTCGCGCTCCATGACCAGTTCCTCGGCCTCGCGAAGGACGCGTATCGCTTCATCGGGCTTGTCCACGACCATGCGCACATATCCATGGCCGATGCCTTCGGCAAGGGACAGCGCGTAAATGTTGATGCCGTTCCGGCCAAGCCGCAAGGACACTTCGGACAGGGTGCCCGGCACGTCATCGAGAAAGACGGCGATTTGCCTGCCCTTCCGCACGCTGTGCAAAACCGAAACATTCATGAAACGCCCCTTTTGGGGTAGGGCGGCTTCGCCGAAGCCGCCGCTTCTCGGCGCTTTGAGCCAAAGCGCCCTACCGGATGCTCTTTCTAGTTGAATTTCAGCTCTACCGCGGCGAGACGTTTTTCCAGTTCCGCGAAGACCCGCTGGTCCCCCGCATCGCCGCGGGATTCGAACGTCGCGGAAAAACGAAGAAACGCCCCGACATCATCCCACGGCACGGTGGAAACGGAATGCTCCCGCAGCAGGAATTGCGAGGCATCTTCCGCGGTCTTGAAGGTATTTTTCCCGGCGCCCACGGGAGCCGGCACATAGAGGTAGAACGTGCCCCCGGGCATCTCCGCGTCAAATCCGGCGCGGCGCAGCGCCGCGACGAGCAGTTTCAGGCGCCTTTCATAATGCAGACGGATGGCCTCGGAGAGTTGCCGATCGGCGATCCCCGCGCAGGCGGCATGCTGGATGGCCTTGAACTGGCCGGAATCCGTGTTGTCCTTGACCTCCGCGAAAGCCTTCACGGCGCCCGCGTGGCCCGCCACAAACCCAAGCCGCCAGCCGGTCATGTTGTAGCTCTTGCTCATCGAATGCAGTTCGATGGCCACGTCCTTGCCGCCGGGCCGGCCGAGAATCGAGAGCCTCTCTCGCCCGTATACCAGCGTCGCGTAAGCCGCGTCCTGGACAATCAGGACGTTGTGCTTGGCCGCAAACGCGATGAGTTCGTCAAAGAACGCCTCGGTGGCCGCCGCGCCCGTGGGATTATTAGGGTAATTGACATAGAACAGCTTGGTCCCCTTCGCCTTCGCGGCGGGGATCTTCTTCAAATCCGGGAGGAAGCCGTTCTCGCGATGCAACGGCAGCTTGACGATCTCGGCGCCCAGGTACCGGGCGTGCGTGGCCAGCACGGGATAGCCCGGGACCGTCGTCAGGACTACGTCGCCCGGGTTGACAAAGCACAGCGGTAACATGGCCAGAGCCGGCTTGGAGCCGATGCTGTGATTCACCTCGGTATCCGGGTTCAGGCCCTTCACGCCGAAGAACTCTTCCATGTACCGGCAGGCCGCGAGACGGAATTCGCGGATGCCGTTGTCGGCATAGCCGCGGTTGGCGGGATCATCCACGGCCCTCTTGAGCGCCTCCCGGATCGGAAACGGCGCGAGTTGATCCGGTTCCCCCACCCCGAAATCGAGCAATTCCACCTGGGGCCGCGCCTTCAGCGCGGCCGCCCTGGCGCGTTTGATCTTCTCGAACTTGTAAATCTCGTTCCCGAGTCCGAACTTTTCACCGCCGATGCGCTCGGCATATAGCTTCTGCAGATCCATGGATTCTCCCCCACTTTCCGGGGCGAAAGGCATACCATACCCGTGTTCAAATCGCACGAAACATTTGTGAGCGGACGGGGGCCCGCTCCTTACGGCAACACTCGGCGGATATGATAAAGCTTCCGGCTCTGCGGCGCAGTGGTGTCGGTCCACTCCGTCTGATCGCCGGCAGAAGGCAGATCCCCGCCGTTCGGGGCCAGGACCTTCACCGTCGGGGCATTGGTGGAGCGGAGCCGGGTTGCCAACACCTGTCCCTGATTCTTGAGCACAATCCGGGCCGCCCCGGGCTCCACCGGTACCTGGAAATGGAATCGGGCGGAGCCGTGGGGAATGGGCTCGAGATCGTCCTCCCCCTCAATGGAACGGTCGAGGGAGGACAGGTTGAAGGACAAGCCGGACAGCACCAAGCCGTTGGTGTCCTGCACCTCGAGGCTGTATGGGCCGGGTGCCGGCAGGCGGCGGACATAACCGGGAAGGGCAAAAACCGGATCGAGGGCGGCAGAAATTCATGACGGGGCGGGGCCACCCCGAGGCCTTTGTGGAACACCTAAAAATCGACCCTCGCGGTGGCCGTTCGCGTGCTGTTTCCCTCCGTGTTTATGGCATAAACGTGGAATTCTACGTATACCAACATCGTCCCTGCCTCAACCGGAACACTGACTTCCGGAGAATTAACTTCATCATAGGAACCAAGAGTGGTCGTGAACACGTAGGTTACCGCGCCTTCGATGGGCGAACACCAGCACCGGAAGTACTGACCGCGCCCGGCGATCCTGAAGAATTCCCCGCCCAGCCCGCCGGGCGTGATGTCCTCAAATGAAGGGGCCTCCTCCGGCTGCGCTTCTGCCGGTTCATCCGTCGTTCCTCCAACATCCGCCGGCTCTTCGGCATCCGATGTAGTATCTCTCTCCGACGTGGCCCCGGATTCCGATGTTGTCCCGGTATCCGGAGAATTATCATCCTCACATCCGACAAGGACCAAGCCCGTTGCCAGAACCGCAGCCAGAATAAAATACGAGAGCTTCATACACTTTCCCTTGTTTGTTTACTCACGGGAAATGCCATCGCAGAAAGAGATACGCAGCGGATGGACTACTGTTAATACCGGCCGACAGACTCTTTTTCATCTTGGGGCTTCGGCATGCTCTCGGCCCGTGGCGAGCACTAACTTGATGAGAACGGGCCGGGGGAGCCGATCTCCTGCTGCTCCTCGCGGTGATCGATGATGGATTCTCCGCGCCCCCCCCGCCGGGCGGGCCGGCGGCCACCATATTCGCCGAACCGCACTCGACAACTCGCGTGGGGCAGGACGGCCTCCAGGATTTCCGGGGCAGCAAAACGCTCGACGCCACACGGATCCCCAGCTAAACTGTAATTTTGAAAGATACCATGGACTAGACTCCCCGTCGCAGGCCGGTCCCACGGCTACAAAGGGAACTGGGCTTTGCGGCAGGGCGCGAAAAGGATTCGATGAGCGACGAGCAAAACACGACCAGGCGCGGAGGAATCGCATTTCTCGGAAACTACATGCCCCGGAAATGCGGGATCGCGACATTTACAACGGATCTTTGCGAGGCCGTGGCGGCGGCGGCCCCGGAAACCGAGTGCTTCGCCGTCGCCATGAACGACCGCACCGAGGGGTATGCCTATCCCCCCCGGGTCCGGTTCGAGGTGGAGGCCGCCCGGCGTGAGCAATACGATCTTGCCGCGGATTGCATTAACGTCAGCCAGGCCGATACGGTCTGCGTGCAGCACGAATACGGCATCTTTGGCGGCAAAGCGGGGGCCAACCTGCTGCCGATGCTGCGGCAGCTTCGAATGCCCATCGTCAGCACGCTTCACACGGTGCTGGCCCGCCCCTCGCCCGAGGAACGCGAAGTACTGAACGAATTGAGCTCGATTTCCGACCGGCTGGTCGTCATGAGCCCGCGGGCCGTGCAGTTTCTGAAGGAGATCTATCACGTGCCCGAAATCCGGATCCGGATGATCCATCACGGCATCCCGGACGTGCCCTTCATTGACCCGAATTACTTCAAGGACGAAATGGACGCGGAGGGGCGGCAGGTGCTGCTCACCTTCGGGCTCATGTCGCCGAACAAGGGCATCGAGTTCATGATCCAGGCGCTCCCCCTGGTGATCTCGCAGCATCCGGAGGTCCTCTACATCGTGCTCGGAGCCACGCATCCGCACGTGAAGCGCGAGCAGGGCGAGCGGTACCGGATGCAGCTCGAGCAGCGCGTGCGCGAACTGGGCCTCGAGGCGCACGTCCGGTTTGTGAACCGGTTCGTCTCGCTCCAGGAGCTGTGCGAATACCTGGGCGCTGCGGACATTTATATCACGCCGTACCTGAATGAAGCGCAGATCACGTCCGGCACCCTCGCCTACGCCCTGGGCGCGGGTAAAGCGGTGGTCTCCACGCCCTACTGGTACGCGCAGGACATGCTGGCGGAGGAACGCGGCCGCCTGGTGCCCTTCCGGGATGCCGCGGCCTTCGCGGAGGTCCTGAACGATCTGCTCACCAACGAAACGGCACGGCATGCCATGCGCAAACGGGCGTACGCGTTCGGGCGTTCCATGGTCTGGCCGTCCGTCGCGGAGCAGTACCTGCGGGTCTTCGAAGAGGTCAGGACGGAGCGCAACCGCCGGCCGCGGCCCGTCGCCATCGGCCGCGTGCCCAATGCGCGCTTCGGCACCCTGCCCGAGCTGGACTCGAAGCATTTACTCGCCCTGACGGACGCCGTGGGCATCTTTCAGCATGCCAAGTTTACGGTGCCGGACCCGAGCCACGGCTACAGCACCGATGACCAGGCGCGGGCGCTGGTGGTGGCGGTCCGCGGTTCGATCTCCCAGCCGAATGTGAAAGAATGGGAGCTCCTGACGTCGCGCTACCTTTCGTTCCTCCTGTTTGCCTTCGACTCCGAAACGCGCCGCTTCGGCAATTTCATGACGTACCAGCGGCAATGGACCAAGCCGGTGGCGACCGACGACGTGCATGCGCGCGCGCTGTGGGGCCTGGCGCACGTCGTGGCCTATTCGCCCAATGAAGGCCACCGGGACCTCGCCATGCAATTGCTCGAACAGGCGGTGCCGCCGACGATGATGTTCACTTCGCCGCGCGCCTGGGCCAATACCATCCTGGCCATCCAGACCTATCTCCAGCGCTACGGCGGCGCCTCGACCTTCCGCCGCGAGCGGCAGGACCTCGCGACCAAACTCCTCGATTTGTACGAGCGACACACCACGGAGGACTGGCCCTGGCCCGAACACCGGCTCACCTACGCCAATGCGCGGATTCCCCACGCGCTCATCGAGGCGGGGCAGTGGCTGCCGAACTCGAAGATGGCCGAATGGGGGCTGCGCTCGCTCGACTGGCTGGATCGCAGCCAGACCTCCGAGTCGGGTCATTTTATGCCGATCGGCACGAACGGATGGTACGAGCGCGGGGGCACCAAGGCGCGCTTCGACCAGCAACCCATCGAGGCCTACACGATGGTCGACGCCTGCTTCGCGGCCTACCGTATGACCCGCGACGAACGGTGGCTGGGCTCCGCGCAGAAGGCGTTCGACTGGTTCCTGGGACGCAACGACCTGCAGGTTTCGCTCTACGATTATAACAGCGGCGGTTGCTTTGACGGCCTTCATCCGGACCGGGTGAACCGCAACCAGGGGGCCGAATCCACCGTGGTCTGGCAGCTCAGCCTGATTCTCATGCACGATCTGCGCGAGGCGCTGAATCTGAAACCGGATCCGGAAAATGCTCCCGGTCAGGAGGCCCGGAAATGACGGATACCCCCATTCACATCCAGGAGCACCCCGACTACGAGGCGCTGATTCGCCGGCACCCGCAGAATCCGATCCTGACCGCCCGGGACTGGCCCTACCCCGTGAATGCGGTGTTCAACGCCGGCGCGGTGCGCCTGCAGGACACCGGCGAGATCCTGCTGCTCGTACGGGTCGAGGACCGCCGCGGGATCTCGCACCTGTGCGCGGCCCGCTCGGCCGACGGGGTCAGGGACTGGCGCGTGGATACCAAGCCCACGCTCTGGCCCGACCGGAAAAAGCGACCCGAGGACCTCTGGGGCCTCGAGGACCCCCGCATCACCTGGGTACCCGAACTGGAGCGGTACGTGGTCGCCTATACGTCGTTCTCGGCCGGCGGGCCGGGCGTCTCGCTGGCCATGACCCGGGACTTCAGGGAGTTCGAGCACCACGGCATGATCCTGCCGCCTGATGATAAGGATGCCGCGCTCTTCCCCCGGCGTTTCGGCGGGCACTGGGCCATCATTCACCGCCCCGTCTCGCTGTCCGGAACGGGCCACATATGGATTTCCTTCTCGCCCGATCTGCGCCACTGGGGCAGCCACAAGATTCTTCTGTGCGCCAGAGAAGGGGGCTGGTGGGACGCGCGGAAGATCGGCCTCTCCCCGCCCCCCATCGAGACGCCGGAAGGCTGGCTCATTATTTACCACGGCGTGCGCATGACGGCGGCCGGCTGCCTGTACCGTATCGGCCTGGCCATGTTGGATCTCGAAGATCCGGTAAAAGTCCTTTACCGCGGAGACGAGTGGGTGTTCGGGCCGCGGGAGCCGTACGAGCGCACGGGCGATGTCGAGGACGTGGTGTTCCCATGCGGCACCGTTCTTGAACCGGACGGCGACACGTTGAAAATCTACTATGGCGGGGCGGACACCTGCATCGGCCTGGCCACGGCCAGTGTGCGGGAACTGGTCGAATGGCTTCAAAACCACCACTACGGCGAGACCGCCTAGCCCCGGCCTTTGGACTCCTCCAGTTCCTCGCGGTGCCGATGCTGGCCTCATGGTGGGCGACTTCACCGGGCGGACCGGCCGCAGATCGGCCCGGCTCAGGTCGCGTCCTTGACAATGGAGGCGGGATCGTCCACGGCCTTTTTAAGCGTCTCGCGGATCGGTTCCAGGCGCAGGGCGCCAGGGATCGAACCGCGCCGAATTTTCGGCTTCACCCCTTTCCAGGCGGGATATAGACTTTTTTTGTGGGCCGACGATGCAGGGGGCCAGGCCATGGAAAGCGCCGAACAGGTATTCCGGAACTTTAGCCGGTCGGGGCCATCCCATCGGTTCCGGTTCCGGATGATCATTCCCGCCTTTCCCGCGTTCAACATCTATTCCAATATCGCCCGCCGGACCACCGCCCTCGGCCCGGTATCCGTCGCCACCGCCGTGAGCCGGATGAAGCCCTGGGACGTCGAAATCATCGACGAGAACAACTACGGGAAGTCCGGCCCGCGCGACGGCCGGGGCCTGCCGGCCCACGCGATTTTGCAGCGCATTCGGACCGCGGAGGTCGTCGGCCTGTACGGCGGGTTGACCAGCACCATTCCACGCCTCTACGAACTGGCGAAGTTTTACCGGGAGCGCGGGGTGACCACGATCGCGGGCGGCCAGCATTTCGCCGGGGACAACATCCGCGAAGGTCTGGACCACGGCGTGGATTACCTCGTCCTGGGCGAGGGCGAAGTGACCATCGCCGAACTCCTAACGGTGCTCCAGCAGGGCCGCGACCCCGCCGAGGTACCGGGCCTGGCGTTCCTCCGGGACGGGGCCGTCGTGCAAACCGCCGAACGGGCACCGCTGGAACATTTCGAGGATCTCCCCCTGCCCGACTTCTCCCTGCTGCGGCATGCCCGGCTCAAGCTCTTTCCCGTCGGATGGATCCGCGGATGCGGCATGAACTGCGAATTCTGCACGGTCAAAGGCCGTCCGCGCGCCGCCTCCCCCGAGCGGGTCGCCGAGCAGGTGGCGGCGCTTTTGGAGAAGCACAACGCACGGCACTTCTTCATCGTGGACGACCTGTTCGGGTACCGGCGGGAGGACACGATGCGCGTCTGCCGGTTGCTGGCCGACTACCAGAAGGCCATCCGCACACGACTGGACCTCACCGTACAGATCCGGCTGGACCGGGCGAAGGATCCCGAGTTGCTTCGGGCCATGCGATCCGCGGGGATCAACACCGTGGCCATCGGGTACGAGTCGCCGATCCGTGAGGAACTGGCCGCGATGAACAAGAAGCTCCGGCCGGAGGAGATGATCGAGCTGACCCGGCTGTATCGCAAGGCCGGATTCCTGATCCACGGCATGTTCATCTTCGGCTACCCCCCACCCGAAGGCGACCACGTCACCGTGCCGGCGCGCGAACGGGTGCGGCAGTTCAGGCGGTTCATCAAGAAGGCGCAGATCGATACCATCCAGGTGCTCCTGCCCATTCCTTTTCCCGGGACCGAGCTGACGCGGCGGCTGGCGTCACAGCACCGCGTGTTTCCCCTGGATTGCATCGGCTGGGAGTACTATGACGGAAACTTCCCGCTGTTCATGCCGGATCCCCCGCTCACCCCGGAGGAACTGCAGGCCTGCATCCGGAAGATCATGGGCCGCTTCTACCGTTTCCGCAACATGCTCGCGATCCTGCGCAACGTTCTGGTCTTCCCCCGGCTGGTCTTCTGGCTGCACAACCTCCGGGCCGGCTGGCGCCAATGGTACCGCCACTGGCGCAACGACCTGTTGCGGTTCGGCGGGTGGATCATCCTGCGGCGGTGGACGTCGCAGCTCCGCAAGGGATCCTTCGCCGAGAAACTCACCGCGGCGCAGACACGCCTGTCACCTCCCCGTTCGCTCCCCTCGCGGTAGGCCGGGGCCCATGAACCACGGGGCGCCCTGGTTCAGGACGGCGAACCGGCAGGACCGGTTTCTTCCGCGGCGGCTTCCTGCAGCTCCTCGCGGTGTTCAAGAATGGCCTCGTGATGGGCCTCCTCGCCCGGCGGGCCGGCGCGGCGCTGGTCGAGTTCCTCAAGCCGGTGAATCGGGGCGTACAGGATCAGGACATCGTCCGCCTGGATCCGGCTGTCGCCGCGGGGGGCCCCGAGGAATTCGCCGCCCGGCCTCTGGATGCCCAGTACCAGCACCCCCTCGGTGGTCAGGGCGGCCTCCTGGAGGTTCTTGCCGGCCAGCCAGTCGTTGGGCTCCACCTTCATCTCGGAGACGGCGAACCCGTTCTGGAGCTGGAGCAGGGCCACGTAATCCTTCACGTCCAGTTGGGTCCATCGGCGCAGGCCGGCGCTGATAGCGCGGTTCATCCATCGTTCCACCCGCCGGCTCGAGGCCAGGTACCACAGCAGCGCGAGGCCGGAGAGCAACAGGATCACGTGAAGCCACCAGTGGTCCGCATGCGAGGCGCTGATGTAGGACATGATGGCCGTGGCAACGACCGTGGCGATCCCGATGTTGCCCCAGAGCATGGCCATCAGGATGATCCGCCGGCGCACGGGGTGGTTGACGATGGCCTCCGACTCGCTGGTGGTAAAACCGACCCCGGAGAACGCGGAGCGCGCCTGGAAACGCGCCGCCTCGCTGGACAGCCCGGTCAGCACAAGCGCCCTGGTCACCACGCGGGTGATCAGCAGCGAGAACATCACGACAACGAGCAGCGTCAGGATCGAAATCATCTGCCGGGTCTCCCTTCGGTGATCCGATCGGGCGGCCGGACTAATTCAACCCGAGGGCCATGATGAAGACCATGACGAAGAGCGCCACGGTCTCGATCACACCGAGGGTCATCAGGTAATTGGCGAATCCCTGGCCGGTCTCGGCCAGCGCGTCCGCACCGGAGGCCCCGGCCTTGCCCTGCATCCAGGCGCTGATGCCCATGGCCATGCCGCCGATGACGCCGGCCATGAGCATGCCCGGCCACGAGGGCGTGCCTTCGGGCGCCGCGCACTTCCCGGCGATGGTGATCATCAGGATCATGCCGTAGATCGTCTGGGTCAGGGGCGCGCCGATGAAGACGAGCAGTTGGAAGGGCGCGGGCTTGTTGGCCGCATAGCATTTCTTCCAGGCGCCGATCGCCGCGGGCCCCGCCGCCCCCGTACCGAGCGCCGACCCGATGGCGGCGAAGGCGATGGCGGCCACGCCGCCGGCCTTGCCCAATGCATTCATTAATTCAGGACTCATGGTCATTCTCCTTTCAATCGTATCTTCCAGATTTCCTCATGCAGATGCCGCGGGCGGGGCCGCGCCCTTGTGGGCCGTCGCTGTTTCCGCCAGCCGGCGGGTGAACGGACGATAGGCATACCCCTTCCAGGCGATATCCATGTGTTGCGAAAATTCCAGCGTGTTCAGACGCACCCCGTGGACCATCACGCCCAGGATCGCCATGCCGATGTTCAGCGCATGCCCGCCGAAAAGGATGACGGCCGCGATCAGCCCGGAGATCGGGCCCTTCATGAGGCCGCCCAGCATGTCGTTGAAGGCCGCGCCCACCGCCAGCGTCGCCGAGCCGACGGCGAACAGGCGGACATAGGAGACGATGTCCACGAAGTTGCTGATGAGGTTCAGCGGGAGCATGGCGTGGTTAAACCATTCCTCCTTGAATTTCCGCGGCGGGGTCATGCACAACACGATCGCCACCACGCCCACGGCCAGGACGGCCAGCATGAAGGAGGGCAACCCGCGGTTCAGGATCAGGTGCCGCGCCACAAAGAACATGCCCCACGTCGAGCCGATCCACCCGAGGTGCGCCAGCGCCTGCGCCGTCCGCCGGATGCGGAACGCTTTCCAGCCGTGCGCGATCGTCAGGTGCACCGCGCCGATGAAGAAGCACAACTCCATCAGGTTGGTATTGTCCTTCAGCCAGTTGAGGCGCAGTTTCGCCAGCGGGGCCGGCAGGGCGGCGATGCTGAACCACGTCCCGGTGAGCACCCCCCACACGATGGTCGCGACACTGGTGATGACGAGCAACCCGAAGAGCGCGGACGGCATCTTCTTGCGCGCCGCCAGGGCCGCGACCAGAAAGATCAACCCGTACCCCGCATCGCCGATCAGCATGCCGAAGAAGATGCTGAAGAAGACGAGGAAGACGGGGCTGATGTCCACCTCGTCATAGCCGGGCAGGATGCCGAACATGTCATACAAGGCCTTGATCGGCCGTGCCCAGCGGCTGGGTCGAAGCAGCGTGGGCACCCTGTCGTCGGGATCCGGCTCGACTTCGACCAGCCCCCAGCCGTAGCGGGCGGCCGCCGCGCGCACGACGGCCACCTGTTCCACGGGGCAGAAGCCCTGCAGCCAGGCCACAGGCTCGCTGGTCGTCATGCCCTGTCGCGCCTCCAGGTACTCCACGGTCTCCTCCGCCCGGTCCATGATCCGGGACACCACCGCGTAGTCGTTGCTGTATTCCTGCAGGCGCCGTTCCGATTCCGCCAGACGCGCCTCCGACCACGCTATGTTCTGCTCGATCTCCTTGAGCGACATATCGGGCAGGCGAACCTCCGGCGCTTCAACCTGGAAATCGCCGCGCGAGACGACCGCGAAGTAACTGCTGGCCTGGTCCTCTCCGAGGGTGATTTTCACGGCGCCTTCAGGGATCAACGGCTCGTGCCCGCGCAGGACCTGGTAAAGCTTGACGCAGATCCCCTGCTCTTTCAACTGGACCAGCGCCGCCGGATCGAAGGAACCAAACGGGGCGATGCGCTGCTGCTCATGGCGTAGCGACTCCAGCATCTCCTCGTCCTCTTTGCGACGGTGGATGATTTTCCATATGCCCTCCACGACCTCTTCGGCGCTCTGGCCCGAAGGAGATCCCGGGGCCTTGGGATCCAGCATTTCCAGCGCCCGCCGTACGTGCAGCAGGCGGGCGCGGGCATCGTCCAGTAGTTCCCCTGCCGGTGGCCGGATCGGCACCACGTGCAAAACGCCCAACTCCCGCAGCGCATCCAGCGCTTCGTCCTTCGCGAACGCCACGCACAACACCGTGACTTTGGACATTTTAACGATCATAGATTGAACAGAAGTCGCAAAGGACACAAAGGAATCAGTCGGATGCTCCTTTCAGAACAAGTCTCACTAATCCCTGTTTAAGTGTTTCTGAATGAAAGTTCATCAGTAAGCCCAGGGGAGTATCCAGCAGTTTCATGTAGGTCAGCACTTGTGCTTTGTGAATCGGCAGAATCCCTTCCACGGCTTTGACTTCTACAATCAGGCAATCTTCAACGACAATATCCGAACGCAAGCACTCATCGAGTTTCAACCCTTTGTATTCCACCGGAATAATTGTTTGTTGCCGCGCCGCCAATCCCTGCAGTTCCAATTCCCGCATCAGACATTTCTCATAAACCGTTTCCAGCAGTCCGGGGCCAAGCGCCCGATGCACTTCCATTCCAGCGCCGATCACGCACGAGCTCAACTCATGCGCTTTCTGATATTTCGGGTGCATTTTTCTTTCTGTCTTAGCGTCCTTGGCGCCTTCTGTTCCATCCAATTCCCTTCTCTTGTGGTTTTCCCTTTGCGTTCTTGGCGTCTTCTGTTCAAGCGGCTTTTACGGAGCGGCCCTTGGCGATCTTGCCGCGGACGACATCGGCGGTCTGCTCGTCGCCCAGGAAGATCCGGATGACGCGGATGTTGTCTCCGCATTCCGGGATTTTCACCTTTTCAAAAAGGTTGACGCGCTGGGAGGTGATGCGGAGTTCCTCCGCCAGCCGCCGGTGCTGCTCGTCCAGGATACGCCGCTCGACGCGCAGACGGAGCAACTGCTCGACCGCCTCCAGGCCGTTGTCCACCCACGGAGGGGTGAGAAACAAGTCGGGCACCTTGCGTTCAAAGCGGACTTCCTCGAGCACCGGGATGGCGATGCCGGCGATGTTGCCCTCCCCGGAGCGCACCTCGGTCAGCCGCAGGTACTGGCCGAAAGGGAACGGCTCGGCAAACAGCCGAATCCAGGCGTTCACGGCCGACCGGAGTTTTTCCTCCTCGCCCCTCTTCTGCTCCATCTGCCCTTCCAGCCGGCGGACTTCCATTTGCAACTGCTGCTTCTTGAGCTGCAGCGTGGGCAGATAACGCTCGAAGCGCCGCAGGGCGTCCCGCTGGGCCTTCAGTTCGTTCTTCGTATGTTTAATGCGGGGCATGGTTACTTCGCCACGGCCACCGGCTCTTCCGCTTCCGCGGCCGCCTTGGGCCAGAACTTCTTGACGAGGGCCGTGGGCACGCCGGTCTCGGCCGGCTCGAAACAGTCGGCCAGGATGCGCCAGCCGAGATCGAGGGCCTCCTCCAGCGGGATGTTCACGCTCAAGTCCATCAGCTCCTTCTCGAACCGCTCGCCGTATTTCAGCAGTTTGCGGTCCCACGCGCTCATGCGGAAACCCATCGCCTGCTTTTCCAGCGTCTCCTTGTAGCCGGCGTAGAGCTGGATCATGGTGTTCATGATCGTCCGGTGGTCCTCGCGGGTGCGGTTGTTAACGAGCTGCTTCAGGCGGCTCAAGGAGCCGAACGGCTCGATGCGGCCGTTGCGCAGGTAGAACTGGCCCTCCGTGATGTACCCCGTGTTGTCCGGGACGGGGTGGGTGACGTCGTCGCCGGGCATGGTGGTGACGGCCAGGATCGTGATGGAACCGGCGGTATCGAAGTCCACGGCCTTTTCGTAGCGCGCGGCGAGCTGGCTGTAAAGGTCGCCCGGATAACCGCGGTTGGAGGGGATCTGCTCCATGGTAATGGCGATCTCCTTGAGCGCGTCGGCGAAGTTGGTCATGTCCGTCAGCAGCACCAGCACGCGCTTGTTCTGCAGCGCGAACTGCTCGGCCACGGCCAGGCTGATGTCCGGCACCATGAGGCATTCGACCGTCGGGTCGGCCGCGGTGTGCACGAACAGCACCGCGCGCGCGAGGGCGCCGTGCTCTTCCAGGTAGTCCCGGAAGAAGAGGTAGTCGTCGTGCTTCAGGCCCATGCCACCGAGGATGATGATATCCACCTCGGCTTGCAGCGCGATGCGCGCCAGCAGCGGGTTGTAGGGCTCGCCGGCGACGGAGAAGACGGGCAGCTTCTGCGATTCGACCAGGGTATTGAAGACATCAATCATCGGGATGCCCGTGCGGACCATGTGGCGCGGGATGATGCGCTTGGCCGGGTTCACCGACGGTCCGCCGATGTTGATCATGTTTTCGGCGATCGGCGGTCCCTTGTCCCGCGGCGTGCCGCTGCCGGTGAAGACGCGACCCAGCAGGGCCTCGGAAAACGACGTCTGCATCGGGTGTCCGAGAAAACGCACCTGGGCGTCCGTGGCGATGCCGCGACTGCCCGCGAAAACCTGCAGTGACACGCGCTCGCCGTCCAACCGGATCACCTGGGCCAGCGAGGTGCCCCGGTGTGACGTCACCTGGGCCAGCTCGCGGTACGCCACGCCCGAGGCCTCAACGGTGATGACGTTGCCGGCGATCTGCTCGATGCGGCGGTAAATCTTATGCATAGTCCGTCACCTCCTCGACCATCTTCTCGATACGGGCTTCCAGGTCCTTGAACTGCTTCTCGCCCTCCGCGTCCGCCGTCTTTCCGTCGCCCGGCATCGGCGCGCGGTTCCAGTCCTTGGTCACCTGGGTAAGTGCCTGAAAGAACTTCCGCGCGGCATCCTTGTCGTCAAAGCTCATTTTCGTCCTCAAAATCTTCACGAGCCGTCCGAACACATATTGCTGCCGGGCGGCCGGCGTGGCGGCGTCCACGGCGTTAAAGGCGTCCTGTTGCAGGTACACGGCGTCGAGATACTCGGCCTTCAGGTAAACGATGAAATCGTCCAGCGACGTCCCCTCCTCCCCGACCACCTTCATCATCTGCCCGACCTCGTTGCCATGGCGAAGGCCCTGGCGCGCAAAGCGCACGTCCTCGTCGTCCACGACGCTGGGATACTTGCTCCAGCTTTCCAACGGATGGATGGCGGGATATCGCCGCGCATCGGACCGCTCTCTCGAGAGCCCGTGGAACGCGCCGACGACCTTGAGCGTGCTCTGGGTCACCGGTTCCTCGAAGTTGCCGCCCGCCGGGCTGACCGTGCCGCCGATCGTCACCGAGCCCGTGCTTCCGTCGCGCAGCTTGACCAGGCCGCCGCGCTCGTAGAAGGCCGCGATTACGGACTCCAGGTAGGCCGGGAAGGCCTCCTCGCCGGGGATTTCCTCCAGGCGGCCCGATACCTCGCGCAGGGCCTGCGCCCAGCGGCTGGTGGAATCGGCCAGCAGCAGGACGTTCAGGCCCATCTGCCGGTAGTACTCCGCGATCGTCACGGCCGTGTAGACCGACGCCTCGCGCGCGGCCACGGGCATGGAACTGGTGTTACAGATGATAAGCGTGCGCTCCATGAGGCTCTTGCCCGTCCGCGGATCGGTCAGCTCGGGGAACTCGCGCAGGGTCTCCACCACCTCGCCCGCGCGCTCACCGCAGGCGGCGATGATGACGATGTCCACTTCCGCGTAGCGGCTCGTGATCTGCTGCAGCACCGTTTTACCCGCGCCGAAGGGCCCGGGGATGCAGTACGTCCCGCCGCGCGCGACCGGGAAAAAGGTGTCCACGATGCGCACCTTGGTGATCAAGGGCTCGACGGGCCGCAGGCGCTCGGCGTACGCCTTGATGGGGAACTTGACCGGCCAGCGCTGGAGCATCCGGACCTCCACGGCCTCGCCGTGCTCGCCCTTCAGCCGGGCCACGACGTCCTCGAGCGTGTACTCTCCCTTCGCGGCGACCTCTTCCACCGTGTGCTTGCCGTGCAGGCTGAACGGCACCATGATCCTGTGCTCGAAGATCCCCTCCGGCACGTTACCGAGCTTGTCGCCCGCCTGCACCGTGTCCCCCTTCTTCGCCGATGGGGTGAACGCCCACTTCCGCTGGCGGTCGAGGGAATCAAGGTAGGTGCCGCGTTGCAGGAAAAAGCCGCACTTCTCGGCCAGCGCCGGCAGCGGGTTCTGCAGCCCGTCGTAAATCTGGGTCAGCAGGCCCGGCCCGAGCTCGACGGCCAGCAGGTTGCCCGTGAATTCAACCTGGTCGCCCACTTTCAGGCCGGTGGTGTCCTCGAACACCTGTAGTTCCGCGCGCTGTCCGCGGATGCGGATGACCTCGCTCTTGAGTTTCAGATCGCCGAGGGTGGCGAAACCCACCTCGTTCTGGGTGACCGGGGAGTCGAACTCCACGGTCAGCAGGTTGCCGTTGACCCCGACGATCCTTCCGATGTTCTCGCTCATAGCGCTCTCCATGAAATCCATTAACCACAGAATCCACAGCGATTCACAAAGGATGCTCGCGCCCCCCCCTCTGCGACCTCTGCGGTTAACTCTTCTTATCCAAGCGTCTTCCCTCCGGGTGCCCGGGGAGGGATTCGAACCCTCACGGCCTTTTGGGCCAACGAATTTTAAGTCCGTTGCGTCTGCCATTCCGCCACCCGGGCGGCATAAGGTTTCAGGTTTCAGTGTTCAGGTGTCAGGATGAGCCCTCTTTCTTGCTCTCCTTCTCGTCCTCGTCGTCGTCCTCTGTAGGGCCTGCGCTTGCGCCGGGCCGAAACGACGGCGCGCCGCAAGCGGCGGCCCTACATAAACAATCGCGCCGTCGTCCTCGTTCCGAACAATGTGTCAAACGAGGTTTCAGTGTTCAGGTTTCGGATGTTGAAGGTTGGCCCTTCTGTTCCAATTCCTCAATTAATTCTGCGAGCCGCTGCCCGCCGGCTTCGTCGGTGAGCGCGGCCCAGCGCACGGCGAGTCGCAACTTCAAGGCATACGCGAGCAGCGCGGCGAAGCCGAACGGTGTCTCGCGCACCAGGTTGTCCAGCCGCTGCCAGCGATAACGGTCCAGGAACAACTCACATTCCAGGGGATCAGGCCGGGTCTGGGCGTCGGTGACAGCCTTTTCGAGGCTGACATCGAAGTCCTCGTGTTCGCGGAGATAGGGCCGTGCCTCGATCGTCCGTTGACCGGCCCGGACGCGGGCCAGGGCATTGCGCAACTGGGTATCCACGTTCCGCCAAGCCTTGGCGAAATCCGAGGTCGCTTCCCCCACCCGGCCCTCCAGCATCAGCGTCAATTCCGCCATCTCCGAGTCGTCCAGCAGGTTGGCGCACGCCGCGCGGAAGGCGTCGGCGTCCAGGGGCACCGGATCGCCCAGGACCAGCGTCGGCAGGCTGGCGGCCAGGTAGTAGTGGTTCACGGCGCCTCACCCCTTGTCCGTCTGCGACTCTTGCCGCGCGACGCGGTGGACGATCTCGGCCAGTTGCGGCCGCAGGAAAGTGACGAGGGATTCGGCGATGGCCTCGCGGGTGAAATCGTGCTGCACGTGGCCTTTTACGAAGGAGACCTTGAAGCCCTTGAAGATATCATTGTCCACGTGGAGCTTCACGCCGCTGACCAGGCGTTCCTTGTAGCGGTCCGCGAAGAACTTGACCAGCGCCTGCTGGTCCTGAGGGTTGACGAGCAGTTCGATGCGGCCTTCCTCGCCTCCGCGGGCGGCGTAGGCTTCCGCCATTTTGACGAGCATCTGCTCGAGCACCTCGATGGTGAGGGCCTTGTCCACGGACTCCGCGACGAGATCGGCGAGGATGTTCTCCACGCCCTGGCCCACGGTGATCAGGAGATCGCGGGCGGCTTGTTCGAGGCTGCGGATGCTGCGCTCCATGAAGGCCTGGGCGTCCTTCTCGCCCTTGGCGACGAGGGCCTTCGCCTTCTCCTCGGACTCCCGTACGTGGCTGGCGGCTTTTTCCTTGGCCTGCGAAATGATCTTCGCGGCCTGCGCCTCGGCCTTCTCCACGCCCTCTTTCTGGATGCGCTCGATCAGGTGCTGAAGTTCTTCGGCCATGGCCATGCTCCCGGGGACCTGTAACCCGGCCCCCTCTGACTGTCGCCCATTTAAAAAAGGGATGATGATTCATAAGGCAGGACGGCCGGGAAGTCGAGGCAAAAGGACTCGAGTTCGCGGGGCGCGCCGCCTGCGCAAAGGATGGAAATACCTCGGGGCCTGTGCTAGTGTGCGAGACCATGCTTTAAAGGAGCCGGGATACCATGATCGTTAAAACCCAACACGCCAAATTCGATCGGGCTTTAAAGCTCCAGAGCGGAGCCGTGCTGGAGCCGCCCATCACGCTGGCCTACGAGACCTACGGGACGCTCAATGCCGACCGCAGCAACGCGATCCTGATCCTGCACGCCCTGTCGGGCGATGCCCATGTCGCCGGCCGGCATGGCCCCGACGACAAGAAACCCGGCTGGTGGGACGAGGCCGTGGGGCCCGGCCGGGCCTTCGATACCGACAGGTACTTTTTCATCTGCTCGAACATCATCGGCGGTTGCCAGGGCAGCACGGGCCCGTCGTCCCTTAATCCAAAGACCGGCAACCCGTATGGGCTGACCTTCCCGGTGTTGACCATTGCCGACATGGTCGAAGCGCAGCGCCTGCTGCTGGACCATCTGGGCATCGAGACATTGCTCTCCCTCGTGGGCGGCAGCATGGGCGGGATGCAGGTGCTGCAATGGACCATTTCCTATCCGAAGAGCGTCCGCAGCGCGATTGTGCTGGCGGCCACCGCCCAGGTGTCGCCCCAGAGCATCGCGTTTAACGAAGTCGCGCGGCAGGCGATCTATGCCGACCCGAAATGGAAACGCGGAGACTACTCCGACGGCGAGGCCCCCAACGACGGCCTGTCCGTCGCCCGGATGATCGGACACATCACCTACTTGAGCGATACGTCCATGAGGGAAAAATTCGGGCGCCGGTTGCAGGAACGGCAGAAATACGGATTCGATTTCGCCACGGAATTCGCCGTGGAGAGCTACCTCAAGCACCAAGGCGACCATTTCACCCGGCGGTTCGACGCGAACTCGTTCCTTTATATCACCAAGGCGATTGATTACTTCGACCTGTCGCTCGGCCGGGCTTCCCTGGCCGAGGCGTTCCGGGACGTCACCGCCCGCTTCCTCGTGGTCAGCTATTCCTCCGACTGGCTGTATCCGCCCGAGCAATCGGAAGAACTGGTCCGCGCCCTGCTGCAGAACGGCATTGACGTGACCTACGTGGAAATCCGCAGCGATTATGGGCACGATGGGTTCCTGTTGGAGGTGGACCGGCTGTCCGGCCTGTCGCGCGACTTCCTGGCTCGCGTCGCGGCCGCAAAGCCGCTCTGACCGGCGCGAAATATTCCCCTTGTGGTATCGGCTCGCCGGGGGCTCGCCCTTTATGAATGGGGCCGGGGCTCTGGAGGGCGAGCGCCTGCCCGCCAAAGTCTTGACGAAGGCGGGTCCCCGCGAGCCAAAAACGACACCGGCCTCTTCGAGCGGATGATCCCGCCGCTTGACCTTCGCCCCGGCGTGCGCGAATCTAGCCGCCATCAGAGAAGGACGGCGCCATGCCCAAAAGCGAAAGATTGGACTTCGATACCATCGTGGGATTTGTGACCGAAGGGGCGCGCGTGCTCGACATGGGCTGCGGTGACGGCACCCTGCTCGAGCGACTCGCCCGCGAGAAGAAGGCGAGCGTCCGTGGCGTTGAATTGAGCGAGGACAACGTCCGCGCCTGCATCGGCCGCGGGTTGTCCGTCCGCCACGGCAATATCGAGGAAGGGCTGGCCGACTACCGGGACGGCGCGTTCGATTTCGTGATCTTGAGCCAGACGCTGGCCTACCTGGATGCCCCGGCACGCGTGGTGAAGGAAATGCTGCGGGTGGGCGGCGCGGCCATCATCTCCTTCGATAACGCCGGGCATTGGCGACGGCGCTGCCGCGCGCTGCGCGGCGGCGGCATGGGCCAGAGCCTGCTTTCCGGCGAACCCCGCGAACGAGCGATCACCATTCCGCAGTTTAACCGGTTCACCCGGGAGATCGGGGCGCGAGTCCGTCAGACGGTTTATCTGACCGGCCAGAGCCCGATCCATCGGCTGCGCCGCCTGCGCGCCACCGCCGCGGTGTACGTGATCTCGAAGTAACCGACGCGCGCCTGGCCGCAGGGAGGGCGCCGCGTTGTCGGCGCCGACAGGACACTCGACCGACAGAAACCGGGCATTACTGCCGCGCCGACAAGCGATAGAAATGTTGCGGCGCGGCGCCGACCGCATCCGTGAAGGCGTTGGCGCCCAGGCTGTCGGCAAGCCGATTCGACCAGACGGGACTGCCTGCCAGTTCGACCGCCCTCTGGATGCTGTAGTAGCGGCTGGTCGAGGCCACCCAGCTCACCACCATGTTGGATCCGCTGCCCGCAAACGCCTGGGGCGCAATATGGACCTCGAGCGTGGAATCCGGATTGGCCGGCTCGGTCCCCGCCAGCAGTTCATCGCCATCGCTCGATCCATCGCTATCCCGATCCTCGGCAAACAGCGCCGCGGCGAGGGAATACCACGCCAGCGCCATGCGGCGTCGGCCCGTCGCGTTGAGATGCCAATCGCTGCTGGTATCCTCCGAGTAGTCGAACGACATCTTCTGGTTCGTCACCCCGCCGGAGACATAGGTCTGCTGCACCCCCGCCTGGTTCCACGCCTCGAGATCGGCGACATCAAACAGGTGCTTGCTATTGGCCGCGCAGAAGGAACGCACGTAGCGGTTGAAGGAATTCCGCTCGTCGTTCTGGTCGAAACTCAGGCCCGATAACGGCATGGTGAGGTAGATGAAAAGCGTCTCCGGATACCGGACCTCCAGTTGGCTGATCAGGGTACAGTAATTTGTCGAATCGGCGTCGGGGTCAATCCAGCAGAACTTGTCCATGGCCACGTTGACCTTGGGAAAACGCCAGCCGGACGTGACGAGCGAGTTGCTGAAACAGACCAGCTTGTTCGCCCAGCCCGGATTGCCCCGGTCGCATTCATAAATGACTCCGTTGGACGTGGACACCGGATTGGTCGAGGCCCGGTAATTCGCGCCTCCACCGGCGGTGCCCACACTGTAGATCGTCAGGCGGTACCGATTGGTATCGGTTCCGTGAAGATCATTCATGCCCGTAACGATGTTGGCGCCGACGGAGGCATGCGTGAAAAACCAGCGCAGTTGCCCCACCTTGCTCATGACGGACATCGCCGTGCTCGTGGCGGCCGCAAAGTTCGAGTGATCGATCGTGACGCCGCGAGCCGGAAGGCCGGCGAGACCGGAAAGACAGGCGACCCCCAGGACCCATTTGCCGATGTATGCCATTCTTCTGCCTTTCGAGTTCCTAGCCTTTCGCCCGGAGAATCGCAACTTATTAAGGAGTCCATAATAGAACCGACATGAAAACGGTAGGGCGCGCTCGTCGAGCGCGCCGCGGCGGTTTCGGCGAAACCGCCCTACCAGTAACAATGTCTATTCAATTATGGACTGACTTCACTGTCATCCCATAGGAGTTGATTTTGGAGCCAGAAGCCGCTGATTTACGAGCAAAATGCGGTGCGTTGTGTTTGGTGGATTTTCGATTTTCT
>JAHJJH010000336.1 GCA_018823105.1 Verrucomicrobiota bacterium | reverse complement strand
GGGCTTTCCGGACCGGTCTTCCCGCATGGTTTCAGAAACATCGGCGGGTCTTCCCATGGCGGGCGCGGCGGACACCCTACCGGGTCTGGGTATCGGAGATCATGCTCCAGCAGACGCGTACGGACCAGGCGGTCCCGTACTACCGGAAGTTTCTACGCCGGTTCCCCACGCTGAAGCGCCTGGCGGCGGCCTCGCCGCGCGAAGTCCTGCGCGCCTGGCAAGGGCTGGGCTACTACGCCCGCGCGCGCCACCTGCATGAGGCCGCGCGATTCGTCGTTCGCCGTCTCGGCGGTCGTTTTCCTTCCAACCCGCAGGCGATCCGGGCGTTACCAGGCATCGGGGACTACACGGCGGCCGCCATCGGGAGCCTCGCCTTTGGACATGAATCGGCCGTGCTGGACGGCAACGTCATCCGGGTCCTGTCGCGGGTCATGGCCCTGGAAACGTTGATCCATACGGGACCTGCAAAACGCCGGCTTCGTGAATGGGCCGACGCCTTGAAGATTCCGGGCCGCACCGGTTTGAGTAACGAGGCCCTGATGGAATTGGGCGCCCTGTGTTGCACGCCCCGGCGGCCGGACTGTCCCGCCTGCCCCCTCGGCAATGTGTGCCGTGCGCGGGCGGGGGGAAAGCCGGAGGCCTATCCCGTCCGCCGCCGCCGCGCACGCGTGCCGCACAAGGTGGTCGGCGCCGCCGTGGTGGTCCGGCGCGACGGGCGCACTCTGATCGCCCGGCGGAAGGACTCTTCCATGCTCGGCGGCCTGTGGGAATTCCCCGGCGGCGGCCGCGACCCCGGCGAAAGCATGAAAAAGTGTATCGCCCGCGAATTAAAGGAAGAGATGGGGTTGCGCCTTGAGGTGGGCCCCTGCCTGACGGTTGTTCAGCATGCCTACAGCCACTTCACCATCGAGCTCTATGCCCACTGGGCGCGCATCCGGTCCGGCCGGCCGCGCTCCATTCATTGCGCGGCCTTTGCCTGGGTCCGGCCGGGGCAGTTCGGCCGCTATCCCTTTTCCCGCGCCGACCATCAGATCCTCGAGGCCCTTCAGTCCCCGGCCGGCCGCGCCGCCAGAAAGAATTTGATTTCGGCCTGGTTCAGCGGTAAGAAAAAACCGGGCCTTAAGGGCGATTAGCTCAGTTGGCTAGAGCGCTTCCTTGACATGGAAGAGGCCACAGGTTCAAGTCCTGTATCGCCCACCACCACAGGTTCCCAGCCGAAGGCTGGTCCGCCTCCGGCGGAAAGTCCTGTATCGCCCACCACCCACCGAAATCAATACCCTTAACGGGGGCCACGCTAACGGCGGACAGTTGCGGCGCCGCCAAGGCTCATGATAGTGTAGAAAACGGCGCAGGCAAACCGGGATCGGGCCTTTAACGTTATGCGCGCGGCGGGAAGCCGAAGTTGGCTCCTCCTGCCATACCTGGTCCTGGCCGCCGGGGCCGGCCTCCGGATTGCGCAGTACCTGAACAACCGTTCCCTGTGGGTGGACGAAGTCAGCCTGGCGATCAACATCGTCAGGAGAGATTTTGCGGGGCTTTTTGAGCCGCTGAAAAGCGCCGTGGCCCCGCCGCTATTTCTGGTCGTCGTCAAGGCGATCACGCTGGTCCTGGGCCCGTGGGAATTGGGGCTGCGCTTGTTGCCCCTGATCGGTTCGCTGGCGGGGTTGGTGTTGCTGTGGAAAGTGGCCGGCGATTTGCTTCCCCGCGGTTTCGCGGTGGTGGCCCTGGCCTTCATGGCTTTTTCCTATCGGCATGTTTATTTCTGCCAGGAGGTAAAGCCATACGGGCTGGATTCCGCCGCGGCGCTGCTCCTCCTCTGGATGATCATCCTTCCCGGCAGTCGCCCGCTAACGTGGCGCAGGGCTGTCGGATGGGGGCTTCTCGGGGCGGCGACGGCCTGGCTGTCGTTTGCGTCCGTGTTCGTCTTGGGCGGCACGGGATTGGCGCTGGCGTGGGCCTGGTGGCGCCAACCGCAAAGACGGGTGCTGCCGAAACTGGCTGTGACGGCCGCCTGCTGGGCCATTGGAGCGTTCGCGCTCTACCACCTGTCGTTCCGGAGCTGCCCGCGGCCGCGGCAGGCCGCCCTGGAAGCATACTGGTCCGGCAGCTTCCTTCCGTGGCCGACGAACCTGACCCATCTCGCGGACATCCGAAGTGCGTTCATTGAGCTCGTCGGTTATTACGGGTTCACTCCGCTGTCCATCCTGCTTGTGCTCCTTCTCGGCGCGCTGGGCGCCGGCGTTCTGTGGAAAAGCCGGCCGCTCATCGGCCAGGCGATGGTGCTGACCTTCCTGCTGTCCTACCTCGGTTCGGCCCTGCACCTCTACCCGCTGGAGGGGAGACTGACACTGCACCTGATGCCGTTCCTGTACCTCCTTGTGGCCGCCGGCGCCGAGTTCCTGTGCCGCCATCGGCACCCCGCGCTGGCCGTGACGGTGCTGGTGCTGCTCCTGGCGCCTTTCCTGGCCGCCAATGTCCCCGCGTTGACCCAACCCATCCAGCGCGAGGAGATCAAGCCCCTCCTCGCCCTGCTGGAAAAGCGCCTGGAACCCGGTGATCTCATCGCGGTTCATTACAAAAGCCGCAAAGCATTTTACTACTACTGGTCCCGGTACAAGCTGGGAGACCCGGCCCGTGTCCTTCCGGGCACGGACGGCGACAAGCCGCTCGACGTGTCCCTGGAAGAAATCGCTGGCCGGCGTGTCTGGCTGTTGATCACCCACGCGCCGGGCGACGATGAGGCCAAGATTCTCCGGAAACTACCGCCGGGCACAAAGTGGATCGAGACCCACCGCGAGCCCGGCGCCAGCCTCCGCCTTTTCCAGTTCCCCGAGCGGATGACGGAGTGACGCCGATCACGGCACGATACGGCGGACGCGGAAGAACCGATTGCTTCCGCCGCCGGCCGGGTTGTTGGTGTACCAGACCTCGTTGTCCGACGGCAGCAGCGTGCCCGCCACGACGTCTTCCAGCCAGTGGCCGAAGAGGAGATCGTCGGTGTAGTCCACCTTGAACTGCTCCCCGGCGGTGCCGTCCCAGCGCAGGACCAGCCGGCCGCTGCTCGAAGCCGTCCCGTGCCCGATCACGGGCCCCGGATCGGCGGCGGCCTTCACGCGGACCTCCACATCGTCCACGGCGATGCCGTAGCCCCAGTAGCTGAGGCCGTCGAAGGAGATGTAGACCGTGCCCGTGGGATTGGGCAGGATGATGGTCTGTTGAGTCCAGGCGATGATGTTGTTCGAGTAGGCCGCCAGCTTCGTCCAGGGTCCGTTCGTGGTCGGGCCGATGTAGATGTAGAGTTCATCCTGGTCGCCCCACCAGTAGTCCTCCGCCATGTAATGCCAGAACGTGAGCGTGGCCTCGGCGTAGCCGGTCCCGAAATTGATGGGTGGCGTCATCAGCGCTGTCCACGCACTGTAATCCTCGTCATAGAAGAAGGCGTTGTAACTGCCCCCGTGGGGCGCCGGCGGCTTGTTGCGCCAGATCGCGCCGTCGCCGTAGCAGAAGCTCCAGTCGACGTACGACCACCCGTAGTCATTGCGACGGACATACTGCTGCGACCAGCCGGGAGGGAAGGCCCCGCCGTGCTCGAAACCCTCGGAGAACAGCGACGTCGCGGAACCCAGCGTGCTGAATGTCCGGTCGGCCCCGTAGGTCGTCCCGCCCGCGTTCCAGGCCCTGACCCGGAAATGATAGAGCGTGGAGGTGGCCAGGCCGCTGACCGCGCAGGCCACGGAGGTCGGCGCGGAGCCGGATCCGACCTGCTGGGTAACCGTCGTCAGGCCGTACCCGGCGGTCAGGCCATATTCGAAACAGGCGGCCGTGCTACTGCCCCGCGGATTGACCGTGGCATTGAAGACGGCCGAGGTAGCGCCGAGGGAACCGGCGGCGGCGGTCGTCGCATCGGGCGCCGGCGTGCCGCCGGCCTCCGTCGTCAGCGTGCGGTCGCTGCCGTAGGTGATCCCGGCGGCGTTGGTCGCCACCAGGCGGAAGTGATAGGTATTGGCCGCCGCCAGCCCCGTGACCGCCGCGCTGACGTTGCTGTTGACGGTGCCGGAACCGGCGCTGCGGTTCGGCGTGTTGGATCCGTACGCGGTGGTCAACCCGTACTCGAACCACCAGGTCGTCGCCGAGCCCTTGGGATTGACCGTGCCGCGCAGCGTGGCCGAGGAGGACGTCACGTCCGTGGCATTGCTCGTCGCGACGGTGGGTTTCGCACTGGCCGCCCAGGTGATGTTCAGCGTCTGCCAG
>JAHJJH010000335.1 GCA_018823105.1 Verrucomicrobiota bacterium | reverse complement strand
GATTTCGTACGCCCCCCAGCGTTGTAGCGGCGTTTCTGCGAAACGCCGTTGTGGCGGCTCATAGAGCCGCCGCTACAACAGGCGACAAGATTAATCGCGGGTTATAACGGAACCATCTATTCCTCTACCTCCTTCCGTACCCTCTGCGTCCTCTGTGGTAGTAAAATGCTTCATTTCTTTTGTGTCTTTCGTGGTTCTCGCCTTCTCTTTCCAGCGCCTCCGTGTTATTCTGCTTTTATGGATTCAGCCAATCAGCCCGCCCGCGTCCTCCTCGTGGACGACCACGCCGTCGTCCGGCACGGCCTGGCGGCGCTGCTGTCCGGCGAGCCTGACCTTGCCATCTGCGGCGAGGCCGCCACTGTCGCCGAGGCGCTCGACGCACTGGAGAAAGTCCGGCCCGATGTCGCGATCGTGGACATCACCCTGAAGGATGAGAACGGGCTCGACTTCATCCGCGAGGCCCGTCGCCGGGGCCATGCGCAGCCCATGCTCGTGCTCTCCATGCATGACGAAGCCACGCACGCGGAGAAGGCCCTGCGGGCCGGCGCCCAGGGCTACGTCATGAAGGAGCAGGGCGACGAGTCGCTCCTCCATGCCGTGCGGGCCGTCCTGAAGGGGGAGACGTACTTGAGCAATGCTGCCCGCGCGCGCATGCTCCAGGACTATTTGCAGAAAGAGGGCGGTGCGGCGAAGCCCGAAACCGGCATCGAGAGCCTGACCGAGCGCGAGCGCGAAATATTCGAGTGCCTGGGCCGCGGCATGACCACCCGCCGCATCGCGGATAAATTCGGCTTGAGCGAGAGAACCGTGGAAGTCCATCGCGCGCACATCAAGAAAAAGCTCCGCTGCGATGACGCGGCGCAACTCCTTCGCGAGGCGGTGAAATGGGTGGAATCCGAAAGGTAGGGCGCGTTGGCCCAACGCGCCGGAATATCGGCGGCTTGAGCCAAGCCGCCCTACCTTTATGCTGTGAATATAACATGTTCATCAGAAACGAATAACAAATAAACAATAACTTTCACTATACGTATTGACACGTATGCGCTCTGCGGGTAATCTCTTACTCAGAAAGATGAAGTGTTTTCTTAATGGGATCGAACAAGTCTTGGAAAAGTCAACGTTGCCGGACTTTTTTCTGGACAGTAATGGCGGGTCAGGGATAATCGGCAACAATCGGAGAGAGAAATGAAAAAGCTACTTCTCGTGACGCTGGGTGTATTAAGCGTTGTCGCGATTGCCTTCGGCCAGCAGGTTTTGAGCCGCAACGCGGTGGGATATCAGCAGGTTACGCTCACCAAGGGACAGCTGGCTTTGATTCGACATGACTTCGAGGAATTGGATACGGCGCTAGCCGTTTCGAATGTGTTTGCCTCGTTGCCTATTAATACTCGTGTTTACTTGTGGAATGACACTCAAACGGCATACATCAATATTGGTAGGGGTGCAGGCGGGTGGGGGACTCAAGGATCAAATGAACTGTATCGTGGCCGGGGATTCTGGGTTTTGGTGCCTGCATCCGCTGTTTCGAACGAGTACCAGGTTTTCCTGATGGGCGAAGTGCCCGATCGTTTTACTGCGCCTACCACAACAGTGGCCATTCTTCCGGGAATTAAGCTCGTGGGATATCCTTATCCTGTGGAGATGAAATGGACTAATACCACGCTTGCCAAATCGGCTCCTATAGGTACTCGCCTCTATATTTGGGGGGGGAACGCTTATAGTAATTATGGGAGGGGTCCGGGTGGCTGGGGCAGTGGAACCAATGTTATGCTTACTCCAGGGATGGGATTTTGGGTGCAGTTGGCCAGTTTAACAAACTGGTCGGAAGCCAAGCCTTATACATGGCCATAAAAAAGCCGTAAAAAAAGATAAGTCAGTAACGTTAACAGGAGATAGAAAATGAAAAAAATGGTAATGATTGTTGTTGCTGTTATGTTGTTCACAGCGGTAGCATCACAGGCGACTATAAGTGTTAATCTCGCGATTTTCGGTTCTTTTCTTGATCATGGCGGCACAGCATGGCCTGCTGATGAGTGGGCCGGCGGGGGCCTGATGCAGCTCATCTGGTCCACGGTAAGTGCCTATTCGCCCAGTTATGGCACCCCGGGAGGGGACCCTGTCAATCTGCCGGGCTATTATACGCTGTGGTCAGATACGCTGGGCGATATCAGTACTTGGTCTGATGACCATGATGGAGGTTTGGATTATTCGAATGCTGATGTCGGCGGCAACAATATTCATGCGGGGTATATTTATGCCCGCGTGTTTGAGATTGCGATTCCCGTGAAGGACACATGGTACGCCAGCAGCCTGATTTATGACACCTCCGGATTCGCGCAACAAACGAACATCCCCAAACCCAGCGCTGATCCAATAGACATGAACGATGGTACTGATTCCTGGTATGATGCCGGTAATGGTTTCCGCCTGCAGCCCCTCGATCACGGCCAAGTGATTCCCGAGCCTTCGACGCTGGCGCTGGCGCTGGCGGGCCTCGGCCTGCTGGTCTATCGCCGGTTCCGCAAATAATCGGACCGCATAACGTTTGACACACACGCCCCGGGGTCACGTCCCGGGGCGTCGTGTTTTTTCTATGGATGGAGGCGGGCCGCCCTCGGCCCGCGTCGCGTCCCTCATTGTGGAGGGCTCGCGTCCCCGCGGGCTGATAACACAAGATTAAGCTTGTCCTGAAATCCGGCCGGCGAGGCCGCCGGCCCTCCATAAGTTTTACGCAATGTTTGGAGAACCCGTGGACTCACGGGCCGATCGATAGACATTTTCGTATGTTTCATGTCTTTTGTGGTTGCCTTCCTTGTTGAATTCCCCCCGCTCATTCCTTACCATGCCGCCCATGCAACAAGCTTTCCACGAAAACTGGCTGGAGCGCGGGTCGCGCTGGTTCGGCCCGGCGCTGTTTGTTCTTTCCCTCGCGGTCTATGTCTGGACGCTGTGCCCCGGTGCCTTCCCCGGCGACCCGTCGCACCAGGTGGCGATGCATGCGGGGTTGGATCCGTTCCCGCCGCTGGCCAATCCGCTCTGGGGGCGGGTGGTCAGGTTCCTGGGGCTTTTCCATTTCGCAGGACTGGTCCGACGCCTGAACTTCTTCAGCGCCTTTTGCGGCGCGGGCTCGGTCTGGCTGCTGTACGATCTCTTGAAACGTATTACGCACAACCGGACGGCGGAGGAGTTCGAAGCCCGCGTGCCGCCGGAGCCCGCCCAAGCGTTCTCCGCCCTGGTGGGCGGGCTGTTCCTGGCTTTCAGCGCCCCGTTCTGGTTCGTCTCGACGCGGGCGCATCCGGCCGCCTTCGATGTCTTCCTCCTGCTGTTCTGCGCCTGGGTGCTGGTGCGCTTCTCGGTGGATAGAACCCCGGCGCTGATGTATCTCTTTGCCTTCCTGTACGGTCTGGGGATCACGGAGTTCGCCACGTTCATCGTTTGGGCGCCGGTGTTCGGCCTGTGGCTGCTGGCGGCGATGTGGCGGGCGGGCCAGTTGCGTCTGGGCCCGGTCCTGCGCATGGCGGGCTGCTGGGTCGCGGGCCTGCTGATGTACGGCGTCGCGGCCACCGAGTATCGCCTGCTTCCCGCCTACGAATGGCGCGCCTTCACCTCGATCTTCCACGTGCTCTGGTTCATGTGGCGGGAGCAGTACCTGGCCATCCGCTACAGCGTGCCCCAGGTGGGCTGGATGCTGATTTTCATGACGATGCTGTTCCCGGGCCTCGTGATCGCGTTCCCGAAGAAGGCCATGACCCGCACCGCGGTATGGAGTTCCAACCTGTTGCACCTCCTCTTCAGCCTGATGGGGCTGCTGGTGATGTTCAATATCCAGGTATCGCCATGGGCGTTGTTCAATGTGCGCCCGCTGCTGGTGACGCCCTATGTGCTGATGGCCCTCTGGTTCGGATACCTCGGGGGGTACTGGCTGATCTACTTCTCCCCGTACAGTTCCTTTGCTTCGCACCGCTCCATCCTGCGGCGGGTCGGGCGATTCCTCATGGTCCCCCTGGTGCTGGCGCTGCTGGCCGTCGCCGCTGTCCGCAACGGGGCCGTGGCCGACGGCCGCGCGGGTCCCGCGGTGCAGCGCTTTGCGGATGAAGTGCTCGATGGTTTGGACGGGCGGACCTGGCTGGTCTCCAACGGCATCATGGACGACATGCTGCGCATCGCCGCCCGGCAGCGCGGCCTGCCGGTGAAGGTGTTGAACCTCGGCTGGGGCCGCTCCAGCGCCTACCTGAACTACACGGCGTCGCTTTTCAGTGAAGCGCGCTTGAGAGGCCTGGCCGCCGTGGGACTCTCGCCCCTGCTGCAGGAGTGGCTGGGCCGGACCCCCGGGGTAGAGGCGGAAGCGGCGGCGCTGGTCAGCCCGGACATCTGGACGATGGCCGGATTAACCCCGGTGCCCCATCGCCTGGTGTACCAGGGCATCACAAATATGGCCGCGCTGGACGTTACGAGTTATTTCGCCGATCAATCGGCGTTCTGGTCGTCGTACGGGCGGGCGCTTCGGGCGGACGTGGAGGCCGGGAATCCTCTGCTGCTGCCCTGGGCCTACTGGTCCCTCGGGCACTTGAGCAGAATGGCGAACAACACGGGCGTGCTGCTGGAAGATCTCGGACAGAACAAAGAAGCGTTTGCCGCCTATCGGGCGGCTTTGGAGTTGAACACGAACAATATCAGCGCGCTCCTGAACAGCGCGGCCCTGGCGCAGCGCGAGGGGTTGCCCGAGGCCGGAGCGATCGAGGGGAATCTTTACAAGATAGCCCGGCGGATGAAGCGGCGTCCCTCGCTGTGGTCGCTGTCCGCGATGTACGGGACGGTCCGCACCCCCGAGGTCTTCGCGAGGCGCGGCATGGCTTGGGCGATGAGCGGCAAGCCAGACCTGGCGGTGGCCGAATTGCGCCGGGCGGCAGCCGCGGGCGCCCCCCGTGTGCAGATCGAACTGGCCCTGGCACAAATCGCCGCACTGCGGCAACAGGGCGATCAGAGCGAAATCCATTACCAATCCGTCCTCGACGAGCATCCGGGCCATACGGCAGCGCTGCTGGGCATGGCCCGGCTTGCCATGCGCCGAAACGATTTTGAGGCCGCGGCCGATTTCCTGAAGCGCGCCCGAGAGCACCAGGCGCCGGACGCCCTCATCGTGCCCGATGAAGCGCTCCTCGACGCCCTGGCGGGCAGGACTGACGAAGCCAAAGCCAAGCTCCTGGCCATGGTCAAGCAGGGCGACACTCCCCCCCAGGCTTGGATCCTTCTTTCGTTGCTGGCCCTGAGCGAGGGCGATGAGGAACTTCTGACGCGCAGCCAGATCGCGTTGCAGGTGGCGGCAATCCGGACGCCGAATGTTCACTTGGCGCTGGCCCAGGTGGCCCTGATCCGGCGCGACGCGGCGGCGGCGCGGCAGCATCTCGAGGAGCTTTTGCGTTACGAGCGCGATTCCGTGCCGGCCCTGGAAATGCTCGTCCAGCTCGATGTACGCGAGGGCAACCGGCCCGGGATGGAAGAGCGCGTGGAGCGTTTGCTGACGGTGGATCCCCGCAATGCGCTTGGCAACCACATGCTGGGGCTCATCCAGTTCTCGCGGGCCCAGTATGACCTGGCGGAGTCATCGTTTCGAACCAGCCTGGCGGGCCGGCGGTCGGACAGCGTGCTGAACGACTTGGCCTGGATTCTCCAATTGCGCGGCCGCTACGAGGAGGGCCTGAAGATGGCGCGCGAGGCGTTGACGCTGAATCCGAACAACGCGACGGCCTGGGATACCGTGGGGGTGATCTTCCTGCACATGAAGCAATTCGAGGAGGCCCAAGAGGCCCTTCAGCAAGCCCTGGCGTTGCAGCCCATGAGCCCATCTTTCATTCTGCACATGGCGGAGCTCTACGATCGGCGCGGCTTGAAACAGGAGGCCCTGCAACTGGCCGATCCGCTGATGACCCGCGCGGCAGAGATGAGCCCGGACGATTACGAGCAGCTTCGAAGACTGATGGCGCGTCTGCGCGGTAAAGCCGGCGGAGGGTAGGGAAGGATGCCTGGATCTGTAGCCGACGGCGTTTCCTCCGAAGGCGGATCCGTCTATGGCGGAGACGTCGGCGAATGCAGATGCCGCGGTCGGCGCCCGCGGCTACAGTTCGTCTGCCGCTTTGCCACTCAGGAGAGTTCGCCAGAATCCAGGCCTGAAACTCAACATCCGCCCCCGGCAGAGGAGGTCGCCGGTGGCCTGCAGGCGGCGGAGCAGCCGGGATAGCGTCTCCGGCGTGGCGCCGATGGCGGCGGCCAGGGCCTTCCGGGAAATGCCGAGTTCGATCCGTTCCGTCGCGCCGTACTGCTCGCGCAGGAACTGGAAGAACCGCTGCTCCACGCTCTGCGTGGAAAGCTGCCGGATGCGCTCGGCCAGGTAGCGCTGCTTGCGCATCAGCATCGCGATGAAATCATTCCGGAAATCCTCCACCGCCAGCAGCCGCTGAAGATCCCGCCGCAGGATCTTCAACAGGAGTCCGTCCGTCAGCGCCACCGCCGTTACGGGATAGCGGGCCTCCTCGAACAGGATGACCTCCGCGAACGTCTCGCCTGGCTGGATGACCTTGATGACGATCTCGCGGCCGTCCGGGGCGGTTTTGTGCAACTGCATCCGGCCGCGCGCCAGCACGTAGAAGGCGTCGCCGCCCCGGCCCTCCTCAAAGAGCACGGCGCGGCGGCGGATCTCGACGGGCCGGCAGACGTCCGCCAGCGCCCGGCGGTGGCTGGCCGCCAGGCGGCCGAACAGGCTCGTTTGCGCCAGGAGATAGCGGGGGTTCATGGCGCGCCCCTTACTTCAGCAGGCCCAGGCTCAAGGCCGGGACATAGGTGATCAGCAGCAGGATCGCCAGCAGCACCACCAGGAACGGCAGCGAGGCGGCGACCAGTTTCAGCAGCGGCCGGTCGAAGCGGATGGCCGCGATGAAAAGGTTCATCCCGACCGGCGGCGTGCTGTAACCGATCGCAAGGTTCGCAAGGAAGATGACGCCGAGATGGATCGGGTGTATGCCAAACTGCAGGCCCAGCGGGATCAGCATCGGCACGAACACGATGATGGCCGTATAGATGTCCATCAGGCAGCCGACGATCAGGAGGAACACGTTGAGGGCGATCAGAAAGACCACGGGGTGGTGGAAAGACCGGCCGGCCCACTCGACCAGCCGCGCCGGCGCCTCCTGGTCCACCAGGAAATTGGTCATAGCCATGCCCAGCCCCAGGATCACCAGCACGCCGCCGACGAGCATGATGCTGTCGCGGATCACGCCGGCCAGCTGCTTCAAGGAGACCTCGCGCTGGATGACGGTCGCCACGATCAGGGTGTAGGCGGCGGTCATGACCGCCGCCTCGCTGATCGCGATTTTGCCGCTGTAGATGCCGCCGAGCACGACGATGGGCAAGGGGACCTCCCAGCGCGCCGCCCACAGGGCCTTGGCCAGTCCGCGCGCGCTGAACGGGAGATGCGGTACGCGCTGCCACAGCCCGGCGCCCACCCCGAAGGCGCCGAGCGCGGCCAGGGTGACCAGGCCGGGCAGCAGCGCGGCCAGGAAAAGACGGTCAATGGTCACCTCGGACGCGATGGGATTGGCGATGACGGCAAAGAGGATGAGCGGGAGACTGGGCGCAAACAGCACGCCCATGTTGCCTCCGCTGGTCACCAGCCCGAGTGAAAATCGCTCTCCGTAACCGTCCGATTTCAACGCGGGCAGCAGGAGCCCGCCCAGCGCGACGATCGTGACGCCCGAGGCGCCGGTGAACGCCGTCAGCAGCGTGCAGGCGAGCAGACTGACCAGCGCCAACCCGCCGGGCATCCAGCCGAACGCCGCGCGGGAAAGATGCAAAAGCCGCTCCGAGGCGCGACCGGCGGCGAGGAGGTAACCGGCCAGCGCGAACATGGGGAGCGCGCGCAGCAGCGGCATGGTGGCCAACCTCGCCAGTTCCGAGATGACAATAGACGGGTCCATTTGGATCGAGTGATAGGCCCCGAGCGCCAGCGCCCCGAAGATGGAAAAGAGGGGCGCGCCCAGGAGCGCGGCGGCGGCGAGGAGCCAGCCCATCACGATAGCCGCTCCTTTCCGGCCTCGCTCGGCCCGATCGCCTGGAACAGAAAGCGCAGCGCCATCAGGCCAAAGGCGACCGGAATGACAAGGTAGTAGACCCACACCGGCGCCCGGAGAATCCGGTCGGTTTCTATTTCTTTCTGGAAAAGACAAAAGCGGACGGCCGCCGAGACCAGCAGGCCGCAGATCAGGGCCGCGAACAGCGCCGTGACGCGTTTGATCCCTGCGCGGAGGCGCGGCGGGCAGAAATGTCCGACCAGATCAATCACGATGTGCCGCCGCGCGCCGGTGGCCGCCAGCGCGCCGAGCATGGTCAGCCACAGCAGACCCATCCCCAGCAGGGGCTCGGCCCAGAGGAAGCCCGTCTGAAAAAAATTGCGCAGGAGGATCTGCGCGGCGGCCAGCAGGACCATCCCGGAGACCAGCAGGGCGAGGGCGGTGGTTTCCGCGGCGGCCGCGATGTCGCTTACCCGCCGCGCGAGGCGCAGGAGCCTAGGGGGCATTCGATCCCGCCCCCTGTCCGGCGCGGAAAGCCTCCAGACTTTTCCGGACCTGATCCGCCGCCTCGAGGGAGTACAGCCGGCCTTCGACTTTTTTCATGCCTTCGAGGCTGACGGCGCGGAATTCCTGAAGCGCCTGGGGCGGCGAGACGAGCGTCTCGATGCCCTGGTTGGCCAGGACGCGGAGCGCCTCGGCGTCGCTGCGCCGGACCTGTTCGG
>JAHJJH010000334.1 GCA_018823105.1 Verrucomicrobiota bacterium | reverse complement strand
GTCGTCGTCGCAAGCGTTACCCAGGCCGTCGCCATCAAGATCTTCCTGCTGCGGATTGTACGTCGTCAGGCAGTTGTCGTTGGCGTTGAGCACGCCGTCGTTATCCAGATCGGGGTCGCAGGCATCGCCCAGGCCGTCGCCGTCGAGGTCCGCCTGGTCCGGATTCGCAATGTCCAGGCAGTTGTCTTCCACGTCCGCGATGCCGTCCCCGTCCCGATCGCTATCGCAAGCGTCGCCCAGGCCGTCGCCGTCGAGATCTTCCTGCTGCGGATTGTAGGTCGTCAGGCAGTTGTCGCCGGCGTTGAGCACGCCGTCGTTGTCGATATCGGGGTCGCACGCGTCGCCCAAGCCGTCGCCATCGAGGTCCGCCTGGTCGGGATTCGCAATGTCCAGGCAGTTGTCCGCCAGGTCCGCGATGCCGTCCCCGTCCCGATCGCTATCGCAGGCGTCGCCCAGGCCGTCGCCGTCAAGATCTTCCTGCTGCGGATTGTACGTCGTCAGGCAGTTGTCGTTGGCGTTGAGCACGCCGTCGTTATCAAGATCGGGGTCACAGGCATCGCCCAGGCCGTCGCCGTCGAGGTCCGCCTGGTCCGGATTCGGTGTGTCCGGGCAGTTATCATCCTCGTCCACGATCCCGTCGCCATCCTGATCGGGCAATGCCGGGCTTTGAGAGGTATCTCTCCCGACACTGACCTGAAAAGCCAACATGTCATTTTTTGGAGCACCCGGGCCGTAGGTGGAGAAATCCATGCGCGCCAGGCCTTCCAAGACAAAACCTCCGGACAGTGCGCCCCCCCCGATGTGGAGCACATTGATTCCGTTGCCCTGGCCCGAAGCGTCCACCGAGGCGCCCACGCTCTCGCCCTGAAGGGTCAACTCGTGGACAGTGATGCAGGTGTTCTTCTTGTTGGCGCGGGCGCGTATATAGATATCCGACAGGTCGGCGGGCGAAGCCAGAGTAACGTGGGAAACTGTCACCCCGTCCACCTGGAAGGTTACAAGGGAAGAAGCCGGATCGTACTGCAAGGTAAACGGTGTCTCGGCGCCGGCTTGCCAGACATAATCCGCCGTTCCACCGGGAGCGTAGGGCCCTTTCGTTGAAGGAGAGACCGCCACTTCGAATGTGTCCTGACCGGGTGCCGAGGCGGAATTGCCAATCTGCCCCTCGGCGACAAAAGCCACCACGATACTGGTCGAGACTAGGTCGCCCTGGATCAGAGTCGTCGTGAGTGCGCGCGCCGCCTGACAAAAACCCGCCACGGTAAGCAGCAGAATGCTTCCGAGGAGGACTCTTTTTCCCAGTCGTGTGTGCCTGTGATAATTCATATAGATACGCAACAATGCCCCCACCAAATTAAATATTTTTGTTAACATATCAGATCGGTGATGTTAAGCAAGTAAATAATGTAAAAAATGTAATTGTTGACATATAAGGCTTTTGTCAATAAAAAGCTTCCATTTACAGGAAAGTATGGTAAAGAATCATTGGAGGAATTGCTTGAAACCACAAATCAAGGAACCGAATTTTCTGACCGTGCCTGACGCCGCGCGCTTGTGTGGCGTGAGCCGGAACACGGTTTATCTCTGGGTGCGGAACGAGCGGCTCAAGGCTTATCAGACCCCGGGACGGACGAATCTGATCCGTCCGCGTGATCTGGTAGATTTCATGCAGACGAACGGAATGTTTGTCCCCCCCGAATTGGCTACCCTGGCTAAAGAGGACCAGAAGTCGGATATCGCTCACGCGCAGACCGGGCCCGGCATCACCGAGCCCTGCATCCTGGTCGTGGACGATGAACCCTCGATTCGCACGCTATACATGCGCATGTTGAAAAACTTGGGGCCCTTGATGCAGGCCGAGACGGGTTATGAGGCGTTGCATCTGATGGCCCTGCACCCGAACATTCGGATGGTGCTGCTCGACCTCCACATGCCGGGACAGCACGGCCTGAACACGCTGCGCGAGATCAAGGCCCAGCGGCCCGACATACCCGTGATCATCGTGACCGGCTACGGCGCGGATATCCCCGAGGCCATGATACAGGACGGCAGCATCGCCTGCGTGATCAGCAAGCCGTTCACGGCCGAGTCGCTGCGCGAGACCGTCGCCCGGTTCCTGCCCGCTAAGCCGTCGCCATGAGAAGCGCCGCACCCCTGCCGTCTTGTTGACAGAGGCGCGGCGTGTATTGAGCACGGGCGGGCAGATCAGTTCGCCGAACGGCCGCCGACGCCCTTGGTGCTGCGAAGGATGGCGCGGGCTTCTTCTTTCGGCCGCAAGGCCCGCACGGCGGCGCCCGCCCGCCACATCTCGGAATTCCGGATGGCGGCGAGCTCCTTCGCGAGCTGCTGCTGGTAGTTCTTCTTTCCGCAGGACTGGATCACGCGCTCGGCCTCCTGGCCGCTGGAGACGCGCTTATAGAGCTTGCGGAAGACCGGCAGGACCGCGGCCTTGAATTTCGGCTTCCAGTCCAGCGCGCCGCGCTGGGCGGTCGCCGAGCAGTTCGAGTACATCCAGTCCATGCCGTTCTCGTCCACAAGGCGGATCAGGCTCTGGGTGAGCTCCTCCACGGTCTCGTTGAACGCCTCGCTGGGCGAGTGCCCGTGCTGGCGCAGGGTGTCGTACTGGGCTTCCATCACGCCCGCCAGGCAGCCCATCAACACCCCCCGTTCGCCGGTCAAGTCGCTATTCGTCTCGTGCGGGAACGTGGTGGGGAAAAGATATCCCGACCCGATCCCGATGCCGAGCGCCAGGCAGCGCTGTTTTGCGCGCCCGGTGGCGTCCTGGTAGATCGCGAAGCTCGAGTTGATGCCCGCCCCCGAGAGGAAATTGCGGCGGACGGACGTGCCCGACCCCTTCGGGGCGACCATGACCACGTCCACCCACTTGGGCGGCACGACGCCGCTCTTGTCCTTGTACGTGATGGAAAACCCGTGCGAGAAGTAGAGCGCGTCGCCCTTCTTCAGGTTCTTCTTCACGACCGGCCATATAACGCGTTGGGCCGCGTCCGAGACGAGCATCTGGATGACGGTGGCCTTCTTCACGGCGGTCTCGATATCGAACAGGGTCTTGCCGGGGACCCAGCCGTCCCGGACCGCGCGGTCCCAGTCGCGCGGGAACTCCGGCGCCTGCCCGATGATGACCTTGAAGCCGTTGTCCTTCAGGTTCAGCGATTGCGCCGGGCCCTGGACGCCGTACCCGAGGATCGCGATGACCTCTTTCTTGAGGACCTTCCGGGCCTTCGCCAGCGGGAACTCTTTGCGTGTGACGACCTTTTCCTTCACACCGCCGAAATTAATAACCGCCATAACCTGTTCTCCTTTCCATTACGGAAACCGGGCGATCTTAAGGCCGACACCGGAGCGCGTCAAGAGCCCAACCGGAAGCGCGGTGGGCCCAGCAGAACCCTGCACCAGGGGCCCGGTGGGCCCAGTAGGACTCGAACCTACGACCAGAGGATTATGAGTCCCCTGCTCTGACCAACTGAGCTATGGGCCCACCGTGCCCTCGGTGCAGGGCAAGCTCGAACTTTACCCCGCTCCGCGGGGTTGCGACCAGAGGATTATTCCGCCTCCGCAAAGCTACGGCGGATCTTCGAGAGTCCCCCGCTTGC
>JAHJJH010000333.1 GCA_018823105.1 Verrucomicrobiota bacterium | reverse complement strand
TGACGATGTGAATATCATTGTTCAGGATGTTCCCGACCGGGATGAACATGGTCATGGGAATCCGCAGTTCCTCGGCCACGGGCGTGGCCCAGCGGAACGTGGCGCGCAACCCGTCGTCAAACGTCACGCAGGCCACGCGGTCGGGCCGGACATCGCTCAACATGGGCGGGGCCGGGTCCGTCTCCCCGGTCCAGGCGTTGCGGATCGCGCGCATCATGCGGTACAGGAGCGGCCGGCGCTGGACCCGTTCGGGCTTCGGACAGCTTTCGAAGTAGGTGGAGAACTGGTCCGGCGTAAGGAAGCGGAACCCGGCGCGCTTGAGCGTCATCAGGTGATCGCGGAACTGGCGAACGGAAGGCTGCGCGGTCCACTCGCTCGAAGACAGGCCGTGGTACAGCAGCGTGGCGATCGCCCCCTGCGCGCCCTCCTGTTCGAGGCGTTCGAGGGATTCCAGCGCGTCGCGGTACCGCCCGCGCGCAAAATACAACTGGGCCCAGAAATAGTGCCGGTACGGATCGTGCGGATCGTACAGGCGCAGGTTGGTCCGCAACTGTCGCTCCGCGTCGTCCAGCATCATCCGCCCGAGGTAGGTCTGGAACAGGCCGTGTAGCGCGCGCTGGTTGTGAGGATTGTCCTGTTCGAGGATCTCCTTGAAGTGTTCCTCGGCGCGCCCGTAGTCCTTGTCAATGGTCATGATCTCGGCGTAGAAAAGGTGCCCGTCCACGTCGCCGGGATCGAGGCGATAGGCGTCCTGCGCGGCCTGCACGCACTGGTCGAGGCTGAAATTCGCCGGGTCCTGCTCCCACTCGCTCAACATGAAATAGGCCAGTCTCCGGGCTATGTTCGCCTTGGCCGGGTCGCTCTCGGCGAGGTCCCGGACCCGGCGCATGGCCTTGACCACTTCCTCGTTCTTGCGGGCGCGCAACGCAATATCGGTGAGCAGGTTCAGCGCGGCCAGGTTGTCCGGCTCGATGTCCAGGACGTGCTCGGCTTCCGCCTGGGCTTCCTTGAGGGCGCCGACCAGCACGAGCGCTTGCGCGCGCGCCACCATGTATGGCGGATTGTCCGGGACCATCTCGTTGATGTGGTTCCAATGGTCCAGGGCCTCTTCGTATTCCTCGCTGGCGAAGAGCGCCCGGGCCAGTTGCAGTTCCACGTCCAGCCGTTCCGGGTCCAGTTCGTACAGCTTGCGCAGTTCATCCAGGGCGGCCTGGAATTTGCCGTTCCAGAGCAGGACGCGCGCGAAGCCGAAGCGGGTGTCGAAGTGATCGGGATTCAGCTCCAGGCTTTTTCGGTACAGGGCCTCGGCGGTATCCAGGTCTTTTTCCGCGACCGACACTTGGGCCAACAGACGATGGGGCTGGGGCGCGTCGGGGGCGACCGTCTTCCACCGTTCCCACAGGGCCTTCGCTTCATTCACGCGCCCCAACTGCCAATAGGCATAGCCCAGGGTTTCCCACGCGCCGACCAGCGTCGGATCGGTTTCAATCACCCATTCGAGCTTGGGGATGGCTTCCTCGGGCTTGCCGTCCTGGACGTTCAGCATGGCCTCGTACATTTTCGCGCGGGCCGGCGAATCCGCCGCGCTCTGCGTCGTCACCGGCTCGTCCGGCGCCCCCACCGGAGCGACTTCCGAGGTTCCTCCCTCCACCGGAATGACCGGGGGCGTTTCGTCCTGGCCCGCGGCGGGCCGCGACGCGGCCAGCAGAACGCCTATCAGGGCAATAAACGCGGCGCTTCTCATTTCCACCATTATGCGCTTGCGGCTTCCGATCAGTCAAAACTGAAAATAAATGAAAGGCGCCACGCCTTTCGGGCCGAGCGCCAAAATGATCGTCAGGACCACCGCGGCGACAGCGCCCTGGGCCGGCGCCGGCAGCCGGCCAAACGCATTCCACAACCGCTGCGCCCGGTCCCCGTCAAACCATTGCATCGCGTAGCCCACGACGATCGCCAGCAGGATCGGGCCCGTGACCAGTGTCGCGGACCTGTCCCACAGGCTCATGGCCCGCAGCATGGTCAGGGCATGCTCGAAGGTCTCTCCGCGGAAGAACAGCCACGAGAGGCAGACCAGGTGCCAGACCGCGACGCGCCGCCCCACGATCGCCGGCCATCCCTCGCCGCGCCAGCCGCGCCGGTCCATCCAGCGGCCCGCCGCGCGCTCCACAAGCAAGTATACGCCGTGGAGCGCCCCCCACGCGATAAAGGTCCAGCCCGCCCCGTGCCACAGCCCGCCGAGCAGGAAGGTAATCATCAGGTTGCGATAGGTCTTGCTCTCCGAGCCCCGCGAGCCGCCAAGGGGGATGAAAAGGTAGTCGCGCAGGAACGTGGAAAGCGAAATATGCCAGCGCTGCCAGAACTCCCGGATCGTGCCGGCCAGGTAGGGCGCGTTGAAGTTCAGGGCGATCTTGAAACCCAGCAGCAGGCACAGCCCAATGGCGATATCGGAATAGGCCGAGAAATCGCAGTAGATTTGAATGGCATACCCATAGACGCCAAAGAGCGTATCCACGGCCCCGTACAGGTCCGGGCGGGCAAAAACCGGGTCCACGATCTTCTGCGCCAGGAAGTTGGCGATGACGATTTTCTTGAACAGGCCCCCCAGAATGAGGAAGGCCGCGCGCCCGGTATCGATGCGCGGCGGCGGGGTGGGCCGACTGATCTGCGGCACCAGGTTGCAGGCCCGCACGATCGGACCGGCCACCAGTTGCGGGAAGAAAGCCAGGAACAACGCGAAATCCAGCAGGCTGTCCGCCGGCGGCATGACGCGCCGATAGACATCGATCACGTAGCTCATCGCCTGGAAGGTGAAGAAGGAAATGCCGACCGGCAGGATCACCTGCCCGAGGTAGTCGAGGACCGGGAACCAGACGTCGAGATCTAAGCGCAGCCAGCCGCAGACCGCGACCATCTGCTCCGCCAGGAAACGCGAGTACTTGAAGAACCCGATGCTGGCCACGTTGAAGGTCACCGCCAGCGTCAGCAGCAGGCGCCGCGCGTGAGGATTGGGGCTGCGGCGCATGCCGAGGGCCACGGCGTGATTGACGACGCTGGACGTCGCCAGCAGGGCGATGAAGCGCCAGTCCCAGTAGCCGTAGAAGAAGTAACTGGCCGCCAGCATGAACAGTTTCCACGGCCGCCAGCGCCGGATCAGCGCCCAACTGATGAAGAAGACAACGAGAAAAAAGAGCGCAAAATCAATGGTCGGGAATATCACGCGGCACCACGCTTCCGTGACGTGATCATCGCTTCTCCAGTACCGCCGCCGGACGCAGGATTAGCCCCCGGCCGCCAGTCACCTCCTTTTTCTCCTCGCACCAACGCCGGCTCTGACCGGCGCGGCTTTGGACGCGTACGGTCGAGCACATGGTTCGGCAACGTGGTCTATGCGGCAAGGAGTGGACCGGCTGCAACAAGTTTCTTTCGTCCGGAGTCAACGGTGAGGTTGAGACCCTCGAGTGTGCGAGCGCCAAGCAGGACCTGATCGCCAGGTTCTGCGAACACAACCTCGTCGATGGTGAAGGCGTTTGCAACGCGGAGTATGGCGAAGCCCACACTGCGCGTCACGACTTCACCGTTCGCCATGACGAAGCGAACATCCTTTTTTTCTCGGACCACGCCGATTTTCTGAAGTTTTACGCCTGGAATCCAGGTGTGCTCGCTTCCCGTGTCAACAAGAGCCTTCGCTATCCGAACACCCTTGCTCCGGTCGGCGTGATTCTCAACCTTGCAGCCTATGTGGAATGTGCCCATGCCGCTAGAATACCATCTTGCCGTTCTGATTCAACATCCTTCTTGCCGAACCGTAGGATTCATGGCGTCTTTACCTCTTTCCACAAAAAATCGATCACACTGCGAGCCAGCAGGTCGGCGCCCTCACGGCTCAAATGGATGTTGTCCGAGCTGCGCACCCGCAGCGGCATGCCGTTGGCCTGTATGATGTAGGGCGAGTATTTCCCCGCCGTGCGGCTCAGGATCGGACGGGTATGGAAGAACACAACGCCTTCCCGCTTCCCTGCTTCCCCGGCAAAGATGCGGTTCATCAGATCGGCGTCTTCCCGGTTCCGGGTCTCCGACATGTCGGGCAGTTCCAGCCAGATGACCTGCGCACTGCCGGTTCCGGCCAGCAGGTCCATCGCCACTCCCACCCGCCTCGCGTATTCGCCTTCCCACGCCGCATCGCCGGGCCGGATCACCGTACCGGCGGTTTTCATCGGCTGGTGGTCGTTCGCCCCCAGGAGGACCAGCGCCGTGTCCGGCGTGAACTCTTCGACCAGGCTCCGGATGCGCTCCATCCAGTCAAAGACATCCAGCCGGGCCAGCCCCGTCCCAATGCGGGTGAACGCGCGCGTCTTCACCTCCAGCCGCTTCGACAGTTCCAGTTCCAGTGCATGGGCCGGAATCTGCATCATCGAGTCGCCGAGAATCAGCACCCGCCGCGGCGGCCCTTCCGCCGCCCCCGCCGGCCCGAAGACCGCCAGCAGCAGACTCATCAGCGCGATCCACAACCGGGATGACTTCATGGGGTATCTTCCGTTTGGCCGAAGGCGTTTTCGATCCAGGTCCGGGGCGCGGACAGGCGCGTCACGGTGGAAATCCAGTTCAGCGGCCGCGTGGCGGTCACCCAAGCCGTCCACCAGAATCCATAGGCCCGGCGGGTGGCCTCCTCGTGGATATGGTGGCCGTTCAGCAGCAGCGCCACGGCAAAGAACGCCACGACCGCCCAGCGCGCCTGCCGCCCCGTCACCCCGCAGCCGGCCTGTGCGCGCCGCTCGCCGATATCCACCCGCTGGTCAGCCGGTTTCACCATGGCCTCTCTCCGCCTCAAGCTTCCTGCTGGTTGCGGGATAAAGTCAAACATGTACGTCCTATGGGCGCAAGCAAGATGTGTTCAGCGCTCGGCTTTGTCACGATTCGGCGTTGACGACGGCGGGCGCGATCCCTAGCATGCTCGCCCATAAAAGGGGCCGAACAGGCCCCGAGGAACCCTGGAGGCTCGTATGGCCGAGTATTCCGTCAGCCCAGCCGGCGAAAAATTTCCGCTTCCTGACCGCGCTGCGTACGAAGCTGAACTCAAGCGCCTCGAGGGCCTTGTGGCCGAGGCTCGAGCCCAGGGCCAGGAAGTCGTCGTGGTCATGGGCCTCGGCTTCGTCGGGGCGGTCATGGCCGCCATCGTCGCCGACACCACCGACCCGAAAACGGGAAAGCCCGGCAAGTTCGTCATCGGCTGCCAG